>JAUIHY010000135.1 GCA_030432115.1 Gammaproteobacteria bacterium | reverse complement strand
CGATCGGCCTGCTGCACAGTGTCATTGCCCTTCATGTGTTCAGTTCCCACATTCAGCAAGGCCACTTCTGGAGAGTCACCGCAGTGTAATAATTTTTGCGCCGCTTGGGCTCCCAGTTGTGCTAAATCAAACAAATCATCGGCACGATAATCCAAAGTGGCACCCACATCAAGAAGTAAAGTGGGCTTTGGCTGGCCAGGCAATATAGTGGCCAAAGCCGGACGCTCAATGTCTGCACACGGTGTTAACCAAGTTTTGGCAAAAGCAACCAATGCACCGGTATTTCCAGCGGTGAGAATGGCATCACTGACACCATCTGCCACTGACTTGATTGCCAATGACAAAGAACTGTCGCGTTTGTTTTTCAAAGCCTGAAAAGGCGTGTCTTCCATCACCACCTGTTGCGGCGTTTTTACCACATGAATGCGTTTTGAATCATGTTTGAAAAAATCAGCATGCGCACGATAGAAGGCTTCATCAACAAATAGTTGAAACGCCACCGATCGGTGCTTTTTGGCAAACTGGGTCACTGCATCCAATCGCTGCAAAGGATCTTTGTCCCCTCCCATCAGATCAATGGCCAAGGTTTTATTAATTAAGTTTTTATCTGTCATAAAGATAAAAAAGGGCCAAGTTTAACACTTCGCCCTTTCATCAAAAATTGTAAAGAGTGAGTCACTCTTTTCAATTATTCTTCGCCTTCTTCAACAGTCTCTTCAAACTGAATCACTTCACGACCACGGTAAAAGCCTTCTGGGCTTACGTGGTGACGCAAATGTGTTTCACCAGTTTCTGGTTCGATAGACAATGTGCGCGTTTTCAAGCTGTCATGTCCACGTCTCATACCTCTTTTAGAAGGTGTTTTGCGGCTTTTTTGTACTGCCATTTTGCTTCTCCAAACTTATTTTAAATCTTTCAATACAGCAAAGGGATTGTGTGTCTCTTCTGCTGTTTCATGTTCTTCTTCATCTGCCAAATATTCTGACTTGATGGTGGCGCCCGGTTTCACAGGAAACTCAGGAATCACCAAAAGCAACTCATCTTCTAACAAAGACTTAGGATTCACTGTGTCACCATCCACCCAGGAAGGAGCCACACCACCTAATAATTTGTCCTCATCTTCAACACGATTGATAAAACCAATGGTTTTATTTACTTTCACTTTAAAGTCAAAATGCTCCAAGCTTCTTTGACAAATCAATTCAATTTTAGATTCGATTGTTATGTGCGCCAGGCCCATGATGTCAGCCGATGGTTCAAAAGCCATTTCATATTTGACTTCCTGATCATCTAATTTAACCAAATGCGCTGGCAGTCGGTCAAAATCGGATAACAAAACAGCGCCCGAAAGCAGCCACGATTTCCTTATGGCAGTTACAATATCAATCGAATCGGGTAGTGATTTAGCCATAGCCGGCGAATTCTACTGATTTTGTATCACCAATGCAATGATTTTAGTGCTTTTTATCGGCATCTGGCTTTGTTAGAATGGGCTTTTATTTTGGTCGCTGAAATTGGCACCGCCAAACACATGAAATTCACTTCAAACCCATTGCCCTATCAAGCTTTGCTAGAAAAAAGAACAAGCCAAGAAATTGAGCTGTTGGTGATTCATTGCACAGAGCTACCTGACTTGGCCACTGCCCGTGAATACGGAGAACGCATATTATACCCAAGTGGCACTGGAAATTCTGGCCATTACTATATTGACAGCGGTGGTGAAATTCATTGTTGGGTTTCACCAGAATTCATCGCCCACCATGTCGCAGGTCACAACCAAAACAGCATCGGCATTGAATTGGTTAACACAGGCAGGTTTCCAAATTGGTTTCACAGCCAGCAACAAACTCCCAAGGAAAGCTATCCTCAAGTTCAGATTAAAGCACTGACGACATTGATCAATCAGTTGTGTTTGCAGTACCCAAACCTTAAACACATTGTTGGACACGAAGATTTGGACAAGCGAACAGTGGCTTCCAGTGACAACCCAAACAAAAAAGTACAACGAAAAATTGATCCCGGCCCATTATTTCCCTGGGATACCGTGATGCAAAACACCACACTCATCAACATCGGCAGCAATGCCCAAAACAAACATGAATGATTTAGATAAACTGCTTACCTATTTTGATTTAGAGCCTTTAGAACATAATTTATTTCGCGGCCAATCGCTGGATATTGGTACCGGCCGAATTTTTGGTGGCCAAGCCTTGGCTCAAGCATTACAAGCCGCTTACTTGACCACCGAAGGTCAGGAAGTGCACTCTCTGCACGCATATTTTCTGCGAGAAGGTGATTGCAACAAGCCTGTGGTTTATGAAGTGGAGCGTGCGCGGGACGGGAGAACTTTCAGTAACCGCCGAGTTTCAGCCATTCAAAATGGCAAACCCATCCTGATCTTGTCATGCTCATTCCAACGATTGGAAGCCGGCTTTGAACACCAAAAGACCATGCCGTCCGTGCCCTTGCCAGATGAACTCACTGAAAAAACATTGATACCCGGTGATAAAATCAAACAATTATCACCAAGAATGCGACGCACACTCACCACCCAAGGACCTTTTGAGTTTCGCTTTGTCAATGATGTGGACCCCTTTGACGAGCAAGCCAAAGAACCCATCAAAAGGATCTGGTTCAAAGCCCGCGCACCTTTGGGAAAACCACAACCTTTACATCGCACCTTGCTTACATTTGTGTCTGACTTTCACCTTGTGTCTACTGCCACTTTACCCCACGGGATTTCCTATTTAGATCCCAAGCTGCAATTTGCCAGTTTGGATCATGCCATGTGGTTCCATCGTCCCTTCAAAATTGACGATTGGTTGCTTTATGACTGTGACAGCCCCAGTGCTTCTGAATCTCGCGGCTTTGCCACTGGCCATGTGTTTAACATCAAAGGTGAATTGGTCGCCTCAACGGCACAACAAGGATTGATGCGTTTGTGGGATAAAGAGAAATCATGAATTTCAAGGCTGAATTAAAACACAGTCTTCGCATCATTATAGGTTCATTTTTGATGGCTGTGGCTATAGCATTTTTTCTGTTACCAGCAGAAATTGTCACTGGTGGCACACCAGGCATGGGCATTCTGTTGCACATGCTGACGCCTCTGACGGTTGGCCAAGCCATGCTGGCCATCAACATCCCTTTATTGATGGCAGGATGGACCTTTATCGACATGGGTTTTGCCCTCAGAAGCATTGCTTCCATGGTGTTAACAGCAGTTGCAGTGGATTATCTCCCGATGATGGTTTCATTTCCAATCATCAACAGCCTGCTGCTTTCTACTTTGTATGGTGGTATCATCGCTGGCGTGGGTGTGGGTTTGGTGCTTCAAGGCCGGGCATCAGCAGGTGGCACCACCATCGTGGCTCGAATTTTGTCACAATACAGTCATTTCAAACCAGCCCAAATAGTGCTGGTAATGGACACCCTGATTTTATTGGCTGTAGGATTAATTTTTCAAGATTTGGAAAAGGTCTTATGGAGTATGATCAGCATCTATATCACTGCCCGCTTGATTGACCGCATGCTGACAGGGGCCGTAGGGGAAAAGTTCATACACATTGTCTCACCCCACAATGAAGCCATTGGTGTGGCCATCAAAAAAGAAATGGGCCGAGATGGCACCATACTGTCAGGTCAAAACTTGACACATGATTTAGATAAAAGCATTTTATTTGTAGTGGTGGGCATCAGGCGAATCCCCCACTTAAGAGAACTGGTGCTTAATATCGACCCCAAGGCTTTGATGGTGGTGGTAGAGGCAGCAGAATTGGCCGGAACAAGCCGCTTAAGAAAACAACAGCAAATCAGTGCAAAATAACTGATTTGCTGTACCTTGTCTATTTTTCAGTCTTCAAAATCAGCTTTAAAAATCAAGTCGCCGACATAAAACACATGCTCATAGGTTTCTAAGTTGTAATTGACCCGAAAAGTCCACGCACCTGGCGTTGCATCATTGGGCAACTCAACATTCCAATACCAATATGAAGCATTGTAGGTGTCGGGTGAATTATGATCCCATGAAGAAACAAAAGGGCTGCCATCAGGTTTCAGCACATGGTATGTCGATAACTGACCCATTTCTTGGTCCCGATAATAAGCCGCCAAATACACCATATCACCTGGGCTGAAATCATCTTGGTAATTCGGCGTGTCAACCGATATTCCACTTTGTGGACAGTTAGGAAAAGCAGGCGCCACATCATGGGTGGCCAATTGATTGATTTGAGATGCTCGATACGCTTCTTGATTCAACCACCATGTGACATTATTCATGCGATTACATTGGCCAAGGAATGGTTCAATCAAATTGCCTTCGCTGTCATAGGTTTCAAAATGCAAATGTGGTCCAGTAGAACTACCTGAGCTCCCCACCACGCCCAAATATTCTCCAGCCACAACTGATGCACCTTCCGGTTTATTGGTTAATGAGCCTTTTTTTAAATGACCATAATATGAATAAGAGCCGTCACCATAGGTGATATAAACCGCATTCCAATTGGGGTCGGAAAAATCACAATTACGATCTGAGTTGTTGTCAATCTTTTCTGTGATGACCCCATCAGCTGCAGCCACCACACCCACTTCATTATTGTCCATTTTGTGCCAAGCATACGGCCAGGTAAAAAAATCGATGCCTTGGTGGTTGTAATTACTTAAATCATAGGTTCTTGATTCACAATAATAATCCTCAATGTTGTTATTAAACAATGGATCTTGATCGACATAATTACTGATGCCATAAAATCCAGGGTCAGTCGTTGTACTCTTTATTGGAATAATAAATTGAGGTTGAAAAGCACCTCGATTGATGGACAGTTTGCCTTGGCTGATCAAATTATCACGGGCTGATAAATATTGTTGTTTGTGCCTGAAATGATCAGCTTCTGTGAATGCATCACTTGGCGCAGTCATGGCACCACCATGAATGGTAGCGGCCACATCAGCGGCTTGAATATTGGCACAACAAAGTACTGCCAATGCAAATTGGATTGGTTTCATGGTTCCCTCGGATGTTTTTTATTATTGGCGGCACATATTAGCACCGATTTAAGCATCTTCCAAATTTCGCTTAAACATTCCAATACCCAAATAGGCAAAAAGTACACCCACCAATGGATTCAGCCAATTCAAAATGGCATAAGGTGCATATTCCCACACAGCCACATCCAAAACACCAGCATAAAATGCACCCGCAACAGACCAAGGGATTAAACCAGCGGTCAAGGTCACCCCTTCTTCCAGTGAACGAGACAGCACTTTACGATTGATGTTCAATTTATCATAGGCCCGACCAAACAATTGTCCATTTAAGATAATGGCCACATAGCCTTCACTCAAGGCCAAAATTGACATCAATGCAGTCACAGTAGTGATGCAGACCAAATGGGCTGCTTTTTTGATTTTTTCTATCATTGTAAAGAGCAATGAGCCAAGGAATCCTGCCCCATGTAAAACCCCTCCCAAAGCCATGGCCAATATCGCCAGAATCAAAGTCCACGCCATACTGTACAAGCCACCTCGACCCAATAATTTATCCAATGCGACATGACCTGTTTGAGCAGGTTCATTTTGCCACAATGCCTGGCAAAACTGTGCAAACTCAACTGGCTGAAACGCCACCGCCACCACCATGGCCACCAACACGGCTGCCACCATGGTCACCTCAGGTGAAAAACGCAATACACTGAGTAAAAACAACACGATGATCGGCAACATGGTCAACCACGGAGATAAATAAAATGATGCGGCCAAAGCTTCTTTCAACTCCACCACTGCATTGTTCGCCACTGTAGTGGCATCAAAACCTGAGCCCACCACCCCAAAAACCACAAACACCATAACAAATGTCGGTATGGTGGTGTACAGCATTGAGCCAATGTGTTGATACAAGCCCACACCTGAGCTCATGGCAGCCAAATTGGTGGTGTCCGATATGGGCGACATCTTGTCACCAAAAGTGGCACCAGAAATAACCATACCCGCCACCCAATACAAAGGCACGGCCATGGCCTCAGCCATACCCATAAAAACCAACCCCAAAGTACCCACTGTACCCCATGAAGTACCTGTAGCCAATGACATCAATGCACACAAGACAAAACCTATGGGCAAAAACAACTCAGGTGTAAGCCAAGATAAACCATAATAAATCAAAGCAGCAATGGTTCCACTTTTCATCAGAGCCGCAATCACCAAGCCAATCAACAAAAAAATATAAAATGCAGGCAATGCTTTTGCTAATGAGTGG
>JAUIHY010000134.1 GCA_030432115.1 Gammaproteobacteria bacterium | reverse complement strand
TTATTGGTGACATCATCAATCAATGTCTGATTCACCGGTTCATCAACTACCACAGCAACCACTTCAAAAACTATTTGGTCATCGCTATTGGCAACACCATCTGGAGCATTGAACAAATCGCCTAAGTTCCAGGTTACCACATCATCATAACCATCAGCTGGTGCAGAATCTGATGCGACACCCGCCAAACCAACTGAAATACCTGGACCTGTGATACCGCCAACAGAAATAATTTCTGAGCTGACCACGTCCATGATTGCCACCGAATTGGGCAATTGATCTACCAAAGTGGCGGCTGGTGTAGTGCCTTCAGGTAAAGTCAAAGTGATTCGATAAGTCACCTCTTCACCGATAGTCACATCATCTTCCGGCCCAGAAATGGCAGTTCCGGTACTCGACAAACTGGTATCAAACACCACTTTTTCTAAACCGCTTGCTGTGACCGTTACATCGTGATTATCTGATGCCATGCCATCACGTTCTTCTGCTGGATTACCTGGCATGGATGACCAGTTGATGTTGGCAGTGTTTTGAATCAATTGCTCAGGAACCACCGCATTCTCAACCACAACATCATAACTGATGGTTGAAGTTCCACCCAGTGGAATGGTCGCCCAAGTCGCTGAAATCACTCCCGCATTGTGCATCAAGCTACCCAAATCTGGAGCCACACCTGAAACATGGGTTAAGTTGCCACTGAACGTCACGCCCGCAGGCAAGTTATCAGAAAAATCAACTTCAAACGCCCGGGCACTGGAAACCGGCGCAGAGTTAGAAATCACTACAGTGTAGGTGATGGTGTCTCCAGCATCAGCTGTTGTGGTTGAGCCAATTTTTGAAACTGACATAACCGGTTCTACCACTTCAACATCCGCAGATCCTGAAACATCCAAACCGGTGTTGTATTGGATCAATACATTATTAGTGAGTGTTTCAATACCTGCATTCACCACATCATCGGTCACCACAGCCCTGACTTCTATAACAATGCGATCATCATCATTAACCACACCATCAGGAGCGTTGGTCACTGATCCAAAGTCAAAGCTCACCACATTGGCAGGACCAATGTTTGCAACGGGTGCTGGGTTGGAAGCCACCAAGGTACCTGTAGAAATGACACTGGCACTGACCACCTCCATTTGCCCTGTTGCATTGCCTGGCAGGGTGTCAGTGATGATGACGCTGGGAGAAACGCCTTCTGCCAAAGTGGCAGTGATTCTGAACGTCACTTCCTCACCAATGGTTAAATCCACCAAGGCTGGATCATTACCCAAAGCAACCGTTCCATCACTCTGTTCATTACTGGTTGCTGGTAAAACGACTTTAACAATTTGAGCAGGGCTGATGCTGACTGCGGCAGAACCATCCACAGGGCCATATTCGCGCTCATTAGGTTCATTCCCTGGCAGTGAGCTGAATACCGCACTGGCCGTATTGTTTATCACATCACCCGATTCAACACTGGCACTGATCAGGGCATCGAACTGAACCGTCACAGAACCACCTATGGCAATTGATGCCACATCAACCTGAACGGTTGTGTCTCCCAAGGTGTTCCCAGTGGTCACTGTGCCAGCGCTTGTGGTTACTGTTGTGGCAACTAATGTCAAATCAGGATCGCTCAATGGATCGGTCAGGGTCACATCAAATGCCGGACTGTTACCTGTATTGGTCACAACCACTGTATATGTAACGGTATCACCGGCGTCGGCATTGGTCGGTAATACCGATTTTGAAACTGAGACTGCCGGCTCACGGATGCGCGTATTTTGTGCGCTGTCAGAGACTGTGGTTTGACTGGTATTAAAGTCAGCATCATTGTTTCTGTTTCTGCCATCCTGAATGGCTGGCAACACATCATTAATCAATACTGTATAGGTTACGGTGATTGTTTCACCTGTGCTACCACTGTTGGTAATGGTACCAAAATCAAAAACAGCATCTCTGGTGTTTAAACCGGTGGCATTGGCTAAAATGTTAGCAAAAGTATTGGGTGCCGCCGTCACCAAAGCTGAACTCGAAACAATAGAATCAAAAGATTCAAATGTGAGGCCATTATCTAATCGATCGACCAATTGAGCACCGCTTCCCTGTCCTTCAGGTAATGTGATAACCACTTGATAAACAATGGTTTCACCAACAGTGGCTGTGCCATTATTACCATCAACATTGGGAGCTATGGAAACCCGACTTTTGGCCATTGAAGGAACGGCTATGGTGACGGTCGCCTCATCACTGATACTTGGAAATGGCGTCGCTCCGGGCTGTGCTCTGTAAATCACATTGGCCGTATTGGTATAGGTCTGACCGAATTCGACATTGTTTGCCAAAACACAGTCCAAAGTCACTAATGCAGTATCTGCACCATAAGGTGCACCACCACCCGCTGGGTTATCGTCATTGGCTGCTAAGGGATTATCTAACAACAAACCCGAATCAATAGTCCCTGTGAATGTTAACCCGGCTCCTGTGCCGTCAGTTACAGGGTTCACAGCAGCCAGTGCACACGAAGAAAATCCTGCAGGAGTGGCGTCCGTGATGTTGACCTGGTGCGCTGGCGCTCCACCAACGTTTTCCACAGTAATCTGAAAACTAACGGTGTCATTGGCATCAGCATCTACTAAGTTACCATCGACGGGTAAAACAGCAGGCAACGGTGAAATGGTTCCTTGGTCAGCAGATAGCACACCTTTTGTTATGCTTAATTCGGGGGCACGCACTTGGATAAGTACCGGTGTGACTGCAGTGGCGCTGATGCTGCCCGAATTTTCTGTTTGTGCTTCAAATAAATTGGCCAAAGATAAATTATCAGCAAATGGATCGCTTGTGATGTCAATATCTATGTCAACCGAAATGGTTTGGCTGACACCTGAAGTCACATTCGGCCAATTGATGGTTAAGCTGTTTGTTGCAGCTGAAGTAGTCATAGATGTTGGTGTCAATCCCGCAGTATCTACTGGGCTCAACCTGACATCAAAACCAGGACCAAAATTAACTGAATCTATGGAAGTTGCATCAAAAACAGGCAGCGGAAAGAAATCATTAAAAACAATATTGCGTGTATCACCAGACGGTACATCCAAGGTCAACCGGTAAGTCACTGTATCTCCGGGTTGATAAGCTGCCTGTGGGTTGACAATTTCCTTGGTTATGGCCACAGGTCGAATATCAACCCGAGCACTCGAACCTTCTGAACAACCAGCTGCGCCATCAGTTAAGTCATACACTGATGTGATGGAATTGGTCAATGAATCACTGGCCAATATTGGGCTCAAATCATTAAAAGCCTGATCTATCGTGGCTTGATAAGTCAATGTGATTTGCGGCGCACCACCTACAACATTTCCTGCCGCAGTCATATCAATATCAAGGGTGGTGCTGCCATCACCATTGACCGTTGGCGAAACAGTTACGCCGGCTAAACTGGTAGTGAAATTTCCAATGTAAGTGTAACCATCTGGTATGGTATCTTCGATTTGGAAATCATTGGATGTTGCGAATTCGCTGACTTGCACATTCACAGTGAAAGTAATGGTCTCTCCTGGAGAGGCCAAGCCAGGGCTGGCTGATTTTTGAATACTGATATGCTCAACATTAACATCCGAACTGGCTGTTTCTTGGGGAATAGGTGATGCATTATGACTGCCGTCTAATGTCGCATTATTGGTTAACAATTGGCTGTTACAGCTTGTTTCATCCAGGATGTCCGCAAAATAACCAGTGTATTCAATCACCAGGTCGTCACCATTGGTGCCATTGACCGCGTTACAATTAACAACAATCGGATTTGATGTGGTGACCACACAACCCACGCCACCACTGACATTGACAGGTGGCTGCAAGACGAAGCCAGCAGGTAATAAATCACTGACCACTAAATTGTCGATGGTGTTACCAGTGGCCACCCTCGCTGTTAATGTGTACGTGACTGGCCAGTCATTTCCAGGCGGTCTTTCACCTTCTGGTGCATCATTAATTTTCTCAAACTCCACCAAGATGGGGGTTATCACTGCTGGGATAGTTGAACCCACAATGGGTCCATTATCGCCTGTAGGCGTATCACCAAATTCATATACTGGTGTGATATTGACGTTAATGGGCACATTAACAGGAGCCGTTGGATCGATGGTATAGCACAACATGATATCCAATGGTGAAGCACCTGTGACCACAGATCCTATGGGCGGTTGTACAATATAAAAGGTGTCTCCTTCATTTCCCGTAACCACATCTCCTGTAACCGGATCAATTAACTCACTTGGCGGAGATGGAAAAACACCCACTTCCGTTACAGTTACTGAGCCGCCAAACAAACTGGCGGAATCTAAACTGACGCCATCTGGGATGACCACACGTAAGTAGGGCCCATAACCGGTGGGACCCGTGTTAGTCAAAACATTAGAGGTACAAAATGAAGACCCGGGAAAGTCGCTAACAGGCGGGTCAACCACCAGGTTTGGTGTCTGGCTCCAAGCCAAAGAAGAAATACACAGGGAAAGCAAAAACGCATATACAGTGAATGATTTCGAAGACATATAAAATTATCCTACCCAAATTGATTTCTAATCATTGAATACAAAATAAAATCATTTATTGTGAATTGAGATTAAAATAAATTTGAAACATCAGTCGCAAGCCCAACAAAAAAATATATTTTTACTATAAAAAACAATAATATAGAAGCCATGCCAATCAACCTACAAAAAAAACCAACATAACATTAACTGTCAATGGTCACAATTGTTTACACATCACATCGAACATCTGAATATTTTTACTGAATTCTGTCAGCAAAATCTTAACAACTCAAACAGGCCACTGTTTACCTTAACAACAAAACAGGATAAACTTTTTCTTTTAACAAGAGTCATGTTATGCCATTAATTACCCCTTTAGATCAGTTCGCTAACCAAGAAGTTGAGCAACTGGTGAAATTTTTTAATGAAACCTTAGGTTTTTGTCCCAACAGTGTACTCACCATGCAACGCCGACCTGCCATTGCAGAGGCTTTTGTCAATTTGAACATGGCTGTGATGGCTAACGAAGGTCGAGTCACCGCTGAACAAAAACGCCTGGTCGGTTATTTAACCAGCGCCCAAACCGGCTGTAAGTATTGCGAGGCTCACACCATATTGGCCGCAGAACGTTATGGCGGATCCGAAGAACGCTTAGAAAACATTTGGGACTTCAGACAATCCGACCTTTATTCAGATGCCGAAAAAGCCTTGTTCGAATTTGCACTGGCCGCATCTTCTGTGCCCAATGCCGTGAATGATGCCATTGAAACCGAACTCAAAAAACATTGGGATGAAGGTGAAATTGTCGAGGTACTGGGTGTGATTGCTTTGTTCGGTTACCTCAATCGTTGGAATGATTCCATGGCCACCTCCTTAGAGCCTGGCGCCGAAGCTGCCGGCACCAAATATTTTGCCAAAGACAGCTGGACCAAAGGCAAACACCAGTAACCATGGCCCCTAATGACCACAAGCCGCACCCCTGTGGTCATCATGATCATGACCACAGCATAAGCGTCAACCAGGGCAACAAAAAGCGTGTGTTTTGGGCCATGGTATTGACCTTTGCTTTTATGTTGGCCGAAATGATTGGCGGCCTGATTTCAGGTTCTTTGGCTTTGCTGGCTGATGCCGGTCATATGTTCAGTGACGCCTTGGCATTGCTGCTGTCATGGCTGGCATTCAAGTTCAGTGACAAAGCCGCAGATGAGGCCCGCAGTTTTGGCTGGCACCGCTTTCAAATACTGGCGGCTTTTGTCAATGGTTTGAGCTTGATTTTGATTGCTGTTTGGATCGTAATAGAAGCAATCCAAAGGTTTTATACCCCAGTGGCTGTGATGGCCATGCCCATGTTGATCATCGCAGTTTTGGGATTGTTCATCAACCTGATAGTATTTAAAATCATCAGCAGTGGCAATCATGAAAACCTCAACCTCAAAGGTGCCATGATACACGTCTTGGGTGATTTATTGGGATCTGCCGCCGCCATCTTGGCAGCCGCACTGATCATGATGTTCGGCTGGTTCTGGGCCGATCCAGTGCTGTCACTGTTGGTGGCCCTGTTGATTATTAAATCAGGGTGGACTGTGGTTAAAAAGGCAACGCATATTTTGATCGAAGGCTCACCTGCGAATGTCAGTAAATCCGACATCAAGCAACATTTAATCGATCACATTGACACCGTAATTGATGTTCATCACATGCACATCTGGTCTTTGACCAATGAAATACAGCTCATCACCTTACACGTTCAAGTCA
>JAUIHY010000005.1 GCA_030432115.1 Gammaproteobacteria bacterium | reverse complement strand
ATGAATAACTTTAGTCTTTCCGGTCAACAT
This sequence comes from Gammaproteobacteria bacterium, assembly GCA_030432115.1. Classification (GTDB taxonomy): domain Bacteria; phylum Pseudomonadota; class Gammaproteobacteria; order Xanthomonadales; family Marinicellaceae; genus Marinicella. Next base: position 37,147 of record JAUIHY010000005.1, on the reverse strand, counting down.
GTTAGGCACCGCAGCGCTCTGCGCCAACTTCGAAATTATGAAAACCCATTCAATTGAAACAATCATGATTGAATAAGTTTCAAGCAAGCGATTTTCAAACTATCGTCTCTCGATTAAATTCCTGTCTTTTAAAAGCTGATAGAACGCGGCATTTTCTTCTTGTCTGACAACGCTGCCGCACAATGAAACATGTCCGTTTTCATTGACTAAAAAAGTATGGATATGACCTATGGTGACGTTGATACCGCAAGCAGAACCAGCTGAATTGGTATAGAGGAATTTAAGTGCAGATGAGTCAGCTTTGAAATCATCTCTTGTGCCCGTTTTGATTTGAATTTTGTCTCCGTTTGAGCGAATGGGACTGTTAGGATCATCCAACAACTCAGCAGCTACAATTTCAGCAGAAAAGACATATTGAAATTCATCAAACCGTTCATTGATGGGTGTACTTGCACAAGAACAGGCCATGCATGGCATTGTGAATAGCAATAAAATAAAAATTGAAGCAACATGTAAGTCATTTAAATTGCGCATTAAATTGATTCCTAAAAAATAAACTCATTGTAAGACTGTGTGCTGTTGTTTTGGTTCAATGAATAAATTTATGTTAAAAATTGCAAGGTAAGTTGGGCAGAGCAACGCGAAGACCAACATCAATTCTAAACACCTCTATTTTAGGAATTAGCAAGTAGGATGGGTTTTGCCCATCGCAGCATTTATATTAAACCTATAAAAAAACTTGATGGGCGGAGCTCATCCTACAAAATACGCAATGCTTTTACCTCAAGCGATATACATTCAAGCTGTCGTCGTAGCTCATCAGTTTTTCAGCACAGCCGCCTTGGAATATATCCAAAAACATGTGTTTCAGGTTTTCTGGGTCTGAGGGTTTCAGTTTGAAGTAGCTGTGTTCGTCTCCGACGCCGGGGGCATCGGTTAAGTCGAGGTAGTAGGCTGATTCTGAATAGAGTTTTTTGAGGTAGTGCCCCAGTCTGGCGCGCTGTTCATCGCCGGGTTTTCTTCTTGACCAAGCCAAGGCGTAGTCATTTTCATTGATGACGATAAAGACGCGGTTTCGGACGCTGATTTCGTCCACCCATGTGACATGGTCTTTGTTGTTGGCATCGGCGGCTATGAGTGAGACATTGTCGAAGACCAATTGCCTTAAGGTACTTTGTTCGGGCTTGAGGGCGTATTTCAATAGGTAATTGCCCATGCTGTGGCAGGCCAGATTGAGCTTGATGTTGCATTGCTTTTCCATCAATTTCATGTACAGTCTTTGCGCGGCTTCGGCATTGTCGGGAAATTTAGCATGGCATTGTTTTTCAATGTCTTTACACCGGCCAGCGGTTAACAGCTGGTGAAAATCATGGATAAAACCCACAAATCGGTGTAATGCGGTGGCACTGACGCGTGCATCGGCTTTGTCGCTTTTGTAACTGATTTTTCCTGGTAAGCCACCGCCATTGGCAGGCCAGCTGAATGGCATGACGATGACGTTGTAGGTTTTTTCTATGATTTTCGCGGTTTTTAATACATCGGCGATGTCGTTGTTGTAGCCGTGGACAAAAAACAAAATGTTTTTCTTTTCCTTAACGGCTTGTTCAAACAATTCGCAAGCCACTTTTAAACTGACATACCACTTGTCTCTGAGGCTGATATCAAGGTTGAACTTTTCTCTGAGGGTTTTGATTTCTTCTGAATCAAGTTCATCTTCAAAAATTTGAACATCTTTTAAGTCATCACTGACATGTGCCAGTCGCAATTCATTGATGCCTTTTTCATTCGGTTTATCACCGAATTTTTTCAGGCCTTTTTGGCCGTCATCAATCTCTCTGTTGGTGATTACATACATGGTATTTCTCCTGTGTGTGAGGTTTGAGCTTAATTATAAGTGCCTTTTGTGCCCCCCTTATCTCAAAGAACGACAAGTTTTGAATGAGCTAAGCTGGCAAAAATGCAGTCATTGAACCCTGTTATTCGGATTAACAAACGCTGGCTCCTTACGCAAAAACGCAGGAAACATTCATTAGGTCAGGTTGGGCAGCGCATCGAGCTGCCCAGCTACAAGCCTTAAATTCTTGGTAACCACATGCCCATGGTGGCGGCAAAAACGCCAAGCGTCATTATTAAACTGATGGTCAACACCATGGCGGCTGTCATCATTTTTTTCGATGCTGATGGGCTTCTTTGTGCGCGCAAATAAATTTCCATGAAGAACAGGGGCAAAATATAGACCGTGATATAAAGTGCGGTAAGAAAGGGGCCTGAAAAGCTGACTGGGTCGAACCCAACAGGTTTGCCGTGGATGCTGAGCCATGCCATCAAACCAACCCTAAACATCCACACACCGCTGGCAGCCAAGAACAAACGCAACGCCCAGATGCGGTGTTGGGCAAATTTTCTTTGGCGCGCGAACCTGAACGCCTGTACAGCACACACCACTATGATGGCGCCATTGAGGGTAACGGCTGCATGTCCAATAAACGTGCCAACAATTTTTTCGTAACGTGTGATGATCATGAACATGCCCGTCAAGCTGATGGTCAGTGCTGTCATGACATACAGCCGGCCATTCCACCTGTGTAGGGCGGGATAATTTGTGCGTATGAAAGGTATCAGTTGAATCAAGCCGCCGACCGTGATGATGGCTGCAAGCAGTACATGAGCAACCACGGCAATGTTGCCCCAAAAATCCCCCTGGATGTAGCCACCAGGCATGATTTCATTGAAGCGTTCAATATTTTGGTTTACCAATGTCGCCTTGTAATAAAACATAACGATGTAATAAGAAAAGATTGCTTGGCCAACCAGAACCGTTGAAAACCAAAATTTTGCCGATCCATTCAATGCCTTTTTGGCCAATGGAGCTGACCGCCACCATGGTGAAGTTATAGTTTGTGTGCTCATAATGCCCTCTGTATCAAGTCGGTTAATTATTAATGTCTCATCGCGCAATCAAGCACATCTTTCCATGACCATAGGTACTGGTGTATCAGGCTGGCTGTGCTATTATGATTACCATTGATTTGATTGTCTTTAATCGGTGATTTAAATCATGCCGATTTGGAAATCGGCCAGAAAAAGAGGCAAAACCCGAAGATATCGTATGAACCCAATGAACAAAGAACGCTTTACAAGCCCGGAATCAGCGCCGTTTTTTCATGGTTTTTTTAGCCATGTTGTGGCAAAAATCAAAAAAACAGAGCATCTTAAACTGATTTGGTGGTGCTTGGCATGGTGCCTTTTGTGTGGCACATTGGCCAGGTATTTGCCTACTTCCACTGGGTTGACTTATGGGACTTTGGCAGTGCTAGGTTCTGGTGGTTGTGCTTGGTTTTGGCTGTTGAGCAGGGCGCTGTTTCGTGACAGCATGGTTTTGAATACAAAAGCTGTTTATGTCGTTGCTGTGATCATTGCTGTTGAAGCCATTGAAGCGATGATGCCTCCAGCAAGCCTCAATGGTGCCGCCAATGAAATTTATCGGGTGTTCAGTAATGTGGCCTCTTTTATCTGCATCACAGCCATAGTTTTTGTCTGGAATGATGCGCTCAGTGGGTTCAATAGAATACGCTCTGTACCTGAACAACGTTTCAGGGTTTTCTACTTGGCTGTGTTCAGCGTCCCTGTTGCGCTGGCCATTTTTTGGTTAATGGGAGCCGAAGCAGGGACATTGGCTGCAAAATTGAGTAACGACTTACTGACGTGCTGTGCCTTCATCGTTCTGATAAGCAGCCGTTTGGCGGTTGAGTACCGCTTAAAAACTTTACGAGCTGATTCACTGTTGTCAAGGCTTGATGAAACCAGTCAAAACGATGAAGCCAATTTACTGGCAGATAAAGTGATTGATGCCATTCAAAGTGATGTCTTGCTCACTCAGTCCAACTTAAAAGTGTCTGACTTAGCCGAACACATTGGCGCACAAGAATACAAAGTGACTCGATGCATCACCCATACCCTTAAGTTCAGAAATTTCAATCACATGGTAAATAAATACCGCATTGAGCGTGCACTTGAGCTGCTCAAAAACCCTGAAAAACAACACCTAAATATTGCCACCATTGCTTTTGACTGTGGTTACAATTCTTTGGGGCCATTCAACAGGGCTTTCAAACAACACGTTGATAAAACGCCAAGACAGTTCCGACAAGACGCATTGGCGACTTGATGGCTCGGATTAAGATCATTTAAGCAACTTTAAATTGGTCTTCATTTCTTGGTCTTATTTTGATTTTGTGCCCTGAGTGTTTCAATGATTTTGGCATCAACCCAGTAGATGTCGGTGTTGGTTTCAGACAATTGACGGTTGAATAACATGTATTTTCCGTCTGAAGTGACTGTGGCATAGGCGTCCCAGCCGGCTGAGTTTACTTGTTCACCCATGTTAATGGCGGGCCCCCATGAACCATCATTTTGCTTAAAGCTGATGTACAAATCAGAATCGCCAAATCCACCTTCACGTTCACTGTCCCAAATCAGATAACTTTCGTCTGGTGCGATGAAAGGGTGGGCGGTCCATTCACCACTATTGACTTCTGGCCCCATTAATTTGGGCGCTTGTCTTTGTCCATCTTCAACCGTTGATATACGGATGACGTCTTTGCTTTTATAATCATCAAAGACATAGGTGCCTTTGGCTGAAGCGGTCAGTCGCATAATACCCCAGTCTTTTCGGTCAAAATCAGGACCTAGGCTTTTGCGTTCTGACCAACCGGCACCGACACGGTCTTTATAGCCTTTTGCCATGTGCATTCTTTGGCCATCTGGTGAAAAGCTGACTTCTCCATTTCTTTTGAATTGTATGTATTTTTTCCAAATGCCCTCTTGTTGGCGCAGACCGGTGACAGTAATCGGCTGGCCTTCGCCACTTCGGGTGGTGAAATAAAATTCATCCATGGCCGGCGAAAAAACACCTTCAACTTCCCAGCCTGACTGAGAAATGATGCCAGGAGCAAACGGCTCTGCCACCATTCCTGGTGGTTTTTGCCCCAACAATGGGCCTTTCATGACAGGGTAGTCTCTTTCAACGTTGCCGTGTGCGCTGATGGAAAAGGTGAGTGATAAGGACATCAATAGTAATTGTGTTTTCATGGTTTTTCTCCTGAATTTAAGTTGTTGCTCAACCAACTGACGGCTTGTACCACGGTCAATGGAAATGCACTTTGGTGATTACCTTCGATTATTGGGTGAGAAATTGACATGTTTTGGGCTTGCAGGACTTTTAAACTTGAAATCAAGCCTTCAATGTGGGCGCCTGATTCTTGTTCCAACGTTCCGTAGGAAATCAATACTTGGGCATCGCTATTGTTCAGCTCAGTTGCGTTTGTTTTGGCGAGTGATGACAGGTATTCAGCGTCTGCTTGCCCCAGTGAAGGACTGCCTAGGATGTAATGACTGAAGGTATCGGGCTGGGTCAGTAATACATACGCGCCAAATTCACCGCCCATGGAATAGCCAAAATAGCTGCGTTGGGTCGTTTCGGTTCGGTAATGTTTTTCTGTGTAACTAATCACGGTATTGCGTATGAAGTCCAAATGCTGTTTGGCCTGACCAAAATGGTATTTAGATTGGTGCTCTGGATTATCAGAAGGGCGTGGTGAGTAATCTCTGTACCTGCTGACGTGATCGCCTGCTGTTTTGATTAACGCATCGTCGATGTCTTTTTGCCAAGAAATACCGACCAAAATGCTGTCCTCCAAAAGGTATTCGGTGGCGGCTGATAACGCTTCAATGTGCCAAACAGCATCGGTGAAATAGATCACAGGATACCTGACCTTTTGATGTTTCTCATAATCTTTGGGTAACTTGATATACAGTTCATATTGGCGATCATTAGCGGCATCATTGATTGGAATGACGTGCGTTCTTGGCATCTCATAGGCAGAACTTTGACTGCCTGAAAAGACAACAAAAGGAGCCAGAAGTAACCATGCAAATAATGTGTGTTTTTTCATAAACAAACGTTCCTTGGTGAAAGCTCCCATCTTAAGCACCGCTGGATATAAACACCTGATGTTGTGCTGATTTATGGCTGATTTCTTGCTGATTGGACACTGTCAATGCGTTGAGCACTTGATATTAAAAGATATTTTTCGATGGTGGTTGCTAAAATTTAGATACAATTAAGGCCATCAAACAGTGAATTAATTTATGGCAAAACAGTATTGGCTTGGTGATTTTTATGTGGATTTATCAAGAAATCAAATCACCCGAGAAGAACAGGTTCAGACCCTTCCGCCTAAAGCGCTTGCTGTTTTAACTTGCCTTGCTGAGCATCAAGGTCAAGTGGTGAGTCAAGACCATTTGTTAAATACAGTTTGGCCAGAAACAGTGGTCTCACCCAACACCTTACAAAGAAGCATTGCCCAATTAAGAAAAGCCTTGGGAGATAACGGAAAAGGACAGTCTTTTATCAAAACCCATGCCAAACAAGGTTACAGCCTGGAATGTGAGGTCAACTGGCATGCTGATGACTCAAGCAGCTTGATGAAACCAGCGAATCTTGAGCAAGATGTTTCGAAAACAAGCGGATTAAAAACACCTGTTTCGAAGCTTATGTCCATATTTGCTGTCGTTGCTTTGTTGTTGTTTGGGCTTTGGGGCTTTTCATACCAAAAGCCTGAACCATCTGCCGGCATGACTTTTGATGCCTTGTACTCACTGACCGCTACAGATGATAAGGAAACTGACCCCACTTATTCGCCAGATGGTGAATACATTGTTTTTCACAGGTATTTGGGCACGATGTGCAAAGATAAAATTTGGGCCAAGCACATAGACAGCCAGCGTGAAATACAGTTGACTGAAGATTGGGGTTCTTATGGTAGCCATGATTTTTCGCCGGACGGTAAACAACTGGTGTTTTTTGCCACCCAAGCTTGTGATGTTCCTGTGACCCAAAAAGATTGCTATGATTTGGTTACACTAGATTTTGAACAGGCTTTAAACAGCCCACAACAACCCAAAACCATACTGCAATGTAAGCAATCTAAGGTGGTCAAACCCAAATGGGTCAGTGATGACAAGATTGTCATGTTTCAAAAGCAGTCTGGGCGTTGGAAGTTGATTCAATACTCCACCAGTGACAATGCCAGCACCGACTTGTACAGCCCGGGCGAAGGTAACTTGGTAGATTTTGCCTATTCGCGGCAAAAAGACTTGTTTGCGGTGAGCCGCATAGACAATGACAACCAACAGTATATCGATATATTGAAACCCGATGGCAGCCTGTTATCCAGCCACATGATCAAGCGTCCACCAGAAATCAGTGAACATTTTCTGGTTCGCCCTAATTTTGTGCCCTTGGATGATTTATTGATTTTCAGTACAGGCCGTCAGTTGTTCACCCTTTCATATTCAGGGGTAGTGACTAAAATTAATCTGCCTTTTGATGAAAGGATGGGGCAGCCTGTTTTCCACCCCGATGGTGATCGCATGTTGATGATCAAAGGGAGCTATGACAGTGACATCGTTCAGTTGCCACTGCGTGACATGAACAACGAAGCCGTACCAATCGAAGCTTATGACTCTTTTCAGCGGTCTACGCTGGGAGAAGATTTTGCGATGTTTCAACCCGGCGGTTCATTGATTGCCTTCTGGTCAGAACGTTCTGGAGAACAGCAGCTCTGGATCAGCGATGGCCCAAGCCTCACCATGCTGACTGATTTTCCAAAAGACAGTTTCATTCGTGGCATAGACTGGGCAGCTGATGGTCAAAGTTTACTGGTCAATGCCAATGGGGTGCTCAATCAAGTCTACCTCGACGGCAGACGAAAAACTTTCCCCATGCCACATGCAGTATGGCAGTTGTTCCAATGGAACAGTGAGAGCAACACAGCTTTGCTAGAAGTGTTTGATAAGGGCATGAGCCAATATGTTGAATATGATTTGAATAACTCAACAAACAAAAGCATAACTGGTGTGCCTGTCAAATGGGCAGCAAAAACTGCTGACGGTCGCTTGATATATAAAGACAAATTAGATCGTTTTTGGCAGCCTGGTGCTGTAGAACCTGAACAGATTCTGGATTTAGAAAACCAAGGAGACAGAGCAAACAGCTTTGTCATCAAGGGACAGGTGATTTACGCCATCAACAGCAACAACCAATTGTGGTCATACGATTTGAACAATCAGTCATTCAATGTGCTGGGTTTGGTCAGAGATGAGGTTGATTATTTAACCGATATCGATGAAAACCATGCCTTGCTTGGGGTTCGGATGGCCGCCAAAAAAGAAGTGGTAGAGCTAACTCTTGAGCATTAGTACAAAAACACCACTGAATCAGCTTGAGTTGATTCAGTGGTGTTTGTCAGCTTATTCAACCATACAAAAGGCATTGAGCTTGTTACCGTCCAGGTCGCGAAAGTAAGCGGCAAAAAAGCCTTTGTTGGCCTCTTCTGGCCTGAAACCAGGTTTACCTTCGTCTGCGCCACCCAATTCCAGCGCTTTGTTGTAAAGGGTTTTAACCTGTTCTGGCGTTTCCATTAATAAAGCCGCCATCACACCATTACCAACGGTGGCGGGCTCCTTATTGAAAGGTATAGTGGCAGCAATGCCAGGTGACAGTTGGCCAGGTGACCATGCGACAAAATAATTTTCTTCTTCCATAGAACGACCCACACCGATCGTTTCAAATAACGCATCATAAAAAGCGGTGGCACGCGGTAAATCATTGGTTCCTAAAGTGACGTATCCAAGCATAATAATTTCTCCTGTAGTATTATTGTGGTTAAAAAATCCACTTTAACAAAGGACTGCTGACAGCATGGTGTCAGTAGTGTTTTGGTACACTGCAATGATTATTGAAACAGGGTATTTCTAACCATGAGACGTGCTGACAGGTTGATTAAAATCACACATTTTTTAAGGCAAAGGCGGCAAGCCGTGACGGCACAACAGATTGCTGATGCCTTTGACATCTGTAAAAGGACGGTGTATCGCGACATTGAATGTTTGATGAATACAGGGGCACCCATTCGGGGTGAGGCCGGTGTTGGATACACCATTGATAAGAAGTATTACCTGCCACCCATCACTTTTGATGCCGATGAATTGGAAGCCATTGGCCTCGGAATCAGTATGGTACGACAGTGGACTGATGACCGTTTTGCTGAAAAAGCCAACAGTGCGCTGGATAAAATTGCGGCCGTTTTACCCGCAAATTTACAAGGTGAATTACAACAAATCACCACCTATGCCGTACCCAATCGACCTAAAGCACCTTGGACAGTTAATTTCTCAGAAATTCGTGAGCACATTCGCAACCGCAGAAAGATTCATTTGGATTATATAGATGAACAACAGCGTGAAACCAGTCGAGTGATACAACCATTGGCATTGTTCTTTTTTAATCCGGTGTGGTTGTTAACCGGTTGGTGTGAAAAAAGGAATGACTTTCGGAACTTCCGAATCGATCGCATAAAGCTACTTTCAGTGGAGGGCAGTTGTTTTGAGGATGACCCAGATAGGAACTTGAAGGCATATTTGGCTTCTATGGGCATTTGCCATGATCCCAAGCTCTGAGCATTAAAAAGCCCACCATTTTCCCATGGCAGGCCTTTCAAACTTTTAATACAGCACGTATTTAATAATCTTCCATGTTGTCCATAAATATTAGATCATTTCCTAATATTTGAGCCCTGACTTTATAAAGTTGTAAATCTTGTGAGCCATCACAATCACCGTTGAGAAAATCTCCAAACCGAATTCTGGCCATCAATTTACATTCATGTTCATTGTCCTCAAAACCTAAGTTCATGAACTTTCCATAAAAGAAATTACCCGCATTCCTTTCGATATCTTCAATCAATAAAAAGTCAGCGCCACTTGGGCCAGAACCTAATACTGGATAACATTGTCGATATAAAATCGCCGTCATGTTTTCTGTAGCATTACTGTCATTACCCCAAACATCAAACCATTGCAATATTTCTCCATTCTTGATTTTGATTTCATGGTCTATAAATTGCTCTGTAGAACTTGCTTGGCATGAGCGAACACCATGACCGATTCCACCTGCAACAAAATCTGAAGTTCTGCCATCAAAGTCAACACCGGTGGCAGCATGATAGCGGTAATAAATTGGGCTACCACCCCCTTTTTCTGATATAGGTTTTATTTGTGGTTTTTTACTTTCATCAGAAAGAGCCACCATTGTATGGTTTTTGATTGGTGTTTTATCACCAAGTCTACCACCAGCTTCTTCAACTGTACCGGCTCCAGAAATAAAAGGAATGACCATAAGAGATATAATTATCTTTTTCATGATTTTCTCCTTAAAGTGCTGGGTTCAATTCTGCCCTGACTTTATACAAGCGCAAAGAACTGCCGGTGTCATCAAATGCTGTTCGGACATAATATGTACAAGACGTATTGTTCACCGTGACATCAGATAATGAGACAGAAGCTGACCAGTCTCCAGCATTACCGGAAGATGTTATAGTCCCTAAGTTTGTTGAATCGGGCGCCCCAGCTGAAAAACTGGGATAACATGTTTGGAATACAAAAAATCTTAAATTCTCATCAACGTTTGTATCACGTCCCCAAACACGTACCCAATCAAAGCTGTATCCGTCAGGCAACTCTAACAATGTGTCAGAAAATATTTCTGTTCCTGTTCGGTAAATATCACCAGAACCCGAAATGGTGCTGTATGTAAAGTTTCCAGTTCTGCCTTGGGATTCAACACCCATATAGCCTACATGTACCAGCCCACCGACTCCTTTTATTTGTTCGTTGGACTGACTTTTATTGCTGTTTTCTCTGACATATACAACATCATTTTCTGCAAAACCCATGCTTGCTTTCTCTAAGGCATCCGTGACTAACCTGTCATCCATATGCCTGTTTTCACCCCATGAAGAACCCGCAAAAACCAGCCCAACACAAGCTACTAAAGATTTATATTTCATTTTTTCACCTCTGAAATTGTTAACTAATGTTATTTTATTATATTCCTCAAAACCAAAAATACCCTAGCATTTCCGAGACTTTCGTCACATATTGATAACTTAAATGAAATTATTGGCCTTTTTGGCGACTTTCAAGCCCCTTTTTGAGACAATAAATACTGTATTCAACCTCAGCATTCACTAAGTAGCTTGGTATCAGCCATTCAACGCAAAGTTTGAATAAGAAATGAGCACATGACAACAGTTGGTCATGGTTTATGACCAACCAACAAAGTTTTTATTGAGGATTACAACTTAAAGAAAAGTTTGGTGTTTCTTGTGGTTTGTTCCTGAAGTGCAAGCAGGTCACAATCCAAAATTCGTGCCACTTCCTCAGCTATGTGCGCCAAATATTTGGGCTCATTTCTGCGTGATTTGGGTTTAGGCTTCAGGTTTCTGGGCATCAAATAGGGCGCATCGGTTTCAATCATCAAACGATCACTGGGAATGTTATGAACCAAATCTATCAAGTGCTCACCTCGCCTTTCATCACAAATCCAACCAGTGATGCCAATGTGACAATCCAAGTCTAAATAGTCAAACAAAGCCTGTTCATTGTCAGTAAAACAATGAACCACCACATTGCCCAAGGCGTCCCGGTGCTCTTTTAGAATGGGGTAAAAGTCTTTGTGCGCTTCACGTTGGTGTAAAAAAAGAGGCATGTCATTTTCAATGGCCAACTTAATGTGGCGCTCAAAAGAAAATATCTGTGCTGGTCTGGGTGAGAAATCTCGAAAATAATCCAGGCCTGTTTCACCAACAGCCACCACTTTCTCATCATTCAATAATGCTTGGATGGCATCTTCAGCCTCGCCGTCAAAATCACTGGCATGATGAGGGTGAATGCCCGCTGTCGCATAACAACAGTCACTGTATTGATGGGCCAAATCCTTGGCCTTTTGAGAGCAAGCCACATCGGAACCGGTGATGATAAAGGTTTCTACACCCGCAGCTTGAGCTTCGGCAATCACCGTTTCCCTGTCTTTATCAAAACTGTCATGCGTCAGGTTGGCCCCAATGTCTATCATTGTTCATTCCCAATTCAGAAAAAAGCCGTAATATAACAGTCATTGATTCAATATGGAGAGAAATGATGAAAAAAATATTATCTGTTTTATTATTAATGTTGGTTGCTCAAGCACATTCATTCACACCAGAATCTGGGCATTGGTGGGACCCCAATGCATCAGGCTCAGGTTACACACTTGAAATTCAAGACAACCACTTGTTTGGTTCTTTTTATGTCTATGATGATTTGGGTAACCCCATTTGGTTCACCACATCGGGATTTTTAGATGGCAATTCTTATTATGACAGCTTTGTTGCCATCAGCTATGATGGCAGCTGTATTGGTTGTGCTTACCAAGCACCAGAGACCGTGCTCAGCAGTTATGAATCAGTGACCATCGATTTTCTCACTGAAACCACCGCCAAAATGACCTTTAAAGACCAAGCACCCATATATATTGAACGCTTTAATTACTTTCTCGGTGACGAACTACAAAAAATGCGCGGCGAATGGCAGCTCGTGATGGATGTGTCCAATTACACCAATGATTTCCCCTTTATCGCCGATGTTTTGGTATTTGAACAAACCGAAATATTCCAAGGTGATTATTTGGTCACCGGCTGTCGATCCGAAACCACTGATTACAACAACTGCACAAACTACGCCCTGAGTCACAACGACTTAGCGGCTTTTTATGACACAGAATACAATGAATTGGTGGCGGTTGTGCGTGACGATGCCAACCACTACATAGCCTATTACTTGAAAACAGGCACAGACCAATTCGACGGCGAAGCCTATTCGTACCCAGTGGGTTCATCGCCTAATTTTGATGCCGAAGGGTTCAGGGTTCGAGGTTTCCGTTCAGCCAGTTATACTTTTGTAGCCACAGAAACTGGTCCATCAAAATCCACCAGTACTCAGAAAGCGAGGCCCGGTCTGGCCAGTTTGATTGATGGTACCGTGATTGTAAAAGAACAAGCGATGGACCAAACCAAAGCTGCGCGTTTACATGACATCATTAAACGCTTAGAAGCCCGCTTAACAAACAAATAAAGGACAGATTACACAACCTAATAACCAGGCTCATTCATCGAATGGGCCTGGTTCAATCCCTTCATCCAAACGCCAATCTTTTAATATCGGCAACTCTTCTTTTCTGGTTTGGAATGACAGATATAAGCCCGTCAACAATCCCGCCAAATGCGACTCCCAAGAGATGCCAGGCTGCCCGGGCAGAATACCCCAAATCAAAGAGCCATACAAAAAAGCAATCAACAAGCTCAAACCAATCGACTGCAAGTCTTTTTTCAAAAAACCACTGACAAACAAATAACTGAGCAAGGCATAAAACAAACCACTGGAACCAATGTGATTCAAAGGCCGTGCAAAGAACCAAACCAACAAACCCGTGATTATCAAAGACTGCCACATCACCTTTTTCGCCAATTTCGGATAATTACCAAATAAGCCCAACATCGCCAAAAACATCGGCAAAGTGTTGTCAATCAAATGCGGCCATCCACCATGAATCAGGGGCATAGTGAACAAGCCAATCAATCCTTCAAAGCGTCTGGGCTTTAGGCCAAATTGTGTGATGGGCAGGATTTGTGCCAAGAAGAAACTAATCCAAATGGTAGCTAATAGTACACAAGCTATCCGAAACGCCTTGGGCCAAGCATCTTTCCGGCTGCGGGCAAATTCAGGATCTAAATGAGGTATTTTCATTACATTAATGTAATTGCGATTGAGCAAAACTCAAGCTGGTATTATCAATCAAAGATTATAGTAGGGTACGCTTTGCCCACCAAGATACTAAGTCCATCCAATATTTCAATAAAACTTATCTTCACCTTCGGGTCGGGTTTTGAAGCGTTTGTGTAACCATAGGTATTGTTCGGGGGCTTCGTTGACCATAGATTCAATGCCTTGGTTGATGCGGTCTGTGTCTAATTGGGCGTCTTTGCTGGGGAAATCATCCAACGGTGGTGTGATGGCCAATTGGTAATAGGGCTTTTCGGGGATGCGCTTGACAGAATAGAACATCACTTGACAGCCCGAAATTCGGGCCAATTGATGGGTGGCTGTGATGGTGGATGCCGGTGTGCCGAAAAAGTCTGAAAAAATGGACTGGCCGCGTCTGTAATCTTGGTCTGGGGCGTACCAAACAATACCACCTGCTTTCAGTTCCTTGATGATGCCTTTGAGCTCATCACGGGTAAACATCTGTTTGGCGTATTTTTCGCGAGAGGTTTTGACCACGTATTCTTGCACCGCGTTTTTGTGCGGGCGGTAAACGCCAGAAACGGGAAACTGTCCACAAATCACACGACCACCGATGTCCAAAGCGGTGAAATGACCTGAAACCAGCAAAACACCTTGGCCTTTGGCTTGTGCCGCTTTGAGGTGTTCGGCACCCTCAATGGTCAAATCCTTGAACAAATCATCAGACCACGACAAAAAGGCTTTCAGTGTGTGGCTGACCATCATGCCGGTTTCGCGGTAGTTTTGGTCAATAAGTGTTTTTTGCTCATCATCAGTCAAGGTGGGAAAGCAGGTTTCGATGTTTTTTTGAATCACCCTGCGGCGTGATTTTGACAATTTTTTGAACGACCAGCCAATCAACACACCGATGCCCAAAAGCATGCGGTGGGGCAGCTGTGCCCATGACCACAGCTTTAAATACACCAGCCATGAAAACAAATGCCGCCAAAATGACGGCTTTTGTTGTTGTTTTCCAGCAGACATCGCTTACTTCACTTTAAACTCGACTGAATGTTTGGCCTTTTCAGGCAGCTTCACAGTCAAATGGTAAGTGCCTGGCTCGATAAAGGGTGGATGCCCCAAACGTTTGGATTCGGCATAAGGCGTCTTGGCTTTGTTAACCAAAGCAGTGCCTTCAGCAGCATCCTCTTCATCTGCATTTTCTGCTTTGTCCGCCAAGGCTTTGGCTTCAGCAGCCACAGCCATGCTTTCATCGACCTTATAGTCCCAGTGCCATTGGTTCAATCCTTTTTTCAAATTGGCCGTGGTTGAGTACAACAAGGATTCATTGTCATCCGTGATGCTGATCTGCGCCTCAGCTGCATGAGTTGACCAAATGTATGTCACATGTGGCGCCGTTTTGTCATCAGTGTAATTCCATGGAAACACCTTTGAATCCCAACGGCCTCCTTCTTTGATCTCTTCAATCGGATAGATGTGTAATTCGCTGTCACCAACGGCTTTTTCCATGCCTTGCAATGGTGACACATCGGCCACAAAAACAGATCGGCCGTGGGTACCCAAT
Source organism: Gammaproteobacteria bacterium (assembly GCA_030432115.1). Classification (GTDB taxonomy): domain Bacteria; phylum Pseudomonadota; class Gammaproteobacteria; order Xanthomonadales; family Marinicellaceae; genus Marinicella. Next base: position 21,900 of record JAUIHY010000005.1, on the reverse strand, counting down.
ACCAATTCGTTCTCGCGCGGATGAACAATCAAATCATGTACAGGCACGGTGGGTAAATTTTCACCCAACATCTGCCAGTTTCCCCCCAAATCGGTGGAAACATAAATCCCCTTGTCAGTGCCAACATAAACGATGTTTTCGTTTTTAGGATCTTCTTTGACCACATTGATGGTTTCATTTGGCAGGCCTTTGGCCATTTTTTTCCATGTTTTGCCCAAATTATCTGAACGGTACAAATAGGGCTGGATGTCGTCATCTCGGTAGCCGTTCAAAGACAACCAAGCACGTTTTTCTTCATGCGGAGAGGCCATCACGCGGCTCACCCATTTGCCTTTGGGCAGTTTTTTATTCACCTGACGCCAATCGTTACCGCCATTGTCGGTGACCCAAACCATGCCGTCATCAGTACCGGCCCAAATTAAACCAAATTTCAATGGTGATTCAGACACCGAAGTGATGGTGGCGAAGGGCACGTTACCGCGTTTCTTAGAGCGGGTTAAATCATCAGAGATCTCGACCCAATCGTTGCCTTTGTTCATGCTGCGGAACAGTTTTTGACCCGCAAAATAGACGATGTCTGGGTTGTGTGTTGATAGCATCACCGGTGAATTCCAGTTTTTGCGCAACGATTCTTCGCCGACATAGTTCAGTGGGTTGATTTTCTTCGGTGCTTTGCCACTGCTCAAGCGGAAATAATTACCGAACTGGAAACCCACATAGGTCATTTTATCGGCATCGTCGATGTTGACGTGCATGCCGTCGCCACCAAACAAACGCTCCCATGATTCACCGCGGGTCCAATCAGTGGTGCTTGATCCCTTCAATGTGCCGTTATCCTGCAATCCACCGTAAATGTTGTATGGTGTTTCCATATCAACAGCAATGGTATAAAACTGACCAACTGGTTGCTGATCGACTTTTTTCCACGTTTTGCCACCATCGTAACTTTCATCAACACCACCATCGTTTCCGGTCATGATGTGATTGGCGTGTTTTGGGTTGATCCACAAGGCTTGGAAATCAGCATGGGTGGTCGAGTTCCAAGAAGAAGCCCAGGTTTTTCCACCGTCGGTGGATTTGATCAAAGGCACACCGGTGGCGTATACGGTGTTTTCATCTTGGGGATCGACTTTGATTTGACCAAAGTAATACCCATAAGAATAAACCACGCCCTGGATGTCTTCTTTGTGGGTGCGGTAGAAACTTTTGCCGGCATCGTCAGAGCGATAAACTTCCAAAGAGCGGATATCAACATTGAACAGGTTGGCATTATCGTCGGCCAATTGTGAAATCAAATCCTGTGGTGTCAACTCGCCTGATTTAACCTGCTCGATGACACTTTCTGCGGTCATCTCTTTGGGGAAGGAATTGGCACGTAACCAGCTTTCAATGCCTTTTTGAGCTTGACTCAGGAACTCGTCATTACTCATGTTTTTCAAACGCTTGGTGGTCACCGCTTGATCGCCCATATCCCATTCGCTTTCGGGTAATGGCGTTTGGTTATCCAGTGACAGGTAAACCACATTCGGGTTGCTCACCGAAGTGGTGATGCCCAATCGACCCATGTGTTCACCATAAGGCAAACCTTGAGTCACTTTATCCCATGAATCACCGCCGTCTTCACTGCGGTATACAGCAGAACCTTCGCCACCTTCAACGAAATCCCAAGCCTTACGCGAGCGGTCCCAAGCTGTGGCTATCAACACGCCATCGGGTGTTTGTGCCACATCAATAAAACCGGTGTAGCCTTTGCCTTCAATTAAGGTTTCCCAAGTATCACCGCCATCGCTGCTGCGGTACAAGCCACGCTGACCGCCTTTTGAATACAATTTCCCGAGCGCTGCAACATAGATGGTGTTGCTGTCTTTATGGTCTACCAAGATGCGTCCAATGCGATCAGAGCTGCCCAAACCTTTGTAAGCCCAAGTTTCACCACCGTCTTTGGATTGGTAAATGCCCATGCCACCGTAAGATGAGCGCGATGAATTGTTTTCACCTGTGCCCAACCACAAAACATTGGAATCATTCGGGTCAATGGCCAAAGAACCAACAATTTGGCTCGGTAAATGATCGGTCACTGGTTTGAAGGTTTGGCCGTTGTTGGTGCTTTTCCACACCCCACCTGAGGCATAACCCACATAAACCACATGCGGTTGGTCATGTGGTCGAATCACATCGACTGCACGGCCACCTTGGAAAATGGGACCAACATTGCGCCAACTGATGCCATGATAGGGCGTGTTTTCGCGCATGCTTTGGTGCTGATCCCAAGCCGCTTTTTGGTTTTTGTAACTTGATGGTATTTCAGCAATCACACTGCTGGTCAACGCAGTCATGGCCAGAACCATGGCCAGTTTGGGGGTCAATATGGTGGTGGATTTCATGTTTATATTCCTTAAAGACAAGCATATAATTATCGGCAGATTTGATGCTGTGACAAGTGTTTCTCTGAATTCGCTGATAAATAACATCAATTCGTGACTAATGAACCATGCCTATTTATGATGGTCAAAGTATCATCAAATAACACAGACAGACATAAAAACCATGAGCCAGAAAGAACGCAATCCTTTTGTTACTTTGTTTTATATCTTAACCAAGCCCTTTGTTTGGTTGGCCAACTTCACACGCCATGCCTTGTTGTTGCTGGTATTTGTGTTGGTTTTGGCTTGGTGGATGGGTGGCATGCCTGTTCAGTTGAATGAAAAAACCGCTTTGGTATTGGCCCCCAAAGGTTTCGTTGTTGATCAGTATTCTGGCGATGCCATGAGCCAGGCGATTGATAATTTGCGTGGCAATCAAATCCCTGAAACCCGAATGCGCGATTTGCTCCGAGCCATCAAGCTGGCAGCCAATGACCCTAAAATCACCGCTTTGGTTTTGGATCCTGATTATTTGTGGGGTGCAGGTCTGGCCCATTTGCGCGAATTGAATCGTGCGGTTGAGCAATTCAAAACCAGCAACAAACCCGTGGTGGCCTTGGCTTCCAACCTGTCTCAATCTCAATACTATTTCGCCAGCATGGCCGATGAAGTCATCATGGACCCACAGGGCTTTTTGTTTTTGCAAGGCTTTGGCTCCTATCGCAGTTACTTCAAAGACGGATTGGATAAATTGGGTGTGGATGTACACCTGTTCAAAGTCGGCGAATACAAATCAGCGGCCGAACCCTATGTCCGCAATGACATGTCTCAGGAGGCCAAAGAAGCCGGTCTGCATTACATGAACGACTTATGGGACACCTATTTGGCAGACATTTCCAAGCGACGCGGTATAGCCGTCGAAGATTTACACACCATTGTTGAACAACAAGCCCAGCGCTTGATGGAAAACAAAGGCTCTGTGGCTGATATGGCTGTGGACTCAGGCTTGGTGGATGCGGTGAAAAAACGCAGTTTCATGCACAAGCATGTGGCAGAACTTTCCTCATTCGATGATGACAACAACCACTTCCGAGGGATAGCCTATGAAGACTATTTAAGTCTTGATACCGACAATTCAGAACAGTTACTGAAAGACCAAATCGCCGTGGTGGTGGCCGAAGGCAGCATCATGGGTGGCCGACAAGATCCTGGCACCATTGGTGGGGAATCTACCAGCGCCTTGTTACAAGCAGCCAGGCTGAACAAAAATGTGCGTGCCGTGGTGTTGCGGGTCAACAGTCCTGGTGGCGGTGTTTATCCTTCAGAACAAATCCGCAGAGAAGTTGAACAACTCAAAGTGGCAGGTAAGCCAGTGGTGGTTTCCATGGCCAATGTGGCAGCCTCTGGTGGCTATTGGATTTCAATGTCAGCTGACCGTATTTTTGCTGATGAGGCCACCATCACGGGATCCATAGGTATCTATGGCATGTTGATGAACTTCCCCAAGTTGTTCAATAAATTGGGCATCCACAGCGACGGTGTGGGTACCACCAAATGGGTGGGGGCTTTTGACACCAGCAAACCATTGGATGAAGAGTTTGCCCAATTGATTCAAAGCAACATTGAATTTGGTTACCAGCAATTCATCGGATCGGTGGCCGCAGCCCGTGGTTTGGATGTTGATATGGTTGATCGCATCGCCCGTGGCCGCGTTTGGACCGCCAAACAAGCCAAAGAATTGGGCTTGATTGATCAAATGGGTGGCCTGACACAAGCCATAGAACAAGCCGCTGAATTGGCCAAGATTTCTCGATATGGTGTGCAATGGGTGGAACAAAGCTTGAGCACCAAAGATCAATTTTTGGTCAATATGTTAGCCAAAGCCGCCACTTGGATGCCAGAAAAAGCAACCATACAACCAAACATTCAAACGTGGTTACAACCCTTGAAAAAACAGCTGGCTGTGGTGCTAAACAACCAACAAAACGGTGTGGCTCAACTGGCCCATTGTCAATGTGAGTGGACATTGAAATAGACCAACCATTGGCACATTGACTGAGATTTTAAACATGCTATAATCTCGCTTCCGTTGCTCATTGGAGGACGGAACTTTAGACTGATTCCAGCGGTCAAACTGGACAGAATATCTTCGTCATTGGCTATTAAGCGATGACTGACAGGAGAAAAAAATGACAGAAACAACCATAAAAAATTTACCCGTACCCTCGGTCACAGGCTCTTTGGAGTCATACATCACGGCCGTTAATCAAATCCCCGTACTCACAGTGGAAGAAGAGAGGTCATTGGCCGATCGCGTTCGCGACCACAATGATTTAGAAGCCGCTCATGCACTGGTAATGTCACATTTGCGCTTTGTCGTTTATGTGGCCAAAGGCTATTCCGGCTACGGTTTGCCTGTGGGTGATTTGATCCAAGAGGGCAATATCGGCTTGATGAAAGCCATCAAAAGATTCGATTCCGAGCACAAAGTGCGCTTGGTTTCCTTCGCTGTGCATTGGATTCGTGCTGAAATTCATGAATTCATCTTGAAAAACTGGCGTATTTTAAAAGTCGCCACCACCAAAGCACACCGTAAACTGTTCTTCAATTTACGCAAAAACAAAAAGCGCTTGGGTTGGTTTACCCAAGAAGAAGTCAACCGCGTGGCCAAAGATTTAGACGTCAAACCCGAAGTGGTGGTCGAAATGGAATCACGCTTACACGGACAGGACGTTTCATTTGACTTGCCCGTTGATGACGATGAAGACAGCAACTATTCACCACAAGCTTGGTTGACCAACACCAGTCCAACACCAGAAGCCACTTTAATCAAAGACACTGAGGCAGATAAAAATCACAACGCTTTGTTCAAAGGCTTGGATAAATTGGATGAACGTTCTTTGGACATCATCCAAAGCCGCTGGTTGGTGGATAAAAAAGCCACCCTACAAGATCTGGCAGCCAAATACCAAGTGTCAGCAGAGCGTATCAGACAGTTAGAAGCCGCAGCTTTGAAAAAATTGAAAACGCAAATGGCGATCTAAGGCAAAATAAAACCTACTCAGGCCGCAAATTGCGGCCTTTTTTATTGAAATCATTAATTGCTTTTGTGATGTTGCTCACAGATAAGTTTGACTCAATAATTAAAATGGAATTCAAGTTAAAGATTAAGTGCACACACCCTTTCCCCCTTACTTAATCTTTTGACCGAGAAAGGCCGCCACAGAGCGGTCTTTTGCATTTTAGGGATTTAAAAAAACACCCATCGGCTCTACAATTGCTCCCATGACTGATTCACCCACACAACTGGACACGCGCGGACTCAATTGTCCCATGCCTTTGATGCTGTTAAAAAAGACCTTGGCCGAATTACCCGCAGGTGCTGTGGTTGAGGTGTTGGTGACTGACCCCCATGCTGAACTGGACTTTGAGATTTGGTGTGAGCGATTTGGTCATGATTTAAAGCCAATGACCTCACATCAAGTTGTGGGCGAACAGTTATTTCATGTTAAGAAAAACATCACCAAAAAATAACAGTCAAAATATCTTGTTCTACAAAAAAGGCCCGCTTGTGCGAGCCTTTTAATCGGTGCTTGATTTGGTGTATCAGAAGCGCAAAGCGGCTTCGATACGGGCTTGTACGTCTTCGATTGAGCCAGTGCCCATGATTTCAGTGACGATGTCTTGTTTTTTGTAGAAATCAGCCACTGGTGCCGTTTGTTCTTTGTACACATTCAAGCGGTTGCGAACCACTTCTTCGGTGTCATCAGAACGGCCTTCAATTTCGGCTCGTTTGGCGATTCTGGCCACCACTTCGTCTGGATCGACTTCGATCAGCAAAGCATGGTCCAAAGACAATGACAATTCAGTGAATAATTCACTCAGCATTTCGGCTTGAACCAAATTCCTTGGGAAACCGTCCAAGATGAAACCTTTTTGCGCATCATCTTGACCCAAACGCTCTTTGAGCATACCCAAAACGATGTCATCAGATACCAAATTACCTTTGTCCATGACTTCTTTGGCCGCCAAGCCCAATTCGGTTTTTGCTGCAATGGCACCACGCAACAGGTCGCCAGTTGAAATGTGGGGTATGTTGTGTTTTTCGACCAGAAATTTGGCTTGTGTGCCTTTACCGCTGCCAGGGGCACCCAATAAAACAATTCTCATAGCTTATGTCTCTCTTTAGCTTAATGGTGGGGATTTTATCAGCTGTCATGAAACAGTCGCAAAAAATAAGGTAAAATCTCGCCACATGCACGAAACACCGCGCGCCTTGTCTGCGCAGCTGTGTAAAAAACGTGCTACAGTACACGACAGCGCGTATTCAAGTCAATACATGGCGCCAAATATCAACCAGGATTTAACATATGTCAAAGAAAAATGCCCTATATTGTCAATCAGGCGGCGTCACCGCCGTCATCAATGCCACGGCATGCGGCGTCATCGAAGCAGCTCGTAAAAGTGGACAAATCGGCACCGTCTTTGGTGCCAAAAATGGCATCATCGGTGTGCTCAGAGAGGAATTGATTGACACCGCACAACACAGTGATGAAGACATTGCTGCTTTGCGCCATACACCAGGCGGTGCTTTTGGTTCTTGTCGTTTTAAACTGAAAGATTTAGAGGCACAAAAAGCCGAATATGAACGACTGATTGAAGTGTTCAAAGCGCATAACATCGGTTACTTCCTTTACAACGGTGGTGGTGATTCATCAGATACTGCTTATAAAGTGTCCAAAATGGCCAAAGAACATGGCTTGGATGTGACCTGTATTGGTGTGCCCAAAACCATTGACAATGATTTACCTGTGACCGACACCTGCCCTGGTTTTGGAACCACAGCCAAATACATTGCCACCTCAATGATGGAAGCCAGCTTGGATGTTGAATCGATGGCCGAAAGTTCGACCAAGGTGTTCATTATGGAAGTCATGGGCCGCCATGCCGGTTGGATTGCTGCAGCCGGTGGCTTGGCAGGTCAATCACATGATGAACCGCCACAAATCATCCTGTTTCCAGAAATTCCTTTTGACGAATCAGCCTTTTTGGCGCGTGTTAAATGGTCGGTAGAAAACCACGGTTATTGTTCGATTGTGGTTTCTGAAGGTGTGCGCAATCCAGCCGGAGAATTTCTGGCCGATGCGGGTACCCGCGATGCCTTCGGTCATGCCCAGTTGGGCGGCGTGGCACCGGTGATTGCGCAATTGGTGCGCAATGAATTGGGCTATAAATACCACTATGCCATCAGCGATTACTTGCAACGTTCGGCCCGCCATTTGGCATCCAAAACCGATTTAGAACAAGCCTATGCGGTGGGCGAAAAGGCCATTGAATTGGCCTTGGCTGGGAGAAATTCCACCATGCCTGTGATCAAACGCTTGAACGATGCGCCTTATCAATGGGAAATTGCGGTTGCTGAACTGAAAGACATGGCCAATGTAGAAAAAATGCTACCACGTGATTACATCACCGAAGATGGCTTTGGTATCACTGAGGCTTGTCGAACTTATATGCAGCCTTTGATCGAAGGCGAAGCCTTTCCCCCTTTTCAAAGCAACGGTTTACCCAAATACGTGCGCTTAAGCCAACACCTAATCGATAAAAAACTACCCAAGTTCGAGGTTTAAATGAACACAGTGGGCGTAAAAATTGCAGTGATAGGACAAGGATATGTGGGCTTGCCTTTGGCTGTGGCTTTTACTGCCCATCATGACACCTTGGGATTTGATATCAGCAAAACAAGGGTGGCAGAACTGCAGTCGGGAAACGACAGCACATTGGAAGTGACGCCTGAAGCTTTAAGACAGGCACAAAACGCAGGTTTACGATTCACCAATGAGGTGAATGACATGGCTGCTTGTAGTTGTTACGTGGTCACTGTGCCCACACCTGTGGATGATAACAACAGCCCCGATTTATCGCCACTGAAGGCAGCCACTGAAACCATTTGCCAAGTTTTGAGCAAAGGTGATGTGGTGGTGTATGAATCAACGGTTTACCCTGGCGCGACTGAGAACATTTGTGGCCGCATGATTGAGTCAATCACAGGTTTTGAACTGAATAAAGATTTCTTCTTGGGTTATTCTCCTGAGCGCATCAACCCTGGTGATAAAGTCCACACCTTAACCAACATCACCAAAGTGGTGTCTGGCTCGGATCAACAAACCGCCCGGTTTTTACAAAAACTGTATGACAGCATCATCACCGCTGGCACACACCTGGCACCGACCATCCAAGTGGCAGAAGCGGCCAAGGCGATTGAAAACACCCAACGTGATGTCAACATCGCTTTCATGAACGAACTGTTGATGATGTTCCACAAGATGGGCATCGATGTGTTGGACGTGATTGATACAGCGGCCACCAAGTGGAATTTTTTAAAATTCACACCAGGCTTGGTGGGCGGCCATTGCATTGGCATTGACCCTTATTATTTGATTCACCAATCACAACAAAGCGGGCACTTCCCTGAGTTGATTGCAACAGCCCGACGCATCAATGAGTCGATGCCCGAATATGTGACATCACGCGTGTTGAAACTGATGGCCCTGCACAAGAAACACATTGTGGATGCCAAGATTTTGGTTTTGGGACTGACCTTCAAAGAAAACTGCCCTGATTTAAGAAACACACGGGTGGCTGATATTGTCCATGAATTGAAACAGTTGCATGCATCGGTGGATGTGCATGATGCTTGGGCTGATGAAAAAGAAGCCGATGAACATTTGTCTATTCAACTGATCAGTAAACCTCAAAATGGCCAATATGATATGGTTATTTTGGCCGTGCCGCATGAACAATACACCGACCAAAATGTGCGCGACTATTTAAAAACTGATGGTTTGTTGATTGACCTCAAAGGTGCTTTGCCCAAATCCATGGTGGATGAACGACTCTAAAGCACCACAACGCAAGGTCATCCATGTCGACATGGATTGCTTTTATGCAGCCATAGAAACGCGTGATTTTCCTGAGCTCAATGAACAGCCCATTGCTGTTGGCGGTCAACCCAACAAACGAGGCGTGGTCGCCACTTGTAACTATGAAGCCCGTGCTTTTGGTATCCATTCGGCCATGCCGATGGGCCAAGCCATTAAGAAATGCCCACAATTGGTTATTCAGCCGGTCAGGATGTCAGTTTACCAACAGGAATCCAAGGGTATTCAAGCCATCTTCAAACGTTATACAGACACCATTCAACCCTTGAGCCTAGATGAAGCCTTTTTAGATGTCACCGGTTCAAGCCATTGCCAAGGCAGTGCCACATTGATTGCTCAAGCGATTCGTCAAGACATTTGGCAGGAACACCGACTCACCGCATCAGCGGGCATTGCGCCAAATAAATTTTTGGCCAAAATCGCCAGCGATTGGAATAAGCCCAATGGGCAATATGTCATCACGCCAGAGGCCATTGAAGCCTTTGTTCGTGATTTACCTGTCAAAAAAATATTTGGTGTGGGTAAAGTCACAGCAGAAAAGATGCACAAGCTGGGTTTGCACCTTTGCTCGGATTTACAACAGCTTTCATTAAAGCAGCTACAGACTCATTTTGGTCGTTTTGGCGCACAATTGCATCGCCTGTGTCGTGGAATAGATGATCGACCGGTCAGGACATCTAGCATTCGAAAATCAGTCAGTGTGGAAGACACATTTTTACACGATCTGACCGATGTAAAGGCTTGCTTGCCTGTGGTGGAGCGTTTGTATGAATCTTTGCAAAAACGTCATAAACGCAGTATGGATAAGCGCCAACAAGACATCAAGTCATTGTATGTCAAAGTGCGCTTCAGTGATTTCAACACCACCACTGCACAACAAGGACATACTGCTTTGTGCCTAGATACATTCAAAAAACTGGTGGCCAAAGCATGGCAAAGACAACAAATGCCGGTGCGTTTATTGGGCTTGGGGATTCAGTACCATGACCAAGCCACAGGACAACAAGAAATACCTTTTAATGAAAATCATACTGAGGGCAAGCAATGAAATATATCATGGAAGCGATTTGGACAATGGTGTTTTTATTGGCTGGTACACTGGGCGTCAAGGTGGCCATATATTTATCAGCAGAAAGCGGCATATTCCTCAGTGGTTTGGGTGGTTTAGCGACTTTTGTTGTGGCTTTGGCTGTCATGGCTTTGGTTGTTTGGTCCATCACAGACCGTTTGATTGCTCAGGCCAGTGTGGGTCAGTTTACCAGTGATGAGTCAGGTGTTCGTTTTGAAAATGAGCATGGAGTGGTCAAATTCAAATGGGACGATTTGAGCAAAATTGAAATCCTCACCAACGACAAAGGGCCATTAGAAGAAGACACTTTTTGGGTGTTTCACGACCAAGTACAAAACAAGACCATTACCATTCCACAAGGAAAGAAAAAAGACAAAAGCATCAAAAAGGCCGTGATGGCCCGTTATCACAGCAGCGATGATAAGCGCATAGACATGGCCATGGCAAGTGCAACTGACAAAAGGTTTCTTATTTGGCAGTCGTTGCATGCGAGTACGGCCACCGAAAAACATGAACCCAAAGGCTTGGTAAACGAAGTGGGCATGCAAAGGGAAGTGGCTCAAAACAATTGGGTAGTTGGAATCATAGTCTTGTTGGCCTCGGTCAGCTATGGCACCTATTTCTTGGTCAAGCAACATTATCCTGATTTTGATGTTTGGGATGGTTTGGCTGGTCATTCGATTGAATTATTTGGATTGACCTTGATTGCGCAAATGACAGCCTATTTGTATGCGGCCAATGATTTAAAGCGATTTCAAATGAAACATCCCAGCATTGATAACACCGAGGCATTGGATGGATTTAAAACTTTGGTCAGAAGACACATGAAATTGGCTTTATTTTTGATTGTTTTGTTGATGCTATGTTTTCTGTTTCTGGCCATGGTAGCCGACCATTTTGGTGGGAAAAGCGCTTTCTTTGCTGCTGTGGCATTGACCATCACTTCGGTGGTTTTTTCTCAATGGTATGACCCTCAAGAAAAAAACTTCAAACAAATACCCTGCACGGACACAACATTGGAATACGAAGTCCAAGCAGTGATCACCAGTTGGCAAAAAGACCTTTGGCCCAAATTTTAGGATTATTGTTGCCACAACTTGCAGAAAAACCGTGAATGCATTATCGTGATTGGCTTTTTGCCTACACTCATGAAAATAACTTGGTTTCTGTTGCTGGTTTTATCCTGTTCATCCTTTCCAGTTAAAGCCCAAGATGATGCCAAATTAGAACGCATTCATTGGGAAAAAGAACTGAGCAAACCCACCACTTTGGTCTTTAAAAACAATTATGGCAACATCCGTTTGCGCAGCACTGATGATCAAAAACTGGTGTTTCATGCAGTGGCTCAAGACTCTGAACAACACCGAATACAATTGGCATTTGATGAGCAATCGGATCAAATTTATGCCGAAGTCATCTTCAATAACAGTGAGCACTTGCCCAAGGATCATCGTTTAGATGCCGTGATAATTGTGCCCAGCCTGCTACAACTTGATATTCAAATTGAAGGTGGCGACTTGAGCAGCAAAGGGCTTAAAAGCCCAGTCAAAGCGACCTCTAGTAACAGCAACATCACCATAAAATCATCTCAAAGTGTGGACCTGTTCAGCCAAAACGGTGACATCAACTTTTATGCCAAATCAGGAAAAAAAGCCACAAAACATCAGCTGAAAAGCCACAAAGGCGACATCAATGTTTATTATTTAACCCAATCGTCTAATGCATTCAAAACCGTGGCTGGAACTGAACCCAGCAGCAACGATGCCGAGCTTTTGCAATCACAAGTCCAAACAGGTCGAATGACCGTTTTTGGTGATGTCGAGGCAAGCAATCAATTCAACTTACAAACTGATACCGGATTTATCAGGTTGATCAATCAAAAAAACCAATAACAAAAGAGGAGAAGTAATTTGAGAACACCAATAAAGCAACCATGGGTTGTTGCCCTTTTGGCCAGCTCAATGGCAACAAGTGTAGCAACCGCCCAAACCACTAAAAATGGCGCTGAATTTGTCGGTGAAACTGTTTATCCTGCCAAGGTCACAGTTAAACTGAATGAATTGGCCAAACCCGATCAATGGAAACCAGGCGACGCCGTTAAAGAAATACCCTTTCGCTTCCATCGCCCAAAAGATTGGCAAAGACCTGATCCTGCCAGCCGTGGCTTTGGTTATGATCCCCTGGCCACCAAACAATTGAATGCACAACAACCTACACAGCTGGGTGGTGCCATGTTCGACAGCACCATAGTCAATGTTGAAGGATTAGGCTTCACAGGTGTTAATCCATCGGACACCAATGGTGATGTGGGTATTGATCATTACATACAGTCTATAAACAACGGCAACAGTTCTGGTGTGTTGATTTTGAACAAATCAGACGGTTCAGTAGCCACTCAATTTGTCATGAGTGCCATTGCAGCTGGTTCTGGTACGGGTTGTGGTGCCGGTAATGGTGATCCCATCATCATGTTTGATCAATTCGTTGATAACGGTGCGGGCAACCCCAAAGGTCGCTGGGTTTTGACTGAGTTCACTGGTGATTCATTGTGTTTATATATTTCAAAAACGCATGACCCAATTGGACCACAAAACAGCAGCACCTGGTATATCTATGAATTTGATTCGGCCTCAGGTCAACTGCCAGATTATCCTAAATTTGGTGTTTGGCAAGATGGCTATTATGTCGGAGCCAATGAGGCCAATCGCCTGTATGCTTTTGACAGAGAGAATATGCTAAATGGCGACCCTGCGCGAGGTTACCAAGTGTTTCAAGCACCGGGCTTGCCTGGATTCGGCTTTCAACACATGATGCCAGCCGATGCAGACGGCGATATTTTACCACCTGCCGATGCTCCAGCCATTTTTATGCGTCACAGAGACAGCGAATACCATGGCGCTCAAGGTGCGGCCGATGTACTGGAACTCTGGGAGTTCACAACTGATTTTGATACGCCATCTAACAGTGCTTTAACAGGACCAACGAACATTGTTATATCAGAATTTGATACTAACTTAGGTGGCACAAATTTTGGTGATTTGTCTGTACCACAACCTGGCAATTCGACCAATTTATTCCCGCTAAAGCAACCTCTGATGTGGCGTGTGCAACACAGAACCATAGATGACAAGCAATATCTGGTAGGTAACATGGTCACCGACGTGGATGGTAACGATTACCATGGCGTGCGTTGGTGGCAACTAGAGCGACCTGCAGCAACGGCAACGGGTGGTTGGTTATTGAAAGACGAAGGCACCTACACCAATAATGATGGTGTTCATCGTTGGATGGCCAGTGCGGCCATGGACGGTTCTGGCAACATTGCTTTGGGTTATAACACATCAGGCAGCAGCACATTCGCAGGCATGCGTTATGCAGGCCGATTAAAAGATGATGCACCCGGCACCATGACACGCGGTGAAAATTCAATCATTGAGGGTTCAGCTGCCAATGGTTCATCAAGATATGGTGACTATTCATCCATCAGTGTTGATCCAGTAGACGAGTGTACCTTCTGGTATACAGCTCAATACAATCCTAGTTCGCAATGGTCAACCCGAGTTGGTTCATTCCGCTTTGAATCTTGTGGTTGTCAGTTGTCTTTGACACCGGTGACTTTGAATGCAGCCACCACGCCCAGTGATAACACGATTGCATTGAGCTGGGATGACTCGGTTGATGCAGAAGTTTCCGAGTACTCCATTTACCGAAGCACTTCTTCAGGTTCTGGCTATGAATTGATTGCCACCATCAATGACAGCACACCGGGTGTGGGCAGTGATGGTCAATACAACTATGAAGACACCACCGTATCCGGCGGCAGTGAATACTTTTATGTGGTTCGTACCTCAGATGGTGCTGCGTGTAATGCTGATGATTCCAATCAAGTTTCAGCCACCGCAACTGGTGTGTGTACTTTGGCACCACAATTCAGTGGCATCTCAGCAATCACCAACCAAGCCACAGCAACTTGTGCACTTGAGGTAGAGTGGGCCGCTGCGACTTCCATGTGTCCCAATGGCAACGGACAAATCACATATGACCTGTTCCGTTCTGAAACACCGGGTTTCACGCCTGATTTGTCCAACCAAATTGCCGCAGATCTGACTGGAATATCTTATGCTGACGTTGATGTCATGTCAGATGTTGATTACCACTATATTGTTCGAGCAAAAGATGCTGACAATCAATTGAGTGATGACAACAGCAACGAGCAATCCGGTTTTGCTACTGGTGTGTTCACAGCTGTTCCATTTACTGACGACTTGGAATCCTATGTTGATTTAGCTGCAGCGGAAGCCGCAGGATGGTCTCATGGCCAACAAGCAGGTACAGATGATTGGCGTTTACTGACAGGAAATGACAACACCACTGGCTCAGGCAATGCTTTTGTCTCTACTGATGTGGCAGAAGTTTCAGACAAATTCATGGTGACCAAAACATTCACACCTTCGGCCAATTCTGTTTTGAGTTTCTATCACAACCACACATTTGAATCAGGTCAAAATGGTGATTACGATGGTGGTATATTAGAAATCTCCCTGGATGGTGGTAACAACTGGCAAGATTTGGGCAACGACATCACCACCGGTGGTTACAATGTCAATCTGGCCGGTGGTTATGATCACCCCTTTGCACCGGCTCCGGCTTGGGGTGCAGACAGCAATGGTTTTTACTTGGTGGAAGTTAATTTATCAGCGTATGCAGGCCAAATTGCCCAAGTGCGCTGGCGCATGGGTACCGACAATTCGGTTGGTGATGGTGACTGGTTGATTGATGACATCAACATCAGTAATGCAGGCGAGTACGGTGTGTGCACCCTGTTTGATCCAGACCTGATCTTTAAACATGGCTTTGAGCAAGATTAATCGAGCCGCAACAAGCACAAAAAAGGCCGCAAATCGCGGCCTTTTTTGATGGTGCTTTCTGAATTCATCACTTCATAGGATTTTCAATGATGATGTTTTCGCAGCGATCAGGACCTGTTGAAACCATGTGCACAGGCGCACCAGTGAAATCTTCAATGATTTTCAGCAATGATTTGGCCTGTTCTGGTAACTCATTGGCATCGGTGATGCCACGGGTTGATGATTGCCAGCCGGACAGGCTTTGGTACTCAGGGGTGACTTTTTCAAAATCACATGCCGCACTTGGGAAGGCGTCTTGGCCATAAGAGGTACATACTTTGATGGTCTCAAAAGTGTCTAACACGTCTAATTTGGTCACACAAAGCCCAGTCACACCATTGACTTGAACAGCACGTTTCAATGCCACCAAGTCTAACCAGCCACAACGTCTGGCACGGCCTGTGGTGGCTCCGAATTCTACGCCACGTTTGGCCAATTCAGCACCATCTTCGTCGAATAATTCTGTTGGGAAAGGACCGCCGCCGACACGCGTGGTGTAGGCTTTGGTGATGCCCAAAACGTAATCTATGTGTGTGGCACCGAGGCCTGAGCCAGTTGATGCACTGCCTGATGTGGTATTGGATGAGGTCACAAAAGGGTAGGTGCCATGATCGATGTCCAACAAAGAACCCTGCGCACCTTCCATCAACAATTTTTCATCGTTGTCCAAATGCTTGTGCAGCTCACCTGTCACATCCACACACATGTTACGCATAAAGTCGGCTTGTTCTAATGCCGCTTGATAAACCTCATCAAAGTCCAAAGGTTCACTGTTGTGGTACTTTTCTATGACAAAGTTATGGTAAGCCAATACTTTGCTCAGTTTTTCTTTCAACAACTCAGCATCCAACAAATCGCCAATCCGAATACCGCGTCTGGCCACTTTGTCTTCATAAGCAGGACCAATACCACGACCTGTGGTACCGATGGCGTCTTTGCCTTTGGCTTTTTCACGCAATTGGTCCAATGTGATGTGGTATGGCATGATCACGGGCGCTGACATGCTGATGTACAAACGTGACTGCACGTCCACACCAGAGGCTTCTAATTGCGTGATTTCTTTGATCAAAGCTTTGGGCTCAATCACCACACCATTACCGATGTAGCATTTCACACCATCACGTAGGATGCCAGATGGAATCAGGTGCAATACGGTTTTTTCATCATTGATGATCAGGGTGTGGCCGGCATTATGGCCACCTTGATAACGCACAACGGCATGGGAATCTTCGGTCAAAAGATCAACAATTTTACCTTTTCCTTCGTCACCCCATTGGGTACCGAGCACTACGACAGTCTTTTTCATGATTGTATGTAATTAAATGTGATTGCACCTGCCACCAACATGATGGCACCGAACACGCGCACATGTTTATCATCCATCTGCGCGATTTGTTTTATCATGTCTTTCCAAGCCTTGGGAGCCAGAAATGGCATGATGCCTTCTAAAATCATCACCAATGCTATGGCGGCAATGATGGGGTGTTCTGTCACTGTTTGTTTTTGAAATATTTGAAAAACTCAGAGTCAGGGTCTAAAACCATCATGCTGCCACTGCCAGATTGGAAGCTGTTTTTATAAGCTTCTAAACTTCTGACAAAGGCATAAAATTCAGGGTTTTTGTTAAAGCTTTCTGCATACAAACGGGTGGCTTCGGCATCGCCTTCACCTTGTATAACCGCTGATTGTTGGTCAGCTTCTGCCAACATGATGCGAATTTTCTTGTCTGTTTGCGCCTTGATATTGATGGATTCCTTGGTACCGTTAGACCGGTGTTCTGCCGCTTCGGCCAACCTTTCTGAACGCATGCGATTATAAACAGACTCATTGACTGATTGGTCCAAGTTGATTTGTTTGATACGCACATCAACAATCTCCATACCAAAATCCAAGGCTTTGGTACTGGTCAATGCTTTCAGGTTTTGCATCAATTCCAAACGCTGGGTTGAAATCACTTGGTCCAATGTTCTGACCGAGAACTCTTCCAATAAAGCATTTTTGATCACGCCAGATAAATTGGTGTTGGCCTTGGCAATCAAGCCCTCATTGGTGGTGTAGAACAAGTGGACATCGCTGATGCGCCATTTAACGAAGTAATCCACCATCAAGTATTCGTTATCGGTATTGAAAACGCGTTCTGGCTTGTTATCTAAAGTTTGGATTCGTTTGTCGAATTTTTTGATGTTGTTCACTATCGGTAATTTGACATGCAAGCCCGGTTCATATCCGGCTTGAATGATTTCACCAAACTTGAATTTAACGGCCGTTTCCTGCTCGTTAACAGTGAACAAGAAGAAACTGGACAATATGGCCAGCATGATCAAAACAACAAAGAAAGAGATCAATTTATTCATGATTAATTACCTCGACCACGGTTGGTTTTGCGATTGTTTCTTGTGGTTTGTACAGATTCTGCGGGTGCTCTGACCACAGTGGTTCCAAAATCGATTGGGGTGGCAGATTGGTTGCGCCCCTGTTTCATCAATTGATCAATCGGTAAATACATCAAAGAATTGCTGTCATCACCGTCCATCACAATCTTGGCCGTATCACCCAAAACTGATTCCATGGTTTCCAAGTACATGCGCTGACGCGTCACTTCTGGTGCCATCTCATACTGCGTTCTGAGCAAATCAAATCGGTCTGCCTTACCCTTGGCTTCAGCAATAACAGACTCTTTATATGCTTCTGCTTCTTGGATGATTTTCAACACCTTACCTTCAGCCTCAGGAATCACTCGCTTGGCATATTCGTTGGCTTGGTTGATGTATGTTTTTTGGTCTTCGCGTGCTTTTACTACATCATCAAAAGCTTCTTTTACATTTCTGGGTGGATGTACCTCAGTGATGTTCACTTGGCGAATTTCTATACCGGCCACGTATTCGTTCAACATGGCTTGCAATTCGCTTTGCACTTTGAAATTCACATCGGTGCGGTTTTCATTCACAATGTGATCCAAGGTGCTGGTTCCAGCCACTTGTCTCATCGCACTTTCTGCCACTTGTGACACCGTGTTTTGTGGGTTACTGATGTTGAACAAGTAATCGTTCACTCGAGTTTCATCGATGCGGTATTGAATGGAATAATCAATTTCAATCAAGTTTTTGTCTTCGGTTAACATTTGGCCGCTGTTGTCTTCTTGACGCACGGTTTCCACATTGACTTTATAAACTTGAGCGAAAGGCTTGGGTAGAGTGAAATTCAAACCGGGTTGCATGGTGTGAGAATACTCACCAAAAATCAACACCACACCCCTTTCTGGTTGGTCGATTCTATACGCTGCACTCCACAATGACAGGCCGAGTATGGCCATCACAAAAAATAAAATGGGGGCTTGTGCACCGTTGTTATTGGAGGATCCACCACCGCCAAATAAACTCTTCAAAGAATTGAAAAAGTCACTAAAAATCTGATCAAACCCTTGTGGCTCATTGCCGCGATTGGGTTTATTGGGCTTGTTAGGTCCCGATTGATTGTTGCCAGGTTCATTCCAAGGCATGTTAATCTCCGAAAATATTGTCTTTGTGGGCGCTTTGATTGTGTTCGGTCAATAATGATGCCACAAACCGACCTTCAGCACCATTTGCTTTGGCCATTTGATGCCACTTTTCAATCGCCATATCGACAGTCAAAAACCAGTTTCCCGCCTCATCAAACGCTTCGTTTTTAACGGCGTCAGCTTGATAAAACTGCGCCCGCAAACGCGCTTCAGACAAAGGCAGGCTGAAATCCAGTGTTAGATGGGTACGATTGAGCCGTTCTTCAATGGCTTTCATCAATAAATCCACACCTTCTTCAGTATATGCAGAAAGCCAGACCTTGTCAGCCGAACCTTCATGTCCTTTTTGCCAATTGGCCTCGGCACCCGAGGCATCGATTTTATTGTAAACCTCTATCACTGGCACGTCTTTCAATTTCAGCTCAAAAAGCACCTTGTTGACTTCCATCATGTGATCGCGATGTTCAGGGTTGGCATCATCAATCACATGCAGCAACAAGTCAGCATCCAAAGCTTCTTGTAAGGTGGCTCGGAAAGCGGCCACCAATTCATGCGGCAAATCTCGCACAAATCCCACCGTGTCTGACATCACCGCTTGGGTACCAGACAAGCTGTCCAGTTGGCGCACCGTCGGATCCAAAGTGGCAAACAACTGGTCTTGTGCATAGACTTCGGCGTCGGTCAGTCGGTTGAACAGTGTGGATTTACCAGCATTGGTGTAACCCACCAAGGCAATCATTTTAACCCCTGATTTTTTCCTTTGCCTGCGTCCCTGTTCTCGTTGCCTCAACACCTTTTCTAATTTGGCGTTCAGGCTTTTCATGCGAACTGCCAGTAATCGCCTGTCAGTTTCTAACTGCGTTTCACCGGGCCCGCGCATACCGATTCCACCTTTTTGCCGCTCCAAATGGGTCCAACCTCGAATCAGACGTGTGGACATGTGTTTCAATTGGGCCAACTCAACTTGCAGCTGACCTTCATAGGAGCGGGCACGCTGCGAAAAGATATCAAGTATCAAAGTCCTGCGATCAAGCACCCTGGCTTGCACCAATTTTTCCAAATTCCTTTCTTGAACGGGGCTGAGTGCCGCATCCACCAACACCAAATCAGCTTCATTGGCCTCAACCAATGCCGCCAATTCTTCGGCTTTGCCCGTACCAATGTAAAATTTGGGCTCCACATTCAAACGGCTGCTGGTAAGCACCGCCAGAATCTCAGCGCCAGCGGTGGTGGATAATTCCTTGAATTCATTCAAGCGGTCCAAAGCCTCACCTTCCAATTCACCATCTGGTGTATGGGGTGATAACAGTATGGCCTTATCGCCTCTTTTCGACCGTTCAAACAATTAACCTAACTCCTAAATATTTCGGGTTTTTGTATTTAATTTATCACGCATAAAAAAAGCAACCTCTGACAAACTTGCCGTCACCAGGTTACTTTAGATGCTTTTCAGTATGCTTTGACTTATCAGTCTTCAGCTTCTTGCTGAATTTTATAAGTGCTGACATTTTTAGCAGGCACAATGGTAGATACCGCGTGCTTATAAACCAATTGATTTGTTGTGTTATTTAACACGATCACGAATTGATCAAATGATTCAATCGTACCTTGCAATTTAATCCCATTCATCAAAAAAACAGACACAGGAATGCGCTCTTTTCTTAAAGCGTTTAAAAATGGATCTTGTAATGTTTGTGACTTCGACATGTTGGTTACCCTACTCTTTATTATTATGTGAACGGAATTCTAACATATCAACGTTATTTTTGTGCCATGACTTCTATTTCACCCACCATAATTTGCTCTTGAGTGACCATATCCTTTAATTCTAATGGGTACATTCCAGGCTGGATCGGTAAATATTGAGCAGGAAAACTGGAGGTGATCAGCCCTTTTCTTACAGTGGCATGAAAGGTTTCATGGTTAAAAATCATTTGAACTTGATTCGACATGCTGTTCAGCCTAAACCAAAAAGCGGCATAACCATTGGGTTGTTTATTGAATACGTCACCTATGCTTGCTTTTTTAGGTCCCCAGTTTTCTATGGGGCCAAAAACGGTTGACGGTTTGCCATTCGGATATTGATAGAAATCAAAAGGCGGTAATACATTGAATGTTCCAATGACCTGTTTTCTGTGATTGATTTCATCATAAATCACGATATCTGATGGGCCAACGGTATTGATAAAAGCATCCACTTCATCATAAATACCTGAAGTAAAACCTTTTTCATTGGGAAAAATATGCCGCTCTTTGCCGCCAATAAATACCCGCAAACCGTCAGGCATGTTTTCAATATTGGCCCAAATGCCACAGTGGCCATCGGGTTGTTCGTTGAACTTTACACCCTTGTAAGTTTCTTGTGGCCCCCATTTATTGACCTTGAGGAATGGCTCTACAGGTGCATTTTCAAATGTTTGTTCATCCTCAATAGCGTTTGTTACGCCTTTAATTTGAATGACCGCTGCAGCCAATACGCATTCTGTGTGACTGAGTAACCATTGGTTGACTTGAATCCAATTGCTTTGTTGATAGTCACGACTGATGAGTGATTTCAAAATGGTCACCAATGTGTCTCCATTTTGTTCTTCAGAAGAATGCATGTCAGCTATTAATTGCTCAGCATTTGGAAATTGTATGCTTAGTTCCTGAAAAGCGGGTGGTATTACCAGTCCCTCCATTAAGTCTTGGAATGCAGTTTGTTCGTTTTTATTTTGTTTCAGCAAATAAAAGGCTGTTGAACTGGAGACAACACCCAATGCTAAAGCTGCTTTGATGATGCGCCTTCTTTGCTGGTTCATGACAACTGCCCCTTGATGTGGTGACTTAACTTCAAAGCCAAAGCAATGAGGGTAACCGTCGGATTAGAAAACCCAATGTTTGGGAAGACTGAGTTCCCCGCCACATAAAGTCCAGGTGCGCCAAACACTTGGCAATCACTGTCCACCACGCCATCTTCAGCTTTATTGGCCATCATGGTGGTACCCCCATGATGCATGCCTCCATTGAGCTTGGCTATATTCTCTGGTGTAAACTGTTTGTGCCAATGTACACGACCTTGGTTTTTTGTACCCAGTTCCTGTGTCAATAAATGCACGACCTTATCTACAGACTCAAAATC
>JAUIHY010000133.1 GCA_030432115.1 Gammaproteobacteria bacterium | reverse complement strand
GTTTTTTCTTTCCAAATCCTTAATCGTTCTGGAGCATTTCTAAGATGCTGGAGAAGTCTTTTTTGCCTTGGCCGGCGGCTTGGTGGATTTGGTAAAGTTGGGTGGCCAGTGCGCCGAGTGGGGTGGCGCTTTTGCTTTTGGCGGCCAGTTCTTGTGACAGGCCTAAGTCTTTACTCATCAAATCGGTCATGAAGCCGCCTTGGTAACCGTTGCTTGATGGGACGTTGTCCATCACGTTCGGGTAAGGGTTATAGACTTGCAATGACCAGTTGTTGCCTGAGCTGGCTTTCATGATGTCTGACATGACGGCGGGGTCTAGGCCTTGTTGTGCGCCCATGTTAAGTGCTTCAGCGGTACCGATCATGTGGATGGCGAGCAGCATGTTGTTACAAATCTTGGCCACTTGTCCTGCACCTGATGCGCCGGCGTGAAAGATGTTTTTACCCATCGCTTGTAACACGGCTTGTGCGCGGTCGTAATGGTCTTTTTCACCGCCACAGATGAAGGTCAATGAACCTGCTTGTGCCGCGGCCACACCACCAGAAACTGGTGCGTCGATCATGGCAATGCCTTTCATTTCACAGGCTTTGGCGACATAGCGGGCATCGTCGGCTGCAATGGTGGATGAGTCGATGACCAATACGTCTTTCTTCAAATGATCAATCAGGCCGTTGCTGCCTGTGTAGAGTGATTTAACGATGGCGCCGTTGGGCAGCATGGAAATCACAAAGTCGGCATCGCTGACGGCTTGGGTGGCTTGGTCGGCGGTGGTGGCGCCGGCTTTGGCCAAGTCAGCCATGACGTCTTTGTTCAAATCATATACGGTGACGGCAAAGCCTGCTTTGATCAGGTTTTTGGCCATGGGGCCGCCCATGTTGCCGAGGCCAATAAAGGCTACTTTTTGAGTCATTGTTGTGTCCCCTCAGGTGTGTTGTATTCAGGTTCGATGAAGTATTCGGCGAGCATGTCTTCAGTGATGTCCTCGACTGATGATACGCTCCATTGTGGTGTGCCGTCTTTGTCAATCAACAAGGCGCGGATGCCTTCTTGTAAATCTGGGTGCATGGCGCATTGTGTTGACATGATGCGTTCCATGGCAAAAACTTCGCCAAGGCTCATGTGTTTGGCCATTTCGATTTGTGCGCGAACCAAGGCTAAGGTCATGGGTGAACCGCCGAGTAGGGATGCTTTGGCACGTGACAGCCATTTGTCATCGGTTTCCAAACCTTCAAACTGTGCCACCACGTCTGACAAATCGGTCGGTGCCATCAGTTCATTGATCAGTTCGTAGTTCATCCACAAAGCCGATTCGTGTACGCGTTGTTCCATTTGAATCGCTTGGATGGCGTCTGTGATGCCTTCGTGACTGCCGTCTGTTTCGCCAATGGCTGTCATCAATTGGTCTTTGTCCTCAGCGGCGACAGCAAAATCAGCCAACTTGGTGAACAAAGCATCGGCGGCATTCATGCGCGCGCCGGTCATACCCAAAAATTCAGCGCATTTACCTGGCATGCGGTTGAAGAACCAAGAAGCGCCGACATCAGGATAAAGGCCAATGGTCACTTCTGGCATGGCAATCATTGAGCGTTCGGTGACGATGCGGTGAGAACCACCAACAGCCACACCCAATCCACCGCCCATGACGATGCCATCGGCCCAAATGATGATGGGTTTGGCGTATTCGTGGATGGTTTGGTCTAAATGGTATTCCTTGGTGAAAAATTCAGCGGCTTTCGCTGGCACATCGCCTTCGGCCGTTTCTTTCATCGAATGGTACAGCATCACCACGTCGCCGCCCGCGCAAAAAGCTTTTTCGCCTGCGCCTTCGATCCAAACGGCTTTGACTTGATCATTTTCTGCCCAATCATCCAAAGCCACTTGCATGGCTTCTATCATGTCAGTCGATAGGGCGTTCAAGGCTTTCGGTTTGTCGAGGATGATTTTCCCCAACAAACCGAATGATGTTTCAATCGTGCTAACTTGAATGCCCATTAAATGATAACCTCGGTGGCGCCTTCTTGCAAAATCTTACGCGAAACGATCAAGCGCATGATTTCATTGGTGCCTTCTAAAATACGGTGAACGCGCGAGTCACGGACATGGCGCTCTAATGGGTATTCTTTGATGTAGCCGTAACCACCGTGTAATTGCAGCGCTTCATCACAAATTTGGAAGCAGACATCGGTGGCAAAACGCTTGGCCATGGCGCAATAAGCTGTGGCTTGCGGGTCTTTGTTGTCCAATTTAACTGCTGCCAAACGAACCATTTGGCGCGCGGCGATCAATTCAGTGACCATGTCGGCCAGTTTGAATTGCAGGGCTTGGAACGAGGCCAGTTTTTTGGTGAACTGTTTTCTTTCCAGCATGTAGGCTTGTGCTTGGTTGACCGCGGCTTGCGCCGTGCCCAATGAACAAGAAGCGATGTTGATGCGACCGCCGTCCAAACCTTTCATGGCGAAAGTGAAGCCCATGCCTTCATCACCAATCAGGTATTCGGCAGGAATGCGAACGTCTTCAAAGGTGATCAAACGCGTGGGCTGTGAATTCCAGCCCATCTTGTCTTCTTTTTTACCGTAACTGATACCGGCAGCATCGGCAGGCACCATAAAGCATGAAATGCCTTTGGGGCCAGTGGTGCCAGTGCGTGCCATGACGATTAAAACATCGGTAGAGCCAGCACCAGAAATAAAGGTTTTACTGCCGTTCAATATGTATTCTTCTTTTCCACTTTCGTCGGCATCTTTCTTGGCCGAAGTTTGTAAATTGGCGGCATCTGAACCGTGACCCGGTTCTGTTAAACAGTATGAGGCCAACAATTCACCTGATGTTAATTTGGTGCCCCATTCTGAGGCCAAAGCATCTGAACCAAAAGAAGTCAGCATCCATGCACACATGTTATGGATGGTCAAAAAGGCAGTGGTTGATGTGCAATGTTTGGACATCTCTTCAAAAATCAAAGAAGCGTCCAAACGGCTCAAGCCCAGACCGCCATATTGTTCAGGTGAGTAAAGGCCCAAAAAGCCCAATTCGCCAGTGGACTTGATCACATCCACTGGAAAGTGACTTTCTTCATCCCATTTGGCCGCATTGGGCGCCATTTCGCTTAATGCAAATTCTTTGGCGGCATCGACAAAGGCTTGTTGGTCTTCGTTTAAATCAAAATTCATGGTTAATTCCTCAATTCACTGTGGCATCACAAATTAATGGTGGCATTAGGTGCCGCATCGTCTGGAATGTCATCTTCAAACCAGCGCGCAGTAATGGTTTTTGTTTCGGTGTAGAAACGAACCGCTTGCTTGCCGTAGGCATGTTGGTCACCGTAGAACGATTTTCTCCAGCCAGTGAATGAGAAGAAAGGCAAAGGCACTGGAATGGGGATGTTGATGCCCACTTGGCCAACCTTGATTTCGTGTTGGAATTTACGGGCAGCAGCGCCTGATGAAGTGAACAATGAGGTGCCGTTACCGTATGGGTTGTTGTTGATTAATTCTATCGCTTCTTCCAAAGTGTCAGCGGTCATCACACACAAAACAGGGCCGAAGATTTCAGTTTTGTAGATTTCCATGTCGGTGGTTACATTTGAAAATAAGGTGGGCCCAATCCAGTTACCGTTCGGGTAACCTTGGACTTCCAAACCGCGGCCGTCCAATAACAAATCAGCGCCTTCTTCAACACCTTGTGCAATCAAGCCTTCAACACGGGCTTTGGCTTGTTGTGAAATCAATGGACCGTAAAATGATTTAGGGTCTTGCCAATAACCAGGTTTCATTTCGGTCATCTTGCCCTTGATTTCGTCCAACCAAGTTTGTGCTTCGCCCACCAATACTGCCACAGAAATGGCCATACAACGCTGACCTGCTGCACCACAGGCAGAACCTGCAATGTTATTGATCACTTGGTTCTTGTTGGCATCTGGCATCACCACCATGTGGTTTTTGGCGCCAGCAAAGGCTTGTACACGTTTTAAGTTGTCTGTGCCAGTTTTGTAAATGTGCTCACCGACAGGAACTGAACCGACGAATGAAATCGCTTCAATGTCTTTGTGGTGAAGGATTTGATTTACTTGGTCTTTGCCGCCATGAACCACTTGTAAAACGTCACGAGGGAAACCCGCTTCGTAGAATAATTCAGCCAAACGCATGGGTGTGTTGGGATCTTGCTCTGAAGGTTTCAAAACAAAAGTGTTTCCACAAACGATCGCCATCGGGAACATCCACAATGGAATCATGGCTGGGAAGTTAAACGGTGTGATACCGGCACACACGCCCAAAGGTTGAATCAAAGAATAGGTATCGACTTTAGATGCCACGTTTTCAACTGTTTCACCCATCATCATGTTGGGTATGTTGGCCGCATGTTCTGCCACTTCAATACCGCGCCAGACATCGCCTTTGGCATCTTCAAAATTCTTACCTGTTTCAAGGGCCAAAATTTCAGCCAATTCGTCGTGGTGCTCTTTCAATAAATGCTGGTATTGCAACATCATGCGTGCACGTTTGGTGACTGGCACGTCTTTCCATGTTTCAAATGCGTTCTTGGCAGAAGCAATGGCTTGCTCCATTTCTGATTCGGTCGCCATAGGCACTTGGCAAATCACTTCTTGAGTGGCTGGATCGGTTACGTCTAACCAATCATTTGTTGTACTGATGACGGCTTGGCCATCTATGAACATGGAAACTTGTTTTGTCATATTACACCTTGAATATTGTTTGGTTTTGAGTCGATTTATGTGCTGAACAGTCACACAAAACGTCAATGATCGCTTTGGCAGGTCGTCCCCCATTCAAAGCGCGCCACATTATAGCACTTTTGTTGTGGACGCGCAGTACCTTGACTGTCGTATTGGCTGGGGTTTCAATCCTAAGCTTGGGTATGGTGTTTGGGACATATGATTGAAGCGAGATGTTCTCAGTTTAATTGGGAACTGCTGGCTGGTAGGTGGTTTTTGCAATGAGGCTTTGAGTTGGTTGTACAGCTTGTTGGTGCTTGGAATTCAAGCTTGTGTGAAAATTGTTTCAGATTGATAAATATTCTGATAGAATCTATAGGATAATCAAGCAATTAGGACAGAATGAATCAGTCTAAAGTCGCCACTTTAACCGCCATTTCGAGGCAAAAAATAGAGCCAGCTTGCCAGCTTTTTACTGTGCATATGGAATCTTGTTGGCAAAAAGCTTTGGATCATGCGCTCAAGTCCAGAAAAGCCGAAGATTTGGATTATGAATTGGAACGCCAACGACAAAATTTAATCCATGCATTTCATGACATAGTGGTCAAGATTTTTGAACAAACCCTGCGGTTGGAAAAACGAGAAGAAAAACAAGCCCGCGGGGCCTCGGTTTTTTCGTCGGTGGGTTATGACCACATAGAATTGGCGATGGCCGTTTCTCAACTAGAAGCCTTATTGAAAATTCGTTTCAATCAAGCCTTTTCATTGTTAGAAAAGCGCAACAAAGCATTGTTCTATTTCGCCAAAATCGACATCCAATCCATGCCCTTCGGGTTGGCCAACATCACACAAATGCTGAAAGAATTATTCTTGGCTGTTGAACTGAATGAAGACAACCAACTGACCTTGATGCATGCTTTCAGTGAGCAGTTGTCGCAATCAGTAGCCGCGTTGTATCAGCAGATCAATCAGGTTTATGCAGAAGCGGGTATTTTGCCAAATCTGGAATCCATGCAACAGCCTAAATTCAAGCGAACCGTAGCTGAAACTAATCCAGCTGCTGCCAAAACAGAAGGACGCTCAGGGGCCTTTGTACTCACTGATGCCATGATGCTCAAATTATTTGAAGCCATTGAAGACATCCATGCCTATCAAGATGCAACAGGGCAAAGTAATCACGTTTCTGAGTCACATTTGATCACCGCCATTGCTGAAGTTAATTTACCCAAATCGGCCAGTTTGAATTTCAAAGGTGTGAAACTGTTGAAGGCCAAGGTGCTGGATTATGTAGAATCTCATATGGGGATTGAAGCCCCGGTGCTGCCGAAATTGGCGTCGCAAAGCATGGATGTTTTGGGCATGTTGGCCGAAGGCATCGTGACGGATAAAGATTTGGACGACCGGGTGATTTTGGCACTCAATGTGCTGGTCAAGCCTTTGTTGATTACTGTGGTTAAAGAACCCGAGTTTTTCAATGACGGTTCCCATCCAGCCAGGCAGTTTTTAGAACAGTTGTTACAGGCCGCCAGTGATTGGTTTGGTTGTGCTAATTTGAATGAGTTGTTGGTTTTTGGTGGCATGATCAATGACGGTTATCAAAACAATCCCAAAATATTTGAAGTCACCAGCAACGACTTGGCTGATTGGTTAAGCATAGAGCATGAACATGCACTGAAGGGCATCCAAAAAT
>JAUIHY010000132.1 GCA_030432115.1 Gammaproteobacteria bacterium | reverse complement strand
ACCAAGGAAGCAGTCATCATGCGCATTGAACTGGGGTTCACTTATCCAGAGATTGCTGCAGCCTTGTCGTTCAGTTCAGCCAACCATGCGCGCATGACAGTATCACGCGCAGTACAACAAATGGCCCAAGCCATGTCATGAGCGATGAACACAACAAGCAAGATCCTTTAATTGACGCCCTGATTGATGGGCATGACATTGATTGGACACAACAAAACAACAACCCCTTGCTTAATGGTTTGAAAGCATTGGATACCATCCAGCGCATCAGCCAAAACAAGAAGCACAATATTTTATTTAGCTGGAAGCACCTGAGCATCACTGAACACTTGGATTCAGGAAATTATGGTGATGTTTATTTGGCACATGATCCGGTGCTTGATCGACCGGTGGCATTGAAGCTTTTAAAATCAGATGCCACAAGCTTAAACCCACAAGCGTTTATCGACGAAGCCCGAAGAATCGCTCGAATTCGTCATCGGCACGTCTTGGCCATCCATGGTGCTGGTGTTGACCAAGGCAGGCATGGATTTTGGTGTGACTACATCAAAGGTCAAGCTTTGAACGAGGTCAAAGACTTAGATTTTGAAGCCTTGTTGTCAATCAGCCAACAAGCATGCCAAGCAGTTCAAGCGGTTCACCTAGCAGACATCATTCATGGTGACATCAAACCCAGCAACATGATGTTAGACGGTGAGGGCCAATTAATTTTAATGGATTTTGGCGCTGGGCTACTCAATAACAACAACACCGACATCAACCACCTGATCGGCTCACCATTGATGATGGCCCCCGAACAATTCGTAAACCAAAGCAAAACCAAAGCCACCGATTTATATGCCTTGGGCTGTACCCTCTACCATTTATCACATGGACGTTACCCAAACCACAGCAACGATTTAGATGACCTCAAAAAACAACAACAGTTTGAAATAAAATTCAACCGATCTGATGTGCCGCGTGCATATGGACAATGGGTCGAACAACTTTTGTCAAACACAGCAGAAAATCGCCCCACTGCCCAAAACAGCTTACAAACCCTGAAACGCATCGCAGAGACACCAAGAAAAAAGCGCATCAAACGCTTGGTCTTAACCACCATCATGGCCTTGATGCTAGGCACTATTGCATCACTTTGGGGAATGTTTCAGGCCCAAAAGGAACGACTAGCGGCCAGTATAGCAGCAGAACAAGCCCAAGCCACCAGCGACTTCTTAAGCGATGTTTTGGCCAGCAGTTTTGTTACAGGTAATGGCAGAGACGTCCGAGTGGCAGACTTGCTCAAACAAGCCTCAGAAAATAACAAGAGCCAAATGCAAGGCCGACCCCATGTACAAGCCACAGTCAATGAAGCCATTGGAATGTCCTATTTGAACTTAAGGATGGCCGATGAAAGTCGTTGGCACATTCAACAAGCTTTAACACACCACCAAAAAGCACACCCAAACACCCAAAATCGTAAGTTATCGTTGCAATTGGCTTTAAGCAAAACCTGGGTGCTTTCTGACGACCGAGGCGCTTCTGATGCATTGATTGATCAAGTATTAAAAGAAACGCAAGACAAACCAGAAAGCCAAGACATCCATCAGTTGGCCTTGATTTACCGAGCAGAAAATTTAATCAGCACCAATCAATTAGAAACCGCTGAACGTATATTAAATCAAGTACTGGACATGCCATCAAGTCACCACAGCAACAACCACCACTACTTGGCACAAAATGACTTGACCAATATTTACAATGATAAAAGTGAATTCAATAAAGCATTGGAAAGCAACCACAAAGCACTGGTTTTATTGCAAGAAAATCCAACAAAAAAAACCATCAACAGGGTCACCAATCGCATTCAAAGAGCCACCATTTTGGCATCTTCTGGCCAGTTTGCTGAGGCAGAAACCATATACCAGATTGGGCTGGATGATTTGGCCGTATTGCTGGGTAAAAATAACGACCATTACATCAAAACCCTCATCAGTTATGGTGGCACATTAGAGGCACAAGGCAAGCACAAACAAGCCCTACCTGTGTTAGAGAACGCGCATAAAAGCATGCAAACCCTACACGGAAAAACCAGTATCAACTCACTCACTGCGGCACTGAATTTGGCCAATGCCTACAGCTCATTAAATAACAAACAGGCGGCAGAAAAACTGATGCGTGAGACCTTAGATTTAATGCTGATTCATCACCCTAACCTGGTCACCACGCAAATTTTGATTTATAACCTGACAGAATTATTGAATCAACAAGAGCATTTCAGTGAAAGCTTAGAAATATTGACAGAACATTTGCCATTAATAAAAAACAACTTGGGTGATACACACCTTGTCACCCTACTCAGCCAAGACAATCTGGCAGTCAGCTGGGCTGGGTTGGAACACTGTTCAAAAGCCGCTGACTTACACCAACAGCTGATTGATACCATGACAGAAAAATTCAGCCTGAACAGTCCACACACCCACACCGTCATACACAATCACATTGACACCCTAAATCACTGCTACAACAAACCAGAAGCCGTGAAAACAGCCAAGCACTGGTACCAAAAAGCCGTTCAACTATTGGGTGCAGACCATGCTTTGACCAAAGATCTACACCCAAAAACCCAGCTTTAATTCATCACTCAAACAAATTCCAAAAAATCAGATCAGGCTCAAATGGTGATTCATAGGCACCAATGTCAATCACTCCCTGCTGAATTCTGACACCACCTGCAATATCTGATGCGGTCAAACTCCAGTTGTCTTCAAATGGGATGGGAAAAATACAAATGTTGCAAGGTTTAATGCCATTGTTCACCAAAGGTGAAGCTTCTCCGGGAGAAAAATTTAAAATCCCTGGAGCAAAGCGATAAGGCAGAAATTGATTGTCAAAAAACTCTACTTGATTGCCAGTGTCAACTGCTCCAAATAAATTATTTCTCACATAGAATTTATTAGAGATAGGCATCCTTAAATCAACATCTCCATTGTTCCTGATGATGTTGTTGTAAACCAAACCCAAGGAAGTTCCTGATGCATACAAATACAAACCTCCGCTGTCGCCATCCGAAGTATTCAACACCATGGTGTTGTTGATCACTTGCAAGCCATAAGCGTCATTATTCACCAATTCCACTGCGTAGTTGGCGGTTGAATGATTGGCCACCACCAGATTCCCTCGCAAAACACTCAAGTCTGATGCACCAAAGCTGATGGCTGAACCATACCTTGCCTGATTGTTGATGAATGCGTTGTTTTCAACAATAAATTGACCTGCATTTTCATTATTATAACGGCTCAGGTTCAACGCACCACCCCTGAGCGGATCTGACACAAAACAATTGTAGAAGTAAAGCTGACTGAGGTTAACTACCGACGTGCCACCCACGCGAACACTGAGCCCCCTACTTACAGAACCACCATCAATGGCCGTGGTGAATGGGTTAGTGGATATTTGTTGACCACAATCATTGCCAAAAAACTCACTCCAACCGCCAGATATGGTTAAGTCATAACCATCATTGGCATTGTAATCAAAAGCCACACCCCCTGTGGTATAAGTACCCTCCGCCATTTTTATCACATCATCTTCGGCATTACTCTCAGCCGATGTCAATGCACTGCGGAATTCACTGCTGGTTGTGACACAAAATTCAGCTGCCCAAATCGAACAACTGGACAACAAAAAACTGAACATTAAAAAAACTTTCATGATTTACTCCATTGATTGAACATATACAGTCAATGCATCAAAAAGTAGAAACCACACAAAAAAGTTTAAATTATTTCTTTTTAAGCTTTGTTTTTGGCGTCTTCTACCCTTTGGTAATAGGCATCAGCAAAAGCATCCAAAGCATCGTTTTCAATGGCTTCGCGGATTTTTTGCATGAACTCCTGGTAGAAATAGAGGTTATGTATGGTATTCAAACGAGAACCCAGCATCTCGCCACATTTATCCAAGTGACGAAGGTAGGATTTGGAAAAATTTTGGCAGGTGTAACAAGCACAGTCTTTGTCCAATGGTGTGTTGTCGTATTGGTGTTTGGCATTACGAATTTTGACCACGCCATCCCATGTGAATAAATAGCCATTGCGGGCATTGCGGGTCGGCATCACGCAATCGAACATATCGACACCCAGACGCACGGCTTCCAAAATGTCCTCTGGTTTGCCCACACCCATCAAATAACGCGGCTTGTCTTTGGGTAACAAAGGTGTGGTTGTTTTCAACACCTGTTCGCGCAAATCTTTGGGTTCGCCCACAGACAAACCTCCAATGGCATAGCCATCAAAGCCAATGTCAATCAAACCTTCAGCCGAGCGAACACGCAAATCATCATGCATACCGCCTTGAACGATGCCAAATAAGGCATTGGGGTTGTCATCAAAAGCATCTTTGGATCGCTTGGCCCAACGCAATGACAATTCCATCGATGTTTTGGCTGTTTCATGATCAGCTGGATAAGGAGTACATTCATCGAAAATCATCACAATGTCCGAACCCAAGTCACGCTGCACTTGCATCGATTCTTCTGGCCCCATAAACACTTTTGAACCATCGACAGGAGAGGCAAAGGTCACACCCTCTTCTGTGATTTTTCGACAATCGGCCAATGAAAAAACCTGAAAACCACCCGAGTCGGTCAGAATCGGCTTGTCCCAAGCCATAAAATCATGCAAATCACCATGGGCTTGGATCACATCCGTGCCCGGTCTTAACATCAAGTGAAACGTATTACCCAACACAATTTCAGCACCAATGCCTTTGATTTCCTCAGGCGACATGGCCTTAACCGTGCCATAAGTGCCCACAGGCATAAAACAAGGCGTTTCCACTGTACCGCGATCAAAAGTCAATGTACCGCGTCTGGCAGGACCTTTTGTGGCTTGGCTTTCGTGTTTGAGTTCAAATTCCATGATGATTCAAATATTAATATGGAGGCGCATTATACATCAGACTCAATTTGTTCCAATAACCCTTCACAAGCCTGTTCCAACAAATCCAAAACCAACTCAAAACCATCGCCGCCACCGTAATAAGGATCCGGCACTTCTGAAAAATCAGTCTGCGCAAAATCCATCATCAATTGTGCCTTGTGGTGCTTTGAGGCATCCGCCAATGCCACCATGCCTGCTAAATTACTTTTATCCATGGCAATCAAATAATCAAATCGGTCGAAATCATCAGCCACCACCTGTCTTGCCCGTTGTGCTGACATATCTATGCCACGCTTTAAAGCCGCCTTCTGAGATCGCTTGTCTGGCGCTTCGCCCACATGATAAGCATGGGTGCCCGCCGAATCAATTACGTATTGCTTATCCAGTCCACGCGCCTTCACCACTTGCCGAAACACCGCCTCAGCCGAAGGCGAACGGCAAATATTTCCCATACAAACAAACAAAACCTTTTTCATTCCGTAACTCAAATCAAAAACCACATTCTAACAAACCTCACCCTTCGTTTAGCCACCTCCGTCGTGCTTGACATGAGCATCTCCTTCATCTTTAAAGCTCACTCAAATGGACCACCGGCGGCCAACCGGCAAACAGTCACCCAAAAATCAACACACATCAGTTACAATAAAAGCATTCAAAACAAAATAACCACATGTCCATCTTTGATACTTTCAAACACCAAAACAATCAAGACCGCCCCAGCCAAAAACAGCTCGATCAATGCATCAAAGACCACGACATATCCTTAAAAAAACAAGGCAAAAAAATTGCTGACTACCAAGAAGCCTTGCAGGCCGAAGGTAAACAAGCCCTGCTCGTCATCTTCCAAGCCATGGACGCTGCAGGTAAAGACTCCACCATCCGAAACGTCTTTTTCGACTGCGACCCAGGCGGCATAAATGTCGCAGCATTCAAAGCCCCAAGTAAAAACGAATTGGCTCATGATTTCATGTGGCGTTGCTACCAACAATTCCCCAAAAAAGGCCAGATCACAATTTTCAACCGCAGTCACTATGAAGAAACCTTGGTGGTTCGCGTCCACCCCGAATACCTGGTAGGACAAGGCATTGACCCAGAACGTGCCAATGCCCCAGCCTTTTGGCAACAGCGTTTTGATTACATCAACCAAACCGAACAGCATTTAACTCAAAACGGCACAACCGTTTTGAAATTCATGCTCGATGTTTCCCAAGAAGAACAACACAACCGCTTTCGCAGTCGCTACCAAGAAGAAGAAAAACGCTGGAAATTCTCCATCGGCGACCTCAAAGAGAGCCAATTATGGACTGAGTACCAATCCGCATTCGATGACATGCTGGATGCCACCTGCACCGAACACGCCCCTTGGTATATTATACCCGCTGATGACAAACCCAATATGCGCCGCATGGTCGCTGCCATCACAGCACAGCACCTCAAAGACATGAATCCTCAGTTCCCACCAGCTGAACAGATCAAAGAAAAGGACCATGCCTTAGTCAACCAAATTTTAAATCCATAAACCCGGACCGCCGGCGGCTCGCCGGCATCACATTCCAACGCAACCCACACCCTAACCTTACCGTCATTCCCGACCCCGATCGGGAATCTCGGCACGTCATCAAAAACCTTAAAAACATAAA
>JAUIHY010000131.1 GCA_030432115.1 Gammaproteobacteria bacterium | reverse complement strand
GCTTCAGTTTATTTTGTTTTGAAAGATAAGTTTTTGTCTCGAATCATAGGGGTGTTATTATTGTTGATGTATGTGACTTATATGATTTGGTTATACGTTAAAAACTGACATGAAACAAACAGCATCTAACATCATCACGCAAGCCCATGCCGTGTTTGATACAGAACAAAAGGGCTTGAGCGATTTACAGGCTCGCATCGGTGATGAATTTGTCTCTGCCATTCAGATCATGATGGCTTGTAAAGGCCATGTGGTTGTCATTGGTATGGGCAAATCAGGTCACATCGGTAACAAAATATCAGCCACATTGGCATCAACGGGTACGCCTGCATTTTCTATTCACCCAGGTGAGGCCAGTCATGGTGATTTGGGCATGATCACCCAGGGCGATTTGGTGCTGGCGATTTCAAATTCGGGTGAAACGGATGAGGTTTTGGCCATTTTGCCTGTGTTAAAAAGACTGGGCATTCCATTGATTTCAATGACAGGCAAACCCCATTCCACTTTGGCTAAAAATTCTGATGTACATTTGGATATTTCTGTCAAAGAAGAAGCTTGTCCTTTGGGTTTGGCACCCACAGCCAGCACCACAGCCACATTGGTGATGGGTGATGCTTTGGCGGTCACTTTATTGGAACTGCGTGGATTTACCAAAGAAGATTTTGCCCGTTCTCACCCAGCCGGTGCTTTGGGAAAAAGGTTGCTTTTGGGTATAGCAGATGTGATGCGAACCGGAGATGCAGTGCCTCAAGTGCCAGTGTCTGCCAGTTTTAATGAAGCTTTGCTGGAAATGAATCAAAAGGGATTGGGTATGACGGCTTTGGTAGAAACCAATCAAGTGGTGGGTGTGTTCACAGATGGTGATTTGCGTCGCGCATTGAATCAATCCATTGATTTTGCTTCCACCAAGATCAAAGACGTTGCTACACTGAGCCCAGTTACCATTCAAGTGGATAAAATGGCGGTAGAAGCCGCTCAAATCATGGAAGATAAGCAAGTACATGCCTTGTTGGTTTGTGATCAAAACAATCAACTGGTGGGGGCTTTGAATATTCATGATTTGTTGACAACAGGAGTGGTGTGATGGAATGGTCAAAAGACATTCAGGCCAAAGCCAAGGCCATAAAGTTGGTGATATTTGATGTGGATGGTGTGCTTACCGATGGCAGCTTATATTTCACAGATGATGGGCGAGAAGTCAAAAAATTCAATGTCAAAGACGGCTTGGGTATTTCTTTATTGGTTCAGCATGGCATTGAAGTGGCAGTGATTACAGGTCGAAGCTCTGTGATCGTTGCTGAGAGGATGAAATCTTTGGGTGTGAACCATGTCTATCAAGGCAGAATGAATAAGCTAGAAACCTATGACAATTTAAAAGTCGCATTACAAATAGATGACAGCCAGGTGGCTTATGTGGGTGATGACATCATCGACCTTCCTATCATGACCCGTTGTGCATTGTCTGTTGCGGTGGCGGATGCGCATCCAAGCGTCCAATCTCAGGCGACAGTTGTGGTGAATAAAAAAGGTGGTGACGGTGCTGCCAGGGCGGTGTGTGACTTGATCATGGATGTCCAAGGTATTACGCATGATTTCACTGCTGGTAAGCAATGATGCAAGCCCAAAATCATTTAAAAACCTTGCTGGTTTTTGCATTATTGGCCATTAGCAGCTATGCATGGTATGAATTCCAATTTGCAGCAGAATCCCAGTGGCAGTTTAAGCCATTTACCAAAGGCTATGCCTTGTTTGACAGTGAGGTTCAAATCACGGATGAGGCCGGTGTGATTCAAACCACCATTGTTTCACCTGAAATGATTTATTTTGCCGACTCTGAACAAACCATGATCAAACAACCTGTGGTCCAATATCGAGTCAACGACGTGGTTTGGCATTTGAAATCAGCAGAGGCGAACATCAACAGCGATCAAACTGAAATACTTTTCCCAAACGAAGTCTCGATGGTTTCGCTCGATGAGCAAAACAAAGCCACACTGAACACCCGCAACCTGACACTTTACCCTGAGCAAGAAAAGGCCAGAACCGCCGCTCAAATTAAATGGCAACAAGCGGCAATAACCATGACAGGCATTGGCAGTGTGATTGATTTAAATTTACAAGAAATAGAGGTGCTGGATGAAATGCATGCGGAAATTAACCCTTAAAATTAATGTCTTGTTTCCCGTTTTTAACGCAGACTGTGAAAAACGGTTTCAAATTTTTTCAGACCATGGGTTTTTGGTCCAAACTGTTCGCAAGCAAGCATTGTCAGTCGCTGCTATACTCTTATTTACGACTTCAGCTGCTTGGGCATTGGACAGTGACAGAAAGCAAAAAATAACGCTTGATGGTGGGGGTTGTGTGTTGCGTCAAAAGCAACAACAAACCGAATGTCCCAAAGGGTTAACCGTCAAGCAGGGTTCTATGATAATCAAAGCCCAATATGGCTTGATAGGGCATCAAAATAAAGGTGTAAACAGCATCAATATGACGGGCAGTCCTGTGCGATTTGAGCAAAAAATGGAATCCGGTGAGTTGATGGTCATCTTGGCCAAAAAAATGGATTACATCAAGGCGGAAGAAAAAATTTATCTCAAAGGGGATGTAGAAATCACCAGTGACATGGGCGTGACTCGAGGGCAAGAAATGGAAATTAATTTGCTGACACAAGAAATTTCATCGGTCAGTGATGACCCTGATCAACAGTTTCATATGGAAATCGTCCCAGACAATGATTGAAGCGAAACAGATAGCCAAAAGTTATAAAAAACGACAAATCATCAAATCGGTTTCTTTACAGTTGAAACCTGGTGAAGTGGTGGGTCTGTTGGGTCCCAATGGCGCGGGGAAAACCACTTGTTTTTATATGATTGTTGGTTTGGTGCCATGTGATGCGGGCAGCATCATGATTAATGGTGTGGATGCCACAAAATATGCCATGCATGAACGTGCCAAATTGGGCTTGGGTTATTTGCCACAAGAGGCTTCAGTGTTCAGAAAGTTGACAGTTAAACAAAATATTCAAGCCGTCTTGGAACTGCGAAAAGATTTGACTCCTTTGGATCGTGATAATAAATGTTTGGAATTGATGGAAGAATTGAGCATTGAACATGTGAAAAATCAGTTGGGTATCAGCTTGTCT
This sequence comes from Gammaproteobacteria bacterium, assembly GCA_030432115.1. GTDB lineage: Bacteria > Pseudomonadota > Gammaproteobacteria > Xanthomonadales > Marinicellaceae > Marinicella. The sequence continues at coordinate 3,465 of JAUIHY010000131.1, read as the reverse complement.
GGTGGTGAACGTCGGCGGGTTGAAATTGCCCGGGCATTGGCGATGGAGCCTGATTATATTTTGTTAGATGAACCCTTTGCGGGTGTGGATCCCGTGTCAGTGATAGACATCCAAAAAATTGTTTTTCATTTAAAAAATAAGAACATAGGGGTGTTAATTACCGATCACAATGTGCGTGAAACATTGGGTATTTGTGATCGTGCTTATATCCTCAATGATGGTGGCATGCTGACCGAAGGTAAACCTGAGCAAATCATTGCAAACCCGGATGTCAGGCGCGTTTACTTAGGACATGATTTTGCCATGTAAGGGCAAAAAACAGGTGTTATAGCCAATAGGTAAATAATTCAAAAACCCTTGAATTCATTGTCAGTAACAGCTATATTATTGACAAGAGGTTTATGAATATTACAAAAATAAAATTTCTACAAAAATCAGATTTCCCCTATCTATTCTGTCGTGCGGCTGACGCATTCAGTTCTCAGTTTTTCAAAGCGTTTCGCATGACTCATTTCCTGGCTCCAGGCTATAAAATACCCAAGAGTACAGCTTGTTCGGCCATTTACCAAAAGCCTTCGGGCTTCATTATGAGGTAGTTATTATGCAATTAACCATTACAGGTCATCAACTCGAAGTAACAGAACCTATCAGAGACTATATCGAAACCAAATTTGAAAAAATTAAACGACATTTTGACCAGGTGTTGAATGCCCATGTCATCATTCGAGTAGAAAAGTTACAGCATCAATCTGAAGCCACGATGCACATTGGTGGAAAAGATTTTTTTGCTGACTCTAGAGAAGATCACTTGTATAAATCCATTGACTTATTGGTGGACAAGCTGGACAAGCAAATCAGACGCCACAAAGACAAGGCGACCAATCACCACCGAGAAGAGGCAGTCAGACTTAATCAAGCTGCCTATTAAATTCATACAACTCATGAAAAGAAAAAAGCCTGATCTTGGTCAGGTTTTTTTTATACAATGTCTGAACTTTGGTCCTGCAACTTTCAGCTCGCTAAAACATGAAATTCATAGACTTTATTGAAGAAGAACACATTCTGTTGGAGTTACCATTCATCAGCAAAAAACGCCTGTTTGAGTGTTTGGCACAGCACATTGCCGTGAATGAAAAAGAACAATTTACCATTTACCAGTCTTTTGTTGATCGTGAAAAAATGGGCAACACCGCTTTGAATAATGGGGTGGCAATGCCCCATGGAAAGTGTTTATCTGATTCAGATGACATCCGCGTGATTGTGGCGCGACTGGCTCACAAAGCCGATTACGAAGGTATGGAAGAGGTGGCCGTTCAAGTGATAGTGGCCATGGCTTTTCCGGAGCATACGAAAAAAATTCATCAGGAAATCATGGCCGAAGCGGTGCAATTGTTTAAACAACATCGTTTGTATCGAGCTTTACTCAATGCTGAAAGTAAAAAACAAGTATTATCAGAAATAATGAATACTTACCAATCATGCAACAGCTGATTATATTAACAGGCATGTCAGGTGCGGGTAAAACTGTGGTGCTCCGTACATTGGAGGACATGGAGTTTTACTGTGTGGATAATCTGCCGTTGAGCATGTTGAGTGAATTTGTGACGCACATAGAATCAGACCCTGTTTTTTACCCCAAAGTCTCTGTGGGGATAGACATCAGAAGCCAAAATGATAATTTGGAAGATTTTAAAAGCCAATTGTCCATGCTCAGACAAAGATTGATTAACATCAAAGTGCTTTTTCTTAATGCCGACAATCAAGTGTTGATACAAAGGTTCAGTGAAACCAGAAGGCGTCACCCTTTATCAACTGAGCAGCACAAATTCAGCTTAACAGAAGCGGTTCGTATGGAATCTGAATTGATGGCTGAAGTGAAACAATCGGCAGACTTGGTGATTGACACCAGTCAGCAAAAAGCCATGCAGTTGAAACAGCAAATATGGCAGCTGATGAGTATGCCCAATGACCAAGTTTCTGTGATACTCAAATCCTTTGCATTTAAACGCGGCATTCCATTTGATGCAGATTTTGTTTTTGATGCCCGTTGCTTACCCAATCCTTATTGGGAGAAAGAACTCAGGCATTACAATGGAAAAGATGAACCAATCAAGGCATTCTTTGCTGATCAGGAATTGGTGAAAGAATACATCAAAGACCTGTGTGTTTTTTCAAAAAAATGGATCAACCATTTTGAGGCGAATGACCGCAGTTACATCACCATAGCAGTGGGTTGTACTGGTGGGCAACACCGATCTGTATTTTTGGTTGAACAGCTGTTTAAGTATTTGAGTGGTAAAGGCATACAGGCTTTGCTGCTTCACAGGGAGCTGGGTTGACACCTGACATAAGTTTTCACTGAAAATGGCAGCTGCTTGTTGTTTTGATTGATCGGGTATCGTGTGTTGATCACCACTTGCCATTCAGATTCATTGAACTCAGGAAAATAGGCATCACCTTCAAATTCGCCAGCGATGTGGCTGAGGATCATTTTTTGACTATAAGGCAGTAACCATCGGTATATATTAGCGCCCCCAATCACCATGATTTCTTCGTCAGGTAGTTGTTTGAGGTCCTGAATCGTTTCAAATCCTTCTCTGTGAAAGTTTTTATTCCTGCTGAGCACTAAATTGCGTCGTTTGGGTAAGCTGAAAGGCAATGATTCACAAGTTTTTCTGCCCATTAATACTGTTTTGCCTAATGTGGCCGCCTTGAAGTTTCTGAGGTCGGCAGGTAGCTGCCAAGGGAGGTCATTATCAGCACCAATGAGCCGATTGGCATCCATGGCTGCAATTAGGGTAAATTGTTTCACACCGCCACCTTACCTTTGATATGTGGGTGTGCTTGGTAGTCGATGAGTTCAAAATCATCAAATGTGAAAGCAAATAGGTCATCGACATTCGGATTGATGCGCATGGTTGGGAGTTTATAAGGTGTTCTCTTGATTTGCTCGGTCATTTGCTCGATGTGGTTGCTGTAAATATGTGCATCACCAAAGGTGTGAACAAAATCCCCTGCTTGGTAGCCGAGCACTTGAGCCAGCATCATCGTGAGCAGGGCATATGAAGCAATATTAAAAGGCACGCCAAGAAAAACATCGGCACTGCGTTGATACAATTGACAGGAGAGTTTGTCGTCCGCTACATAAAATTGAAACAAACAATGACAAGGAGGTAAGGCCATGTTCTCCACTTCAGCCACGTTCCATGCGCTGACCAAATGACGGCGGGAATTGGGGTTGTTTCTCAATTGCTCAATGAGTTGTGAAATTTGATCAATGTGTTGACCATTCGCAGTAGGCCATGAGCGCCATTGGTGGCCATATACAGGCCCTAGTTCACCTTCTTCGTCGGCCCAGGCATCCCAAATTTTAACCCCATGCTGGTTCAGGTATTTGATGTTGGTATCGCCAGAAAGGAACCACAAAAGTTCATGGATGATGGATTTTAGGTGTAATTTTTTGGT
>JAUIHY010000004.1 GCA_030432115.1 Gammaproteobacteria bacterium | reverse complement strand
TATTTAGAACACCAATGCAGCTATGAATTGAGCCGCATGTCAGACATGGAAAAGAACATGGAGTCAGGTGGCGAGTTTCGCTTGCTTGGTATGGTGACTGGTATCAGACCGGGCTTTGGTGACAAAATGAAAATGGCCTTGTCAGACGCATCGGGGAGTTTTGAATTCACATTAACAGCCAAACAATTCATCGAATACCAAGAAGAGATTGAGAATTATGCCATAGTGATGATAGAAGGCAGCGCTGGAAAGCGTACCTTCAAGGGCAAAGAAGGAGAGGACGACAAAGAATACTTTGCTTGCCAAATCAGTAGTTTGATGAGTTTGAATGACGCCATAGCCTTGTACTGCGACCGTTTGTGTTTTGTCAGTCAAGAAAACAGCCAAAATTTAGTCAAGGACATCGAATCCCTGCTGTCAGAATTTGGCATGGGTAAAGCTCATATCTATGTCCACTACATTGGAAGTAAACAGAAAATCAACCTGCAATTATCCGAAGAATATCGAATCAGACCCAGTCATCAGTTGATCGAAGCGGCATTGGAAAAAACATCGATACAAGAGGTGCTGACTCACTGACTTACCAGTGAAATCGTTGGCTAATTACTGAGCTTTGCCTCGATAGATTTTTGGATAATGTTTGATTGCTTATTTCTCCTCCTAAGATGAATAATTGGATTAAGTGGAAGGGTTTCAATTATTTGGTTTGAATTTGTTGGTTTAATTCTGTGTTTCTTTGCGGCTTGGCAAAAAAGTAACCTTGAAAAAAGTGACAGTGTTCTTTTTTCAAGAAATCAACCTGCTGTTGGGTTTCTATGCCTTCGGCCACGACATCAAAATTCATTTCTTTGGCCATGCCTAAAATTGTCCTGACGATGGTTATGCTGCTGCTGTCATTGGGAATGTCTTTAATGAAAGCACGATCAATTTTAATTTTATCTAAAGGCAGTTTTCTGATGTAATTAAACGAAGAATAGCCGGTGCCAAAATCATCAATGGAAATGCGGATGCCCAGCTGCTTTAATTCTTTTAATATCCTGATGGAGCGTTTGGTTTCCCGCATCAACACAGATTCAGTCACTTCTATTTCCAAATGATTGGGTGGCGTTTGGTATTGGTGAATCAATTGTGTCACCCTTTCCAAAAATTGGTTGTCTCTGATTTGAATTACCGATAAATTAACCGCCACAAAAAATGGTTGGTCACTCTGGGACTGCCAAGTTTGGATTTGTTTGCATGCTTGTTCCAAAGCCCAGAAACCCAATTCCAAAATGATGTGGGTTTTTTCAGCTATGGGAATGAATTCATTAGGTTGAATCATGCCTTTAACAGGGTGTTGCCAACGCATCAAGGCTTCATACCCAGCGGTTTTTCCTGTGTTTGCTGCAATGATTGGTTGGTAGGCTAGGTGTATTTGGTTTTTGTCCAAGGCCCTGCGCAGTTCGTTTTCGAGCTCATGAGATTTGATGACTTCTTGTTCTAACAAGTTTTTGAATACCACCACTTGATTGCCACCTCTGGCTTTGGCTTCATACATGGCGGTATCGGCTCTTTGAATCAATACGTTTTGGTTGTCCCCATCTCTGGGGTATATGACCATGCCAATGCTGCTGGTGATGTGAAACTTACGGTCTTTGAGAACAAATGTTTGGGAGATTGATTGCAGGATTTGTTCGCATATGTTCAGTGCTTTGGTTTCTGCTGATTGAGAGTCTTGGCCCAATTCCGAAACCTCGATGATGAATTCATCGCCACCCAATCTGGCAATGGTATCGCCTTTACCAATGATGCTTTTCAGTCGATTGGCCATTTCTTTGATCATCAAGTCTCCAATGTGGTGGCCTTGTGAATCATTGATGTTTTTAAAATTGTCAATGTCCAGAAATAAAATGGCACCATGGTGTTTGTGCTGTGCGGCCCGATCCAATGAATGGGTCAATCGATCACTGAGCAATATGCGATTGGGTAAATCGGTCAGCGCATCATGTTGTGCCATGAATTTGATTTTTTCCTCAAATTTTTTGGCTTCGGTAATGTCCACGCCGACAGTTAAAATGGCAGGTAATTCATCGTGACGGCCTAAGAAAGGCATGCGGGATAAATAAAGGACATGTTCCTGTCCACTGAAATCATCGATGGTATACTCTTTGTGTATGGGCTGAGAATTTCTGGGGTTCAGTAAAATTTGATTGTTAAAAAACGGTTCATATTCTGGACGCGATGACATCAAGCGATCACTGTTGATCGATTCAAATGCTTTGGTGGTTAAACCGAAAAAATGACTGGCTGTTTCGTTGGCCAGTAATATGCTGCCCTTAACATCCACCACATAAATCATGTGTGGCACCAGGTTGATGATTTGTTGAAGTTGTTCTTCTCTGCCCGAAAGTTCTTTGACCCTGCGGTTGACTTGGCTCTTAAACAAGGCTGCAAAAATAATGGCCAACAGGGTAACTAGGCCAATAATAAGTAACAATGGCCAAAGCCAAGGTGGGAAAATTTGGTCGGTTTCTACTTGTAACCATTTGAGTCGGGTTGAATAGTAAAAAGAATTTTTATTTTGTTTCCACTGGGCAATGGATTGATCAAAAATATTGAGTAAAGAACGTTCATGATTTTTGGGGATGGCCACATAAACTTTGAATGGGTTAAAAACCACACTGCTGCTGAGAATCTCAGTGTTTTTAACATATTCTAGGCCAACCAAATTATTGGAAACACCGCCGTCCACCTCTTTATTTTTTATCAACTCAAAAATTTCAGGGTATGCATTGACTTCTTTGATTTGACACTCAACTTCAAATTCTTCACATTGCTTAAGTAAGTTAATGGCATTGATATCGCCATTCATTGCGGCGATGGTTTTGTTGGATAAGTCGAAAATACTTTCAATCCCAGAATCGGTTGGTAAAAAAACCTGCCCCCAAACAGTGATGAAACTTTGCTTTGAAAAATCCATATAACTGGCTCGTTCAGCGTTATAGCCTGCAGAAGTGACCATATCGATTTGGTCTTTTTTAGCCAGTTCCAATAAGGTAGGCCAGTCCTCATGAATCCAATTGATTTTGAAGTGGTGCTCCTTAGACATTTGATTCATCAAATCAACCAACAACCCTTCAGCTTGTTGGGTATCTTCATTTAAATAGGCCAAGGGCGGGCTTGAAAAATAACCGACTCGGTATGTTTGACCTTGCTGCTCTTGTGCCAAAGCAGTGCTTGTCAAGCACGCCAAAATCACGTAAAAAAAGATAAATTTAAATAGCATTCATAGGTCACACAGCCACATGTTATTAATCATACTACATTTTCTGGTAAAAATCAGGGCAAGTTTTCGATCGCAGAATTCAATCAAAAATGGTCTTTCCAGTGTCTTAACAGCCCAAAAGATTGCTCTGGAGACTCAATGGTTTGATTGAACTTTTGTGCTAATATTTTTTGCAAATCGGCTTGGTCGCAGTGAAGAAAAGGATTCAGTGCTTTTTCAGTGGCTAAGGTACTGGGTAAGCTGGGCAGTTGCTGAGACCTTTTGGCGTCCAATGATTTTTTAAATGCTTGAAGCTGACTATCGTTGGGCCTAACGTGATTGGCAAATTGCCAATTGGATTCGGTGTATTCATGCGTGCAATAGACATGGATGGCATCAGGTAAGTTTTTCAAAAGGCTCAATGCGTTATAAAATTGTGCGGCAGTGCCTTCAAACATGCGGCCACAGCCCAAGCTGAATAAGGTGTCGCCACAAAATAGGTTGTCATCATCGTGGTAGCATATATGGGTCAATGTATGACCGGGTGTGAACAACACATTAAAACACAATGACAAGGCATCGAACCTGATCACATCACCTTGTTTTACCGTGGTTAACCGGCCAGGAATTCGTTCATCGTTTGGGGCGTACACTGGACAATCCCATTGTTCTTGTAGTGCCACCAAACCATCAACATGATCATAATGATGGTGGGTGATGAGTATACCCAACAAGGACAGCTGATGTTGGGATAAGTATTCCAAGACCACATGAGGGTCACCGGGATCAACGACCACTGCATAATGGTCATCATGTAGGGTCCAAATGTAATTGTCATTGAATGCCTTGATGGGGTGAATCTTGATTGTCATATCTGTTTGATGTCTTATAATGCCCAGATGAATGATACTACTGAAAGGATGCAAAAGGTAACGATTTATACCGATGGTTCATGCTTGGGAAACCCTGGGCCGGGCGGTTGGGCGGCTTTGTTGCTGTGTCGAGGCAAAGAAAAAATGTTGTCTGGCGGGCAACATGATACCACCAACAACCAAATGGAAATGCAAGCGGTGATATCGGCCCTTTTGGCACTGAAAGCACCTTGTGATATCGCTTTGTTTACCGATTCTAAATACGTCATGGATGGTGCCACATCTTGGATTCACGGATGGAAAGCCAAGGGATGGAAAAATAGCAAAAAAGAAACGGTGAAAAACAAAGAACTGTGGCAACAATTGGATGAAGCCATGCAACGACACCACATTGATTGGCATTGGGTAAAAGGCCATTCAGGTGATGAAAACAATGAACGGGTCGATGAAGCGGCCAGAGCAGAAGCGGAGCAATTGACATGAATTTGATTGATGGCAAATTAATCATGCTGGATACCGAAACCACGGGGTTGAAGCCCGAGGATGGTCACCGGATCATTGAAATTGGTGCTGTTGTGGTGCAAAACAGGGAAGTCACCGATGAACATTATCACCAATACACACAGCCTAATTTTGAGATTGATGCCGAAGCATTGGCGGTGCATGGTATTACACAAGAGTTTTTAAGTGACAAACCCACGTTTGAACGCATCGTGGATGAATTCGTTGATTTTGTTAAAGGTGCTGAGTTGGTGATTCACAATGCGCCCTTTGATGTTGGCTTCATCAACAATGAGTTGCTTTTGTGCGGAAAAGATTTTCGCTTGGAAGACATATGTAAAATCACTGACAGTTTGACTGTGGCCAAAGAAAAGCACCCAGGAGCCAAAAACAACTTGGATGCTTTGTGTCGCCGTTATGGCATCAGTAATGAGCACAGAACATTGCACGGGGCCTTATTAGATTCTGAGATTTTGGGGCAAGTGTTTTTGGCCATGACTGGCGGCCAAACCCATTTGGATTTATCCGTCAGTCAAGACTGTGGCTTACAAAGTTTACAGTTTAATTTAGATGAGCTGCCGCCATTGCGCGCAATCAAAGCCACAGATGCAGAACTTGCTGCGCATGAAGCTTGGTTGGAAAAGCACGGTGGTGATGAAAAAACCTTTGTCTGGCAACAAAAATAAATCTGATTGGTTTATTTATTCTGCCTGCTCTTTTAAAATGGCTCGCTTTCTCTATACTGGCAAAGGAACAGGACATGTTAGATCCGCAACTTTTACGCAATGAATTAGAACAAACCGCAGCAAAATTAGCCCACCGTGGATATCAGCTGGATGTCGCCGCTTGGCAGGCGCTGGAACAGTCCAGAAAGGCCGTGCAATTAGAAACGGAAGCTTTGCAAAACAAAAGAACCACCATTTCAAAATCCATTGGTCAAGCCAAGGGGCGAGGTGAAGACGTACAGCCTTTGTTAGATGAAGTGGCTGCCATTGGCCAATCTTTGGATGAATCAAAGGAGCAATTGAAAACCATCTTGGCTCAAATGGATGAAGTGATTTTATTCACTCCCAACCTGGCCGATGATTCTGTCCCTTTGGGCAAAGATGAAGATGATAATGTGGAAGTGCGTGTTTGGGGTGAGCCTCAAACATATGATTTTGATGTCAAAGACCATGTTGAATTGGGTGAGCATAATAAGGGATTGGATGCAGAATCAGCCGCCAATTTATCAGGCTCTCGATTCACATTGTTGACCGGAGAAATGGCGCAATTACACCGCGCTTTGGCTCAATTCATGTTGGACAAACACACCCAGTCCCACGGTTACAAAGAGTTTTATGTGCCCTATTTGGTGAATGCCCAAACCATGCAAGGTTCAGGTCAGTTGCCTAAGTTTGCGGACGATGCTTTCATCACTGAAGACGAGCGTTACTTGATTCCTACGGCTGAAGTACCGCTGACCAATTTGGTGGCTGATACCATCATTGATGAAGCGGAATTGCCCATCAAAATGACTGCTCACACACCTTGTTTCAGACGCGAAGCAGGTAGCTATGGCAAAGACACCAAAGGCATGATTCGCCAACATCAGTTTGAGAAAGTGGAAATGGTGCAAATCGTTCACCCAGATAAATCATTTGAAGCTTTGGAAGAAATGACGGGGCATGCAGAGGCAATCTTGCAAGACTTGGGGCTGCCTTACCGTGTGATTGTGCTGTGTACAGGTGATATGGGTTTTTCTGCCACCAAAACATACGATTTAGAAGTCTGGGTGCCGGCTCAAAATACCTATCGAGAAATCTCGTCAGTATCTAACTGTGTGGATTTTCAATCACGCAGAATGAAAGCCAGATTCCGTTCACCTGAGGTGAAAAAGCCACAATTGGTTCATACATTGAACGGTTCTGGATTGGCTGTGGGCAGGACTTTGATTGCGGTGTTGGAGAATTACCAGCAGGCAGATGGCAGTGTTTTGGTTCCTGAGGTGTTGCAAAAATACATGGCTGGGAAAACTGTGATTAACTTGGCAAGTGCTTGATTGTTTGCTTGCGCCGATTGTTGAGTTTGCTATAATCAAAAGAACAAAAAACCTTTAAAACGATATTTTGCGGGACTTAAAACAATGAAATTAAACTTTCCTCATGGTGAAATGAACGACAAGGACTTGGTCGATGGCAGCTATCGCATTGGCGCATCTGATGATGCGGATGTGGTCATCAAAGACAAAGGTTTGGCAGATGTGCATGCCACATTACATGTCAAAGGGAACGAGATGTCGATTTCAATAGACAATGAAGCGCGTTTGGTCTCCGTCAATGGTAAATTGGTGAAGCAAAACAAAGAAGTGCGTCCCAATGATTTGATCATTATGGCGCAAGTGCACTTGAAGGTTTTGGACTCAGTGGAAGAAGAAGAGGACGACAATCGCACCAGAATTCGCATGGCCTTGCCTAAATTTGTTTTGCGTGGAGTTTCTGGTGCTTACTTTGGAAAAACATTTCCCTTGCGAGGCGCCACAGTACTGGGGCGTCATTCAGAGTGTCATGTGTGCATCAATGCCGATGGAATCTCCAGAAAACATGCGCAAATCACAGTGGAGGCCGATGGTTTAACGGTGAAAGACTTGGGTTCTTCTAACGGGACTTATGTGAATGGCGATAAAGTGGAAGAAGCACATTTAAATGTAGGTGATGAAGTGAAACTTGATAACCTGCGTTTTTTGATTCAAACACCAGGTATGCCTGAACCTGCCAGTAAAGAGGCCGCACAAAAGACAACGGCACCTCATGGCACGGCTGCCCCAATACAAGAAGAGGCGTCAGGTGGCTCAAATGCCATCAAGTGGTTGGTGACAGTCGGCGTTTTGGGTGGTGCATTTATTGCGGCTTGGAAAATGGGTTATTTAAGTGGCCTGATAGGCTGATTGTCATATAGAACACCATAAAGGCGCTTGATGCGCCTTTTTTTGTGCAAACAGAATTTAATCCAGTTGTAACTTGTCAGCCAGTTCAATACAATCACACGGTTTTATTACTGAACTTTTTCCTATGCTGAGCACACAAGAAATCAGGGCGAAATTTTTAAATTTTTTTGCAGAAAACCAACATGCCAAAGTCAAAAGCAGTTCTTTGATTCCAGGTAATGATCCTACGTTGTTATTTGTTAATGCGGGCATGGTACAGTTCAAAGATGTGTTTTTAGGTGCCGAAAAAAGAAATTATACGCGTGCCACATCTTCTCAGCGCTGTGTCAGGGCAGGTGGTAAACACAACGACTTAGATCAAGTGGGCTATACAGCAAGACACCACACCTTTTTTGAAATGTTGGGGAATTTCAGCTTTGGTGATTATTTCAAAAAAGAAGCGATTCAAATGGCTTGGGACTTTTTGACCAAAGAGATGGGATTGCCCGTGGAAAAATTATGGGTCACAGTCTTTGAGGAAGATGATGAAGCTGAACGCATCTGGTTGGATGACATGGGTTTTCCAAAAGACCGCCTTTCTCGCATTGGTGCCAAAGATAATTTTTGGCAAATGGGTGACACAGGCCCCTGTGGGCCTTGTACAGAAATTTTTTATGACCATGGCGAGGACATCGCAGGTGGGCCTCCAGGAACACCAGAAGAAGATGGTGATCGTTACATAGAAATTTGGAATTTGGTGTTCATGCAATATGACCGCCAAGCTGATGGTACTTTATTGCCGTTGCCAGAGCCTTGTGTTGATACGGGCATGGGTTTGGAGCGCATCGCATCAATCATGCAAGGCAAGCACAATAATTATGACATTGACTTGTTTCAACATTTGATAAAAAAAGCAGCGGCATTAACAGGTGCCCGAAATTTAAAAGACCCATCATTGAAAGTCGTTGCAGATCACATCAGGACCTGTGCTTTTCTGATTGCAGATGGCGTATTACCGTCAAATGAAGGGCGAGGGTATGTTTTGCGAAGAATCATCAGAAGGGCCGCCAGGCATGGGCATAAATTGGGTGCTCAATCGTTGTTCTTTTATCAAATGGTGCCCGCATTGGCTGAAGTGATGGGCGCAGACTACCCTGAATTGGTTTCACAACAAGATGCCATTATGAAGGGATTAAAAAAAGAAGAGCAGAAGTTTGCTGAAACCTTGGGCCTGGGTATGCAGGAATACAACAAATTAACACAATCATTGCCTGCAGGTGATGCCGTCAGTGGTGAAGTGGCATTTAAATTGTATGACACTTATGGTTTTCCGCTTGATTTGACTCAAGATGTGGCCCGAGAATCTGATCGCTCTGTGGATGTGGCTGGTTTTGAAGCTTTAATGGCTGCTCAAAAAGAACGTTCACGTTCAAGTAAGCAGTTTACTCAGAGTAATCAGTTGTCGGCAGAAATCATCCAATCTTTACCAGCCACTCAGTTTTCGGGTTACCGTGATTTGGAAACAGAAGCTTCAGTGGTGGCTTTGGTTCAAGGTGATCAAAAAGTCAGTCAGTTGCAAGCAGGAGCGCAAGCGATTGTGGTCTTGGATGCCACAACATTTTATGCCGAATCAGGTGGGCAGGTGGGTGACATTGGTCAAATCTCAGGTGATGATGGTTTGCTGTTGAGCGTTACAGACACACAAAAGGCAGCCAACCAATTTCATTTGCATCATGTGACCGTGGAAAGCGGTGTCCTTCATGAGGGTCAAAAAATTGTGGCCAAAGTGGACGGAAAGCACCGAAAGCAAGTGATTTTGAATCATTCAGCCACCCATTTATTGCACAAGGTCTTGCGAGAGACATTGGGGTCACATGTGCAGCAGAAAGGCTCATTGGTGAATGCGGAAAAATTACGTTTCGACTTTTCACATGATCAAGCCATTGGTCTTGAGGTGTTGCAACAAGTTGAGACACAGGTCAACCAAGCCATACGAGCGAATTACCAAGCCAAGGCCAATGTCATGGGTTTTGATGATGCGGTTGCCAGTGGTGCCATGGCTTTGTTCGGTGAAAAATATGGTGATGGCGTCAGGGTCATGGATTTTGGTGGATTTTCAGTGGAGCTGTGTGGTGGTACCCATGTGGATGCCACGGGTGACATAGGCCTGTTTAAAATCACGGAAGAAACGGCTGTGGCTTCTGGTATCAGACGCATTGAAGCGGTCACCGGCGAAGCGGCATTGTTGTGGGTTCAAAACAGTGAGCAACAATTAAAAGAATTGGCGCATATATTAAGGGCGCAACCCAACCATATAGAGCAATCGGTGCAACAACTGCTGGAAAAGAACAAGTCATTGCAAGCAGAGATAGATGGCGTTAAACAAATGCAAGCCAATGCAGCTGTGAAAGATGTCTTTGCTTCCGTAGCAGAGGTGAATGGGGTGCATTATTTGTCACATGTGTTTGAAAATACAGAAGTGTCAGTATTGAGAGACCATATTGATGGATTCAAAGGAAAATTTGATCAAGGTGTGGTTGTGTTTGCCAATGTCATTGATAACAAGGCACAAATATTGGTCGGAGTGACAGATGCCCTTTGCAAAACGGTCAAAGCGGGCGTGGTTATTAAAGATGTGTTGGCACCCTTGGGTGGCAGGGGTGGTGGTCGCCCTGATTTTGCACAAGGTGGTGGTGATGGGGATGTAAAAACCCTTGAAAAATCTATCGATGAAGTAATGAAATCATTACAGCAAAAGTAAAAATAGCACTTTAAATGCAGACAGAAATATAGTTTAATCTATTTTCTGTCTGGGCTGAAAAAAATAAAAACAAGGCTCAATTGGAACAGCCTGCCCCGAGGGCTGAATAGAAACATATAAGGAGAATAGCATGTTAATTTTGACAAGAAGAGTTGGTGAAACGCTGATGATAGGTGACGATGTAACGGTCACTGTCCTTGGCATCAAAGGAAACCAAGTCAGAATTGGAATCAATGCCCCAAAAGAAATTGCCGTTCATAGGGAAGAAATTTATGAACGCATTAAAAATGAACAAACAGAAGTGGTTGTTGAGCTGGAGACAGAAGACCATTCTGAAGACAATTTAGGCAACCGATAAAAAATCCCTAAATATTTCAAATTCAAGTTGCAAAAATCATTTTATCACTTAAAATGAGCGACCCGTTAAAGCAGTGCTTTAACACACTTGAAAGTGACATCAAGTATAAAAAAGTTACAAAGAACGGAGAGTTGGCCGAGCGGACGACTAAAATGTCTGGAACATTTTAGCCCCGCGAAGCGGACCCGAAGGGCGAAGGGCAGGAGCCCGAAGTCAGGCGATTCCCATGGGAGCGCCGTAACTTGTAAACAATGGCAAGTAAAAAAATCATTGTGAAGAACGGAGAGTTGGCCGAGCGGCTGAAGGCGCTCCCCTGCTAAGGGAGTATGGGTCAAAAGCCCATCGAGGGTTCAAATCCCTCACTCTCCGCCATTTTTTAAAACAGCAAGACTTTGCTATTTTAAAAAATGTTGGATGGTGACGGTGAAGTCCCGAGGTTCAAAAAAATCGTCTGGAACGATTTTTCACGCCGAAGGCGCCCCGAAGGGGTAAAAAACAGGACGTTTTTTATACATCCCTCACTCTCCGCCATTTTCACACTGCCTTTGTGGGTGAGGTGAAAAAAAGTGAGAATTAGTGTTGACTTTAAATTTTAAAAACAACATAATTCGCAACCCTTGAGCGCCCGTAGCTCAGTTGGATCAGAGTACCTGGCTACGAACCAGGTGGTCGGAGGTTCGAATCCTTCCGGGCGCGCCATTTTACCGGTCGTTGGTAACTATCAATGACCAAAAACTTTGCCAAGGAGGCGAAGAATAAAACTTATTTTATGATTGAACTTGAGGTGGTGAACGTATAAAATTCGCCAGCTTGATGAAATGAGTGAAGTAAGACCAGTCGGGGTATAGCGCAGCCTGGTAGCGCAACTGCTTTGGGAGCAGTGGGTCGGGAGTTCGAATCTCTCTACCCCGACCATTAATTAAAACCGCAATGCGCCCGTAGCTCAACCGGATAGAGCATCGGCCTTCTAAGCCGAGGGTTGCAGGTTCGAGTCCTGCCGGGCGCGCCAGGCGGGGTTGATATGGTGGCCGTAGTTCAGTTGGTAGAGCGCCAGATTGTGATTCTGGTTGTCGTGGGTTCGAGCCCCATCGGCCACCCCATTCATTCTTCTCATCAAAATATATGTATCCCCCTTGGGGGTGTTGGCATCTTGAATTTTATTTTCAATTGCCCCATATACAACAAACATTGCGAAAGTGGCGGAATTGGTAGACGCGCTGGTTTTAGGTACCAGTATCTTTGATGTGAGAGTTCGAGTCTCTCCTTTCGCACCATATTTATTGAATTAGAAAACTTTGGAGTAAAGATGCAAATCTCTATTGATCAGTCAGAAGGCTTGGAAAGAATTGTTAACATCGATTTAGCAGCAGATGCAATTCAATCAAAAGTAGATGCCAAATTGGTTGAGCTTGGAAAAGAAGTTCGATTGAAAGGATTCAGACAAGGCAAAGTGCCAAAAAATATTTTGAAGCAACGATTTGGTCAGCACGCTCGTCAAGAAGTGTTGGGCGAAATGATGCAAAACTCCATCGAGCAAGCGTTAAAAGACAATGAATTAAACATTGTCGCGGCTCCTGAAGTGACTGAGGCGGATGACAAGGAAGACGGCGGTTTTGCTTTCAAAGCCAAAGTTGAATTGATGCCTGAAGTTCCAAGTATTGATTACAGCGCATTAAAAGTTGAAAAAATGGCGGCTGAAATCACTGATAAAGACATTGATGGCATGATAGCTAACTTGCAAAAGCAAAAGCAAGACTGGAAAGAAAGTAAAGGCAAGATTGCTAACAGTGACTTGGTTACCATAGAGTACAAAACATCAGGTGAAGTTGCATACCCTGCAGAAGGCACCGAAAAAATGGGTGTTTTGTTAGGTGAAAGCAACATCCCTGCTGAATTGAAAAAAGCCATCATCGGTTTGAAAGTCAAAGAATCTGCTGAAGTAGAAGTTGATTTCCCTGCTGACTTCAATGTAGCGGAATTGGCTGGTAAAAAAGCCACGGTGTCATTTGATGTTGCCGATGTAAGAAAAGCCAAATTGCCAAAAGTTGATGAAGAATTTGTGAAATCATTTGGCGTTGAAAGTGGTGAAGTAGAAGAATTCAAGAGCGACATCCGCAAAAACTTAGAGCGTGAATTGAAACAATCCATTTCAATGGACTTTAAAAACAATGCCTTGGCTGCTTTGCGTGGTGCTTGTGAAGGCACTCTATTGCCTGAGTCTATGGTCAAGCGTGAAAGTCAGCATATGGCGGAGCAAGAAGTACAAAGAGCAAAACAAATGGGTATTCAAGATGCACCATTGCCTGAAGCAGACGCCTTTAAAGAGCAAGCTTCTAACCGCATTTTGAACACGTTGATTTTGCAAAACATCGCCAAAGAGCAAGACATCAAAACCGACTTTGCTAAAGTGCGTGAACAAATCAATGAGATGGCTCAGACATTTGAAAAACCAGAAGAAGTGGTTCAAATGTATTACAAGACCCCTGAATTGATGTCTGGTGTTGAACAAAATGTCATGGAAGCTCAAGTGATGGAATGGGTAGAGTCTCAAGTGTCTATCGTTGAAGATAAAAAATCTTTTGATGATATTATGAAGCCAAAAGCCTGATTTGTGAGGAACTGATCATGACCTTTGAAAACAAAGAAGCAATGAATTTAATCCCGATGGTGGTAGAACGCACTGCCAGAGGTGAACGTTCTTATGACATATATTCACGGTTGCTGAAAGAGCGCATCATTTTCTTGGTGGGCCCAATTGATGATCATATGGCCAATCTGGTTGTTGCTCAATTGTTGTTTTTAGAGGCAGAAAATCCTGATAAAGACATCAATATGTACATTAACAGCCCCGGTGGTGTGATCACTTCCGGGATGTCGATTTATGACACCATGCAATTCATCAAACCGGATGTCAGTACCATGTGTATTGGACAAGCCGCCAGTATGGGTGCTTTTTTGTTGAATGCAGGTACTGCAGGTAAACGATATGCTTTGCCCAATGCCCGGGTGATGATCCACCAACCATTGGGTGGTTTTCAAGGTCAAGCCTCTGATATTGATATTCATGCTCGTGAGATGTTGAAAATCAAAGGAAAGATGAATGAGTTGATGGCGAAACATTCTGGCCAACCCATTGAAAAAGTAGAAAAAGACACTGACAGAGACCATTTCTTAGGTGCTGAAGAGGCCAAAGAATATGGCATCATTGATCAAGTGATCACCCAAAGATAATGACCATTTATTGGCCGAAGAACATGTGCTTTGTTCTTCGGCTGATGATTCCCCCAATTTGTCATTGAGAAGAAAATTGTCTTGAATATTCAGACAATTCCCACATATTCAAAAACAGTAAAGCAAAATTCTCCCAAATGATCGATATTATGAGGTGAATTTTGTATGATATTGTCATATAAACTTAACTAATCTATACAGCGAAATGAGCGAAGACAGAGGAATTGAAGAAATCAAGCATTGCAGTTTTTGTGGAAAAAACCAGCAAGAAGTGACCAAATTGATCGCAGGGCCCAGTGTCTTTATTTGTGATGAATGTGTGGATTTGTGTAATGAAATCATTCGTGACGAAATAGAAGAGAACCTGTCTGAAGGCTTGGAAGATTTGCCTACACCCAAGCGAATTCATGAATTGCTCAATGATTATGTTATTGGCCAAGAAACTGCCAAAAAAGTATTGGCTGTTGCGGTTTATAACCATTACAAAAGAATACGCTCTAACTATACCGACGGTTCTGAGGTTGAGCTTTCAAAATCAAACATCTTATTGGTAGGCCCTACAGGCTCTGGTAAAACGTTGTTGGCCGAAACATTGGCACGAATCTTGAATGTTCCATTCACCATTGCGGATGCCACCACTTTGACTGAAGCTGGTTATGTGGGTGAAGATGTTGAAAACATCATTCAAAAATTATTACAAAATTGTGATTACGATGTAGAAAAAGCAGAGTCTGGCATCATTTATATTGATGAAATAGACAAGGTGTCACGCAAATCAGAAAACCCTTCAATCACGCGAGATGTTTCTGGCGAAGGTGTTCAACAAGCGTTGTTGAAATTAATTGAAGGCACCGTGGCTTCGATTCCGCCACAAGGTGGTAGGAAGCATCCGCAGCAAGAATTTTTGCAAGTGAATACCAAAAACATATTGTTCATCTGTGGTGGTGCTTTTTCTGGATTGGAGAAAATCATTCAGGAACGTTCTGTGAAAACAGGTATAGGATTCTCTGCTACAGTGGCATCTCAAAAAGAACATGAAGAAGAATTGGCTTTGTTCAAAGGACTGGAAGCTGATGATTTGGTTAAATTTGGCTTGATTCCAGAGTTTGTGGGTAGGTTACCTGTTTCGGCCACCTTGGAAAGGTTGGATAAAGATGCATTGGTTAGGATATTGAAAGAGCCAAAAAATGCAATTTCTAAACAATTCATGCGCTTGTTTGACATGGAAAATGTGGAATTAGAAATCAGGGAAGATGCTTACGAGTCCATCGCCACTTTGGCTTTGTCTCGAAAAACTGGGGCACGCGGTTTAAGAACCATAATGGAAAACGCCCTGTTGGATATCATGTACGATTTACCTGATTTAGACAATGTAGAAAAAGTGGTTATTGACCGTGCTGTTATAGAAGATGGCAACAGCCCTTACATCGTTTACGGTGCCATTCCCAATCAAGGGACAGAATAAGCAGAGCAAAAACATGACAATGAAAACATCTGTATTGCCACTGAGAGATGTGGTGGTATTCCCTGGTATGGTGGTTCCCTTGTTTGTTGGCAGGGAAAAATCCATCAAAGCACTAGAAACGGCGATGAAAGACAATTCGCCCGTGATTCTGGTGGCTCAGCGACACCCAGAAGAAGATCAACCCACAGTAGATGACGTGTTTGAAATGGGTACTTTGTCTTCCATATTGCAAATGGTGAAGCTTCAAGACGGCACCCACAAAGTGTTGATAGAAGGCAAAACCCGAGTGCAACTTCAAGGCTTGGTTGATCAAGAATTTTTTCAGGCTGACTACCAAGAGTTACGTTGCATTGAACCTGAAAACAATGCCGAAACGGCGGCACTGAAACGTGCATTGCGAGAGCGATTTGCAGATTATGTAAACAAGCATAAAAAGATACCCAAAGAAATTCTGAATAACATTGGCAGCATAGAAAGCTTCCAAAAGTTAACTGATACCGTTTCTGCTCATTTACAAATCAAACACCAAGAAAAACAAACGATTTTAGAAATTCTCGATGCCAAAGCCCGCCTTGAGTACATTTTGACTTTGATAGAAAAAGAGTTGGAAATGTTGGTGATGGAGAAAAAAATCCGTGGTCGTGTGAAAGGGCAAATTGAGAAAAATCAGCGTGAATACTATTTGAATGAGCAAATCAAAGCCATCAAAAAAGAGTTGACTGATATTGATGAAACCAATTCAGAATACGGTGAATTAGAGCAAAAAATCAGCCAGACGCCTTTGCCTAAAGCGGCCAAAGAAAAGGTGGATTCAGAATTCAAAAAATTACAAATGATGCCACCCATGTCGGCAGAAGCCACGGTGGTCAGAAACTACTTGGACACGGTGTTGGCATTGCCATGGGAGCAACGCTCTGAGCTTAAGCTTGATTTGGCCTATGCCAAGAAAGTGTTGGACGAAGATCACTATGGTTTGGATGAAATTAAAGAGCGAATTTTAGAGTATTTGGCAGTGCAACAGCGCACACCTAAAATGAAAGGCGCCATTATGTGTTTGGTGGGCCCGCCAGGTGTCGGAAAAACTTCTCTCGGCAAGTCGATTGCCAAAGCAACCAACAGGTCATTCAGTCGCTTTTCTTTGGGAGGCGTTTCTGATGAATCAGAAATTCGTGGTCACAGACGAACCTACATTGGTTCCATGCCAGGTCGTGTGATACAAAACTTGAGTAAAGTAAAAAAGTGTAATCCAGTGATGATATTGGATGAATTGGACAAAATGTCCCGAGATTTTAGAGGTGACCCAGCAGCAGCGCTATTAGAAGTGTTGGATCCAGAGCAAAACAATGCTTTTGCTGATCATTATTTGGAAGTCGATTTTGACCTTTCAGAAGTGATGTTTATTGCGACGGCAAACTCTTTGAATATACCTGGTCCATTGCGTGATCGCATGGAGATCATTCGCATACCGGGATATACAGAAGAAGAAAAAATTGAAATTGCCACACGTTATTTAATACCCAAACAATTGAAAGCCCATGGCTTAAGTAAGTCAGAGGTCAAAATTTCGAAAGCAGCCATCAAAGAAATGGTCC
This sequence comes from Gammaproteobacteria bacterium, assembly GCA_030432115.1. Classification (GTDB taxonomy): domain Bacteria; phylum Pseudomonadota; class Gammaproteobacteria; order Xanthomonadales; family Marinicellaceae; genus Marinicella. The sequence goes on along the minus strand of JAUIHY010000004.1, from coordinate 22,074 downwards.
GTTTTTACACCCGAGAATCTGGAGTCAGGGGCTTGGAGCGTGAAGTGGCCAAGGTGGCAAGAAAAGCGGTCAAGAAAATCCTCACTGAAGCGTCGATCAACACCCTTAATGTGTCAGTTAAAAATGTGGCAGAATTTTTAGGCGTGCAAAAATTCAGTTATGGTGTGGCAGAAAAGAAAGATGAAGTCGGTGTGGTGACAGGTTTGGCTTGGACCGAAGTGGGCGGTGATTTATTGCAAATAGAATCGGCTGTTTATCCGGGTGCAGGTAAGTTATCACTCACAGGTCATCTGGGCAATGTGATGAAAGAGTCAATACAGGCGGCCTTGTCTGTTGTGAAATCAAGAGCGCACATATTGGGTGTTGATGAATCTTTATTTAAGGCCAATGACATTCACATTCATGTTCCAGAAGGTGCCACGCCCAAAGACGGCCCAAGTGCTGGTATTGGTATGTGTACAGCTTTGGTTTCAGCTTTAACCAATAATCCGGTCAAAAGGACCGTAGCGATGACCGGTGAAATCACTTTGCGGGGTCGGGTGTTAGCCATTGGAGGCTTGAAAGAGAAATTATTGGCTGCATTGCGAGGCGGTATCAAAACAGTAATCATTCCTAAGGAGAATGAAAAAGATTTGAAAGAAATGCCTGACAACATTCTCAATCAGTTGGAGATCATTCCAGTTAAATGGATTGATGAGGTGTTGACCCTGGCTTTGGCACACAAGATTGTACCCATTGAAAAATCAGTAACTGATGTACGTCAAGCCACTGCGGCAGTCAAAACCAAAGTTTCTGAGAAAGAAAACCGCCATTAATGCTGGCAATTGTGCTTCAAATCATGTAGCTTGAGACTGCTTTTTTGGCCAAAAATGAAAAAAAATAAAAAAGTTTAAAAATAGTTAAAATAAATTGGCATAAAAGCTAATTGTTAGTATAAAATGCGCCTTTCTCGACGGAATGTCGGATTTAAAAATAAGAACGAAGGAGTTAAGAAATGAAAAAACAAGATTTCATCAGAGCAGTTGCAGAATCTGCAGATGTCTCTCAAAACACCGCTTCAGATGTATTTGATGCCGTTGTAGATACCATTACCAATGCCATGAAAAACGATGACAAATTGACTTTTGTTGGTTTTGGAACTTTTGCTGTAAAAGAGCGTGCAGCACGTCAAGGTCGTAACCCACGTACTGGCGAAACCATTGAAATTAAAGCTGCAAAAATTCCTTCATTTAAGGCTGGTAAAGCACTTAAAGATGCAGTAAACTGACGCTCCACTGAATCGGGTGCTTAGCTCAGCTGGGAGAGCATCGCCCTTACAAGGCGAGGGTCGGGGGTTCGATCCCCTCAGCACCCACCAGATTCGGAGCGGTAGTTCAGTTGGTTAGAATACCGGCCTGTCACGCCGGGGGTCGCGGGTTCGAGTCCCGTCCGCTCCGCCATACTAAAAAGGGTGTCTTTTGACACCCTTTTTTTTTAGTTTTTTTTTAGGTATTTTGAACATGTTAACTTGGATCAGAAAAAAATCTTCAGGTTTGTTAATGACCTTTATTATGGGGTTGTTGATTTTGGCTTTTGCCATGTGGGGTGTGCAAGACTATTTCACCCAGTCGAGTAATGATGCTGTTGCGGTCGTCAATGGAGAAAAAATTTCATTGAATGATTACAGTCAACAATTTGGCCAGTACAGACAAAATTTAATGAATCAGTTTGGTGATGGATTTGATCCCAGTTATTTTGATTCACCCATGATGAAACGTAACTTTTTAGAATCGATGATAAACAACGAATTGTTTAAGCAAGCGGCTTCTGATAATGGTTATGTGGTTACAGCCGCTGAAATCAGAAATATTTTAGAAGACGCTGCCACCTTTAAGGATGAAAACGGTCAATTCAGTACCGAACTGTATGCTGCATTCTTGGCTCAAACCAATCAATCGTCTGCGGTGTTAGAGGGAAAAATCATAGATGGTTTGGTGGCCACTGCCATCAATGATGCACTAGATGTAACAACATTCACTACACCTTACGAACAGAAAGCCATGGCCGCTTTGAACTTGCAAACCAGGGATTTTGAATATGCCGTAATTTCACCTAATAATTACTTGGATGAAGTGACATATACTGATGATGAGTTGTTGGCTTATTATGAAGAAAACAAGGCACAATACATGACTGCTCCTATGGTTGCTGTTGATTATATTGAGTTGAATGCAGAAGAAGTGGCTTCAGGGATAGAAATATCTGATGAGCAAGCACTTTCTCATTTTGAAAATAACAAAGAATTGTATGTTAAATCAGAACAACGTCTGGCATCTCATATATTAATTAATGAGTCAGATGATGCTTTGGTAAAAATTCAAGATATCAAAAAACAGTTAGATGAAGGTGCAGATTTTGCTACATTGGCCCAATCTGAGTCCCAAGATGTTGGCTCAGCTGGACAGGGTGGTGATTTGGGTTGGGTTAACCCAGGTGATATGGTCGCTGAGTTTGACCATGCTTTGTTTGCTATGGAGTCTGGCAGTATTTCTGATGTGGTTAAGACCACTTTTGGTTATCATTTGATTCAGTTGAATGACATCAAGTTACCTGAACCACCTCTGTTTGAAGAGGTCAAAGATGACATTGTTCAAGCATTACAAGCCAAAGAAGCTGAAAACCTGTTTTTGGACAAGGCCAGTGAATTGGCGGCCTTGGTCTTAGATGCTGAAGACAGTTTGGATCCAGTTGCCGAAGCGGCGGGTTTAGAACTCAAAACAACCGAATTATTCGATAGAAATGGTGGTGAAGGCCTGGCGGCTAATGAAGATTTCAAGGCAGCGGCTTTTTCTTCTTTAGTCAAAGATGACCTGCAAAATTCTGATGTGATCAATATTTCTGATACCCACATTGTCTTTTTGCATTTAAATGAAAGTAAAGAGGCTGAATTAAAAGCATTTGATTTGGTGAAAGACACTGTCGAAACAGCGGTAAAAAATCAAAAAGCTAAAAATAAAGCGGATGATTTGGCTGCCACGCTGATTGCGCAAATCAATGATGAAAACTTGACATTACAAAATGTAGCAGAATCCAATGAATTGGTGGTAGTAGATGCCACGTCGGTCAAAAGATCAGGGTCTGAGCACCCATTTACTTTGGTAAAAAATGTTTTCAACATGACATTGGAAGCGACAGAAACACCAACAGCAACCATTGAAAATGCTAACGGAAATGATGTGGCATTGGTGATCTTAAAAAACATCAATGATGCTGATTTATCTAGCATAGACTTGTCAGCAGAATCAGCACAACTTGCTCGGAATATCAAAGCCAATGAGCAACAACTGATCATTGCTGCCATGCGTGAGAAATCAGAAGTGTTTATCAATGAAGAGCTGTTGAATCAATCAGCCTTCTGATAGAGCGAAACGACATGAAGAGAAATCCTCAGTTCAGCTGGGGATTTTTTTTGCCTGAATTTTGATAAATCATGACTCAAAGGCTATTTTGTTTGCCATTTGTGGATAAAAGGTTCAGAATAAAATGACATCACTGGAGGTTTATCATGGGCTCTCATCTTAAGTTTTATCAAGCAGGTGACATCATTTTCAATCAAGGAGAGGCATCAGACTGCGCTTTTGTGATTGATCAAGGGAAGGTTGACATCTTCATCGAAAACGAAACCTTGGACACACTGGTGGCAGGTGATTTGTTTGGTGAAATGGGTGTGCTGGATCAACAGCCCAGGTCCACATCAGCCAGGGCTGCCACGGATTTGGCTTTATTAGAAGTAAAAACCAATCAAATCACTGAACGTTTGAAAAGCAGTGACCCGATAGTTAAGGCTTTGGTTAGGGTGCTCCTAAAGCGTTTTAGGTCTTTGTTATCATCTGACAATACATTCAGCACTGATGTGCTTTTTTCTGAAGTTGAATCTGTCATAGAAGATGAAGGCTTGAGCAAAATAAAGATGGAGAGTGAATTGCGTTCTGCGATTGCCAACCAACAGATTCAAACCGTGTACCAACCCATCAATGACATTGAAACTGGAAACATTGCAGGTTTCGAAGCCTTGAGCCGCTGGGAGCATCCAGAAAAAGGGATGATTTCACCCTTCGAGTTCATCACATTGGCTGAAGAAACTGATCTGATTGTGGATGTGGGGCGATTGGTTTTTGAGCGTGCCTGTCATGTGCTCAGTCAGTTACCAGAACATTTCTTCATCAACATCAATGTTTCTCCGAAACAATTAGACAACGATTTGTTCCTCAATCATGTGGTCCAGTTGATGAAATCAAAGGGTGTGTCTCCAGCCCGATTGAAATTGGAAATCACAGAGACCATGGTGGTGGATTATCAACGAGCCAATCAATGGATTCAAAAATGTAAGGGTCTGGGTTTCCCTATTTGTGCAGATGATTTTGGTACCGGGCATTCGGGCATGCAGCAATTGGTGGCTCTCGATTTTGATGTGCTTAAAGTAGACCAGGTTTTCATCCGCAATATGTATGAAAACAAAAAATATGCCATCATTCTACAAACCATTGCTCGTATAGCGGCGGATTTAGGCATGAAACTGGTGGCAGAAGGTGTTGAAGAAAATGCCCAATACCAATCGTTGAAATTATTGGGTTTTGATTATGGACAAGGTTATTTTTTCGGCAGGCCGATGGATGAATTGGATGTTTTTGCTTTGATCAAAAAAGAAGTGGAAAAATAAACCATGACTTTTGACATGTTTTGTCTTAGAATTCTATGCGTGGGTAAGTTCACTTCTTTACAGGATATGGTCAAAGTCCTTGAAGTGAACATGGGTTGACATCATAGGGTTATGATGTCACCTTTGTTGGCCGAGTTTATCTCGGCCAACCTTTTAAGTCCTATCCTCAATTTTGCTTCTTGTTTATTCAGTTTTTATTCATTGCCCCTGTATTATGCTGTGCTGGTACTATAATTAATGAGGCACAGCTTATGAAAACAATCATCACAATGACTTTATTGTTAAGTAGCGCAGCAATGGCTGGAAGATACAATGATGTGGTTTACGTGGATGTGATAGATGCACAACCCATTATTGAAACCATTTCAGTTCCCGAGCGCAGAGAAATTTGTGAACGGTTCCCAGAGCAGCAAGGGACAAGAAAGCACAGCCACGGTGGTGGCGCTTTGTTAGGTGCAGTCATTGGTGGCGTGATCGGTAACCGGTTTGGCAAAGGCAATGGCAGAAAAGCGGCCACTGCGGCAGGTGTCATGATTGGTGCAGGTGTGGGTGCTGAAAAAGAACGCAGGCGTCACAATCATCATGGAGTAGAGACCCGTTGTCATATCGATACCGTTTATCGTGAGGAGGAACAATTAGTCGGCTATGATGTGTCATACCGATATGATGGAGAACTGCGGTATGTTCAATTGCAAGATCACCCAGGTGATAAATTGAAGTTAAGGGTAGATGTGGCTGTTATAGAATGATTGTTAACAGTTTATAAAATAAATCATTTTAAAAGGTGCCAACTTGGCACCTTTTTTTTACAATGTGTAAAATACAAGTCGCGACTTCGACATACTTTTGACCTACGCCCGGCCCAGTTCAATGATTCAGAAAGAACTCAAAATCCCCAAAAGCCAAGAAAAAGCATTGGTGGCATTGAAAAAATACACAGATCATCGGTTTGTGATGAAACAAAAGTACACCATCCGATCACGTGAATTGATTGAAATTACTCATCGTGCAGGTGATTATCCCTATCCGGATAAGATGTCAGCTTCTGCATATGAAAAAGAAAAACGGTTATTGCAAATTGAGCTGTTAAAAGTGCAAAAATGGGTCAGAGAATCGGGGCAAAGAATTGTTTGTGTTTTTGAAGGGCGTGATGCAGCCGGGAAGGGTGGTACCATCAAACGATTTATGGAACATTTGAATCCTCGTGCAGCCCATGTCGTGGCTTTGGAAAAGCCAACAGAAAAGGAATTAGGGCAGTGGTATTTTCAAAGGTATATTGCACACCTGCCGACCAGTGGAGAAATGACTTTTTTTGATCGATCTTGGTATAACCGAGCAGGTGTTGAACGAGTGATGGGTTTTTGTAGTGAATTTCAATACTTGGAATTCATGCGTCAGGTGTTTCCGCTTGAGCAAATGTTGGTCAATTCGGGGCTGATTTTGTTTAAATTTTGGTTCTCAGTCACTAGGCAAGAACAGTTAAGGCGGTTTCACAGTAGAAAAAATGATCCTTTAAAACACTGGAAATTAAGCCCTGTAGATGTGGCTTCATTGGAAAAATGGGAAGATTATTCGGTGGCCAAAAATGACATGTTTTTTCATACTGACAACCCACAAACACCATGGACAGTGGTGAAATCAGATGACAAGAAAAGGGCAAGAATCAATTGTATGCGATATTTTTTAGATCGTTTGGATTACCCTGGTAAAAACACAGACATTGTCTGTTCAGCTGATGGCAATATAATTGGATCGGTTGATAACATGTACCAGAAAAGTCAGCAGCCTGTTTTTTAGTTGCCCTGCCATTCCATATAATAGTCTGCGCGTTGATAAGGTGTATCAAAAGGACAGTCACAGGCTTTAAAGTTAAATTGTTCATACAGTTTAATGGCAGTGGTTAATTGAGAATTGGTTTCTAAATACAAAAAATCACCTCCTATTTCATCAAATTGTTTGAGACAGGCTTGCATCAACTTTTTTCCAAGTCCAAGGCCTTGAAAGGCTTCATCTACGGCCATCTTGGTTAACTCAAAACAGCTGTTGTCATGGTGTTTGAGTGCGCAGCAACCAACAACATCTTCATTGTGTAGCAAATAAAATACGAACCCACCTTTTTCAATCAGTTGTTCGGGGTGTGAAAGTACCTGTTCGTCAATGGGTTCTACCACAAAGTATTTGGTTAACCATGCCAAATTCAACGTTTTAAAATACGGGGCCATTTTTGGGTCGTTGATCACAATCTGAGAGGACATTATTTTTGGACTATTTATGTTCGTTGTACAATGTTGCTATAATAGTTACTTTTAACAAAGAGGGCAATGCTGATGGGTATTTGGGACAAACTGTTTGGTGAATTGGTTGATGTCATAGAATGGACGGATGACACACAACACACCTTGGTGTACCGTTTTCCACGCTATGGTAATGAAATCAAAAACGGTGCCATGCTGACGGTGCGGGAAGGTCAGGTCGCCATTTTAGTCAATGAAGGCGAAGTGGCTGATGTATTTACGCCGGGGTTGTATGAATTATCAACTGCCAATATTCCCATCCTTTCTTCGCTTCAGGGTTGGAAGCATGGTTTTGAAAGCCCGTTCAAGGCAGAAGTCTATTTCTTCAACACCACTGTGTTCACCGACATGAAGTGGGGTTTGCGCAATCCGTTGATATTGCGCGATCCTGAATTTGGTGTCATTCGAACCCGAGCTTTTGGTTCTTATGCTTTCAAAATCAAAGACCCAGGTGTTATGTTGAAAGAAATAGTAGGAACTGACGGCCACTTTGTGCTGGAGGAAATCATTGGTCAGTTGAAAAATTTGGTGGTCACTGGATTTGCCAAGGTCATCAGCGAAGCCAAAGTGCCGATTCTGGATTTGGTGGCCAGTTATGACGATTTAGGTCAATTTTTAACTGTGAACCTACAGCCCATGTTTGAGGCCTATGGTTTGTCTTTAGAAACCCTGTTAGTGGAAAATGTTTCAGTTCCTGAAGCGGTTGAAAAAGCTTTGGACGAAAGGGCCAGTGCAGTGGCTGTGGGTGATTTGAATCGCTTCACTCGATACCAACAAGCCCAATCCATGAGGGATGCGGCCAACAACCAGAGCACAGCAGGTTCTGGTATGGCAATGGGCATGGGGTTTGGGATGGCACAATCTTTTGGTCAAGCCTTGGGGCGCGGAGACGGTACTGATCCACTGGCACCGCCTCCTGTGCCACCGAAAACCGAAGTCGTAAAACATTATTATGCTGTGGTGGATGGTGAGCGGGTGGGCCCCATCAATTTGGCTGCTGTAAAAGAATTGATAGAAAAGCAAAATGTGGTGGCTGAAACTTTGATGTGGACCGCTGGACTGCCAGAGTGGGTGGCCGCAGACACCATCAATGAAGTGGAGGCATTATTGGCTAATCAACCACCAGCCATGCCCTAAGCCATGACGCAATACAGCGCGTTCAAGTGCCAAGTCTGTGGTTCAGACATGGACTATGCCATCGGCCAGCATTCTTTGAAATGCATCAGTTGTGGTGAGGCAGAGGTGATGGAAGTGGCAGGCATGGACTTCACAGCCCATGACTACAGCCAGACCTCACGCCACATCGACCGTGACGATGTCAACCATGTGCAACATGAATTGCATTGTGAAAATTGTGGCGCTGATTTTCAGCTGCCAGCCCATGCGCATGCCGATGAATGCCCCTATTGTGATTTGAATGTAGTGGTGCCGTTGGATTTAGAACGACAACTCACACCTGACGGATTAATGCCTTTTGAAATTGACCAAAAGGCAGCTGAATCCGGGTTCAAAAAATGGTTGCATGGTCTGTGGTTTGCGCCCAGTGCACTTAAGAAAAAGGCCATTCAAGCACAGCCTATTGTCGGTTCTTACATGCCTTTGTGGTCATTTGATGCCAAAACTGACACCCGATATACAGGATCAAGAGGTGATAATTACGTCACCACTGTTAGGCGCAATGGGCAAACCCAAACAGTGGTTAAAACCCGTTGGCGCAATGTCAGCGGCGATGTCTATGTCCAGTTTGATGACTTGTTGGTCTTGGGCACCAACAGTTTGCCATTGAAGTTTCAAAACTTTTTATCCAAATGGCAGTTGCAAGCATCGAAGGCTTATGACGAACGCTATTTAAGTGGTTTTCGCTCTGAATTGTACACCTTGCCGCTGTCTCAAGGCCTGCAAAATGCCAAGCATGTGATGAATGATGTCATCAGGGCACACATCAGAAGGGACATTGGTGGCGATCACCAAAGGATTTATTCTACCCATACTGATTACCATGATTTGGGGTTTCAACTGATATTGGCGCCCATTTGGATATCGGCATTTAATTACAATAAAAAAACCTATCGCTATGTCATCAATGGTCAAAATGGTAAAGCCTATGGTGAAAGGCCATGGAGTTGGTGGAAAATTGCGGGCTTGGTACTGACATTGGCATCATTGGGAGGTATGGCTTATTATTTTTCACAGTGAATCCACTTAAAAACATAGACAAGCACGTTGAAAGCAGATTAAACTTTCAGCTTGTTGAATAATCTTGGGTGTATTAAAAGACCTGAATGACAGAAGACCAGAGTAGGAATGATTCTGAACAGGAAAATCAGAAATCATCATGGCTGAGTAAATTGGCCAACATGTTCACGGACGAACCTCAAAACCGCACCGACTTGCTAGAAGTTCTCACCGAAGCCCATCGCAATAAACTGTTAGACATTGATGCCTTGAATATGATGAAAGGCGCATTGAAAGTGTCTGAGTTACAAGTGCGTCAAGTGATGGTGCCTCGGGCACAAATGGTGGTGATTCCCAAAACAGCTTCTTTAGAATCTATTTTACCCATCATTGTTGAGTCTGGCCATTCGCGTTTCCCTGTGGTGGGAGAAGACAAAGATGAATTGGAAGGTATTTTGTTGGCCAAGGATGTACTCAAGTCCTTCGTCAGAGAGGAAGAGCAGTTTGATTTAAGTCGTTTTATCAGACCTGCTGTGGTGATTCCAGAATCAAAGCAGGTCAATATTCTGCTCAATGAATTCAGAACCACCCGCAATCACATGGCCATCATCATTGATGAATACGGCGGGGTGGCTGGTTTGATTACCATTGAAGACATTTTGGAAGAAATTGTGGGTGAAATCGATGATGAGTATGATGACCATGAAGACCCCTATGTGATGAAAGTGAAAGAGGGTTTGTATCGCATCAATGCGCTGACCACCATTGCGGATTTCAATGAGCAATTCAGCTATTCTTTTGACGACTCTGAATATGATACATTGGGAGGCTTGGTGGCTGCTTTTGCTGGTCGTTTGCCGGAAACCGGTGAATTGATTCAAGTTGAACAACTGTCTTTCAAGGTTGCCAAGGCTGACAAAAGGCGCATTGAATTTCTCGAGGTTGAGCTCAATTGAGGCGGTCGTATATCCAAATGATGCTTGTAATTGGGTTGCTTTGTGCAACCCAGTTTGCTTTGGCAAAACGGTTTTATTTGATGACAGTGGAACCGGGCAGTGAATTTTGGTCTGTGTATGGCCACACCGCATTGGTGATAGATGACAGTGTTTTTGGATTTGGGGTCTTCAGTTTTGAGCAAGAGGACTTTTATCAGTCCTTTGTGCGCAATGAAATGACGTATGAGGTGGGGCATACAGACATTGACAACGAAATTTTGTGGGCAACAGAAGATGGCAGGACTTTGACTTTGCTGCCTTTGCAATTTTCTGAAGCAGCCGAACAAGAAATTATTGATTATTTGCGTTGGCACTTCAAACCCGAAAATCAAAGCTATGCTTATGATTATTTTTTACAAAATTGTGCCACCAAAATACGAGACATCATCAATAAGGCCACCCAAGGTCAGTTCAAGCAACAATTTGATCAAAAACCAGTAGGCAGTTATTTTTCGCAGACATTCCCAGTTAAAAAACAATCATTGATGACGCTGGCCCTTGCTGTGGCTTACGGAAAAGCGGCTTATCAGCCAAGATCCGCTTGGGAGTTGATGGCATTTCCTGAGCAATTGCGCCAGCAGATGCTGGATGAATCGATGGCGCCATGGCGGGGTGCGTTGGAAATGGTGGTTGATTTTCCAGCGCCCCAAGGTTGGCTGGTCTTTATTCAAACGCATTGGGCGTTGACCCTGGTGGCTTTATTCTTGGTTTTGGGTCTGTCTTTTAATCACAGCCAAAAACTGACAAGACAGACTTGGTTGTCTGTCCAAACAGTGGTGGGCTTGGTGTTGATATACCTGTGGTTCGGCACTGCGCATGAAATGGCCGCTTGGAACCTTCAGTTATTGATCTTTATGCCTTGGGCTTTGCTGTCATTGAAGTTTAGGGTGCTTAGGTACTTGATGGCTGTTGCGGCCTTGTTGTGGTTTCCATTGGCGCTTTGGCAAGGCAGTTGGTATGTTTGGCCATTGGCTTTGGCCAATTTTTATTTGGTGTATCAATGGCCTAAACGTCCATTGCTTTGATTTTTGCAGCACCTTTGGTGGCGTTGTTTAATTGATCTGCAAAGGTATTGGAGGCGGTGGCGGGCAATTCTATAACGGCCTTCAGACCTTGCGCTGAGTATGCTGTGGATTGGCTGGTACCACCAATGCTTTTCAATAATTGGTACATGATTTGTTCAAATGCAAAAGGCAGGTGAATTTCGAGTTGTTGTTGAGGGACATGTATTTCAAATGGTGCCTGATTCAAGGCGCGGGCAATCACACCGCCATATGCTCTGGCCAAGCCACCAGTACCGAGTTTTATGCCACCATAATGTCTGATAACCAAGGCGGCCACACCATCAAACCCTGCGCCATCAATGGCAGCGAGTATGGGTTTTCCTGCGGTGCCTGAGGGTTCCCCGTCGTCATTGAATCGATAATTTTGTCCGATGCGATAAGCCCAGCAATTGTGGGTGGCATCCAGGATGGCATGCTGATCATAAAAAGCACCGAAATCATCGATGCTTTTGATTGGGCTGCATATGCCAATGAAGAGGCTTTTTTTGATGTCCTCTTCAAGGCTGATGGTTTGCGTTAAGCGTTTTTCACTCAAATGAAGGAATTTCTAAATCAGGAAAGGTTCTCTCTGCATACTTGAGTAATAACTCGAATTTTTCAGTCCGGCCCATTTCATGATTTTTTTTCAAGGCTTTCAAAAGTTTTGCTTCCGAATCGTACTTGATGGCGAAGTCCATGAAATGTGGTGCCAGCTTCCTTTTTTCTTCTAATAAAGCTTCATCCATTACCGCGGGTTCGGCTTCAATGGAGTCATCATATTCAATGATTTCGAATTCTTCTGTGTCAGCAATGACTTTTTTGGCAGGTTTTTCTACCACAGGCTTTGCTGGTTTTTCTTCAACGGCGGGCGCTTCACCTTGGAAGCTTTTCCACGCCAAAGCACCGCCAAAAATCAAAACGGCAATGATGATAAATGGCATGAGTATCGATTTTGATTGTGACATGTTTTTCTCTATCGTTTGGTTAAATCAGTGGGCTTAGATGGTTTAATCATCTAAACGTTCAACTATTTTGGCGCGTATTCTACCAGAATAAAAAATTGTTTCTACTGTTTCACCTTTTTTCAACTGTTGACTGCTGGTGATGTTTTGCGCTTGTTCATTTCTGGTGATGCTGTAGCCCCGCGATAAAATGTTGATGGGGCTGTGGTCGTTCAATTGGCTGACTTGGTGACGAAACTGATGTTGGGCCCTGTTCAGTTGTTGTTCACACAGCCATTGTAGTTTGGTTTTTTTCTGTGCCAAGCGCATCTGAACATGTTCCAATGATGGTAAGGCGTGAGTTAAGGCTTGTTCTGAACGCTGGCTGGCCAGCTGTGCCGACTGCTTTTTATTGTCAATCAAATGTGCCAGTGCTTTTGTTGATTGGTGCAGTGCCTGTTGCTGCCGTCGCAGCGCATTTTTTGGGTGGTGCTGTTGTAATTGTTGTTGCATCACATCGATCTGTTGTTGTGCACTTTGCAATCGATTTTTACTGAGGTATTGGATCAGTTTTTGCTGGTGTTTGAGCTGTTGTTTTTTTTGTAAAAAATCACCTGCCAACAATTGAGCCGCCGCTGAGGGTGTGATGCAACTGACATCGGCAACATAATCGGTGATGCTTTCATCGGTTTCATGGCCAACGGCACTGAGCAAAGGTGTGTTCAATTGGTGAATGGTGCGGGCCAAAAATTCATCATTAAAGGCCCACAAATCTTCTTTTGATCCGCCACCGCGGGTCAGTAAAATCACATCGTGTTGGTTTTGGTCTGCCAATAGCAATTGTTCAATGATTTGACCAGGTGCAGTGGGTCCTTGCACTTGTGTTGGATACAAAGTGACTTCAATCAATGGATTGCGTTTTCTGATGATGTCCAAAACATCGTGTAAAGCTGCACCGTTTTTTGATGTGATGATGGCCAGGTTAGCAGGCCACTCGGGCAGGTTTTTTTTGTGTTCTGCGGCAAACAAACCTTGGGCTTCAAGTTTTTGTTTCAACTGGGCCAATTGTGCTTCCCAGTCACCCACACCTGCATCCATGGCGCGCAAGACATTCAGTTGCAAATCACCCCGAGCTTCATACAAGGTGACTTGTGCCAAGACCGTGATTTTTTGCCCTTTCTGTAGGCACACACTTTGTTTTTGTCGGAACATCACGCATTTGATACTGGCCGATGAGTCCTTCAATGTAAAGTATTGATGACCTGCAGGAGAGCGGTAAATTTCAAATATTTCACCGGTCAGCCACAAAGCTTGCCAATGCTGTGCCAAATGCTTTTTTAACAATTGATTCAAACTGCTGGGTGAATGTGCCTGTTGTGGTGATTTTCCTTGTTCTTCTGCTGTCATACTGTGGTAAAATGCGTCGCTATTTTTCATCTGAGAGGTGGCCTACCATGAGAATTCTATACGATGCCTTAACCTTCGACGACGTACTTTTGGTGCCTGATTATTCTGATATCTTACCCAAAGACGTTGATTTGTCCACTCGCCTGACGCGAAACATCAAATTAAACCTTCCTGTGGTTTCAGCGGCCATGGACACCGTTACAGAATCCCGATTGGCCATAGCCATGGCACAATTGGGTGGTATTGGTGTGATTCACAAAAACATGAGCATTGAAGCTCAATGCGCTGAAGTGATGAAGGTCAAGAAATACGAATCGGGCGTGATCAAAGATCCGGTAACCGTTTCGCCACAAACCACCATCCGTGAAGTGTTGGAATTGACCAAAAAACACCGCATTTCGGGTGTGCCCGTGGTGGAAGGCGATGATTTGGTCGGTATTGTGACCAGCCGAGACATGCGATTTGAAACCGTGTTGGACGACCCTGTTCGCAACATCATGACCCGCAAAGAAGATTTGGTCACTGTTGGTGAAGACGCAGCTGAAGATGAAGTGTTGCAACTGTTTCATCAAAACCGCATCGAGAAAGTTTTGGTCGTAAATGACAACTTTCAGCTCAAAGGACTGATTACCGTTAAAGATATACAAAAATCTGAAGATTTTCCATTGGCCGTTAAAGACAATGCAGAGCAACTGCGTGTGGCAGCAGCGGTCGGTGCTGGTGGTGACACCGAAGCCCGAGTGGCTGGCTTGGTGGCAGCTGGCGTTGATGTGTTGGTGGTAGACACCGCACATGGGCATTCCAAAGGTGTGATTGATCGTGTTCGTGCCATCAAAACCGAATTTCCACATGTTGATGTGATTGCAGGAAACATCACCACAGGAGCCGCTGCTTTGGCTTTGGTTGAAGCCGGTGCCGATGCAGTAAAAGTAGGCGTGGGTCCTGGTTCTATTTGTACCACGCGTATTGTGGCAGGTGTTGGTGTGCCACAAGTGTCTGCCATTGATGATGTGGCCAAAGCCTTGCGCGGCACGGGTGTGCCTTTGATTGCTGATGGTGGTGTTCGCTATTCAGGTGATTTATCTAAAGCAATCGTAGCAGGTGCCTCAACTGTGATGATGGGTGGCATGTTTGCCGGTACCGAAGAATCACCAGGTGAAGTCGAGCTGTACCAAGGCAGAACATTCAAGTCATATCGTGGTATGGGTTCATTGGGTGCCATGGACAAAGGTTCTAAAGACCGCTACTTCCAAGACGAAGTGGATGCTGAAAAATTGGTGCCAGAAGGCATCGAGGGCCGAGTGGCATTCAAAGGTGCCTTGGCACCCGTTGTGCACCAGTTGATGGGCGGCTTGCGTGCCAGTATGGGTTATGTGGGTTGTAAAAACATCGAAGAAATGAAGACCAAACCCAAGTTCGTTAAAATCACCGCATCAGGCGTGAAAGAGTCTCATGTCCATGATGTGCACATCACCAAAGAAGCGCCTAACTACCGCTCAAGAACTTAAGAGACTGCCATGGACATCAAACAAAGCAAAATCCTGATTTTAGATTATGGCTCACAATACACCCAGTTGATCGCACGACGCGTGCGTGAAGCCGATGTGTATTGTGAAATTTACGCCTGGGATGCTGACAGCGAAGACATCAAGGCTTTCGCACCCAATGGTATCATTCTATCTGGTGGCCCCGAATCTGTTCATATGGCTGGTGCGCCCACTTTGAATGAGATCGTGCTTGAATTGGGTGTTCCTGTGTTGGGTGTGTGCTACGGCATGCAATTACTCAATGTCCACTTCGGTGGTGAAGTGGAAGGCTCTGACGAAAAAGAATTTGGTTATGCTGAAGTCAATGTGACTGGTGAATCTGATTTGTTCAAAACATTGGATCACAAACAGTTGGATGTTTGGATGAGCCACGGCGATAAAGTCAAATCTTTAGGAGATGTGTTTTATGCCACGGCCAACACGTCATCAACGCCCTTTGCGGCCTGTCAACACAAAGAATTGCCCATATATGGCGTGCAATTTCACCCTGAAGTAGAACACACCAAAGACGGTCGTGAAATCTTGTCACAGTTTGTTCACCAAGTCTGTGGCTGCGAAAAACTGTGGAAAACCGACAACATCATCGACACCCATGTGGAAAACATCCGCGCTTTGGTGGGTGAAGAAAAAGTGTTGTTGGGCTTGTCAGGTGGTGTGGATTCATCGGTGGTGGCGGCTTTGATGCACAAAGCCATTGGTAAACAACTGGTGTGTGTGTTTGTTGACACCGGATTGTTACGATTCCAAGAAGGTGATGATGTGATGGCTGTGATGGCCGAGAAAATGGACATCAATGTGATTCGAGTCAACGCCCAAGAACGCTACTACGAAGCACTCAAGGGCGAGTCTGATCCTGAGAAAAAACGCAAAATCATTGGTGAATTGTTCATTCGGATTTTTGAGAAAGAAGCGCGTGATTTGGATGGCATACAATGGCTGGCACAAGGCACGATTTACCCCGATGTGATTGAATCAGCTGGCGCCAAAACAGGCAAAGCACACGTGATTAAATCTCACCACAATGTCGGCGGTTTACCAGATGATTTGGAACTGAAACTGATTGAACCTTTGAAAGATTTGTTCAAGGACGAAGTCAGACAGTTGGGTGTGAATTTGGGCTTGGCACCTGAATTGGTTCACAGGCATCCATTCCCAGGTCCTGGTTTGGGTGTACGTATTTTGGGTGAAGTGAAAGCCGAATATGCCGATATATTGGCCCGTGCTGATCACATCTTTATCCAAGAACTGCGCAACCATGATTTGTACCACAAAACCAGCCAGGCTTTTGCCGTGTTTTTGCCGGTTAAATCTGTGGGTGTGGTGGGCGATGCCCGTCGTTATGAATATGTGATTGCACTCAGGGCGGTTGAAACCATTGATTTCATGACAGCCCGATGGGCGCATTTGCCTTATGAATTCATTGACTTGGTATCACGCCGCATCATCAATGAAATTGATCAGGTGTCACGAGTTGTGTATGACGTATCCAGTAAACCACCTGCCACCATTGAATGGGAGTAAATTCGCAAGAAAATGATGAAGCCATGATGCGTTTGGCGATTGATCAAGCGCATCTGGCACAATCACAAGGCGAAGTACCTATTGGTGCTGTTGTTACTTTTGAAAACAAAGTCATTGGTCAAGGCCACAACCAAGTTATCAGCTTAAACAACCCATCAGCCCACGCCGAAGTCATGGCCTTGCAAGCGGCAGGCCAAAGTCAAAACAATTACCGATTACCAAGTTGTACCCTTTATGTGACTTTGGAACCGTGTATGATGTGTGCCGGTGCATTGGTGCATGCACGCGTTTCACGAGTGGTCTTTGGTGCCTTTGATGCCAAAACAGGTGTGATCGAAACGGTGGATGAATGCTTCACAAAACCTTACCACAATCACCAAGTCGAGTGGCAAGGCGGTGTGTTACAGAGCGAATGCAGCCAACTGATTTCAGATTTTTTCAAAGCGAGGCGTAAAGCCAAAAAGTCATCACGTTGTGAGTGATGTGTGCCAAAACAGCGGGCCATACACTGCCGCTTTTTTCACGAAAATAAGCATAGAAAACCCCTGTGCTGAATAACCAAACTGCTTGATTGGCATCCCAATGCAACAGCGTAAACAAAGCACTGGACAGCATGGCAGCGAACAGCACGGGCATGCGGGCTTTCAATTGTGTAAAAACCAAACCTCGGAAAAACATTTCTTCAAGCACGGGCGCCAACACACAACTGGCCAGAAACACCGACCACATGGCAAAACCCTGTTGCGCTTGTTGCCATTGTCTTGCTCCTGATTCCCAAGAAACTTCAGCTGAGATGGCAAGGGTGATTTGTTGAATTTGCCAGAAGACAAACGCGATAAAGACAGCAACAAAAAAATAGACCGGCTTGAATGACTTGATGGCCAAATCATTGGGCCAAGATCCTTTAAATGCTGTGACTGAAAGTAACAACCATCCCAAGGCCGACCCATGTAACAAAACCGCAGGCGTGATGTGGGTCGTCAGTTGAAATTTTGCCAATGGCACAATCAAAACAACAAACCACAGTACCAAAAAGGACACAATGGTCAGTGCTTTGGAGGGATTTAAAATGTCTGGCTTTGCTTGATCCAATGATCAGGTGCTTTGCTTATAACGCCTGAGCAATATTTTGACCCGACGTACATATTCACGTGTCTCTGGAAAAGGTGGGACTGTTTTGCCATAACGCTCAACCGCAGTTTCTCCTGAATTGTAAGCGGCCAAAAACACATCCAATGTACCGTATGTGTCCATCAAGTGCTTTAAATAAGCAGCGCCGCCATTGATGTTTTGGGCAGGGTCAAAAGGGTTGTTCACTTGGTAAGTTTTCTGGGTCAATGGCATCAATTGCATTAAACCTTGGGCGCCAGCAGATGAAACGGCTTGGTGCTTGAAGGCCGATTCGGCGTGTATCACCGCCCGCAGAATGTGTTCGCCGACGCCATGCTTTCTGGAGGCCACGAAGATTTCTTTGTTGAATTTGTCTTTGATTAAAGGGGTGGTGTTCCAGTTCACACTGTTACGCCAGGCGGCACATTCAGGGCAACGAATATTCATGATCTTATAAGATTTGCCCGCGGGCTTCTTTGATGAATAGTGTATAATCCCGTTCTTATCAACGTGTTTATAGACTTTTAAGTTGCCAGCATGTGTGCTCACAGTAATGAGGCTAATCAGCAACACAGTCAAAAATTTCGTTGTTTTAAAAGAAACCATTTGTTTAATCAATCAGGGTCAATAGGCCACAAATTATAATGAAATCATACAGTTTAGACAAACAAGTTGAACCAGAGACTGCGAATCTATCCAGATTTTCAGTGAATTTATTGAAAAACACCACATTAACGGCGGGCTTGGTGGTCATTTTGGTCACTTCAGCCGTGGCCAAAAAGTACGACAAAAACAGTTATTTTGAATTGGAAGCTGACGTGCAGGCCTTGATGGCCTCCGAAGTGGCGAATGCCGCGCCATTGGAAATCAAATTCATCAAAGAAAAAATGGTGCTGGCCAAAAAAGCCAAAGCAGAAAAGAAAAAGAAGTTAGAAGGTCAGCTGACAGAACAAATTCGTGCGGAAATGGGCATTGCTCAACTGCGAGCTGAAGTGAATCGATTGAATGCGGAGCTGTTGAATAAAAGGGACCAAATTTCAGCCTCTGAAGTGTATCTTTTGGATTTGAAGGAGCAGTTAAAATGAACAAGTGGATGATGTTGGCTGTGCTGATTGTGGTCTCGCCTGCTTGGGCGGCCAAAAAGAAAAATCTGGAGTTGGAAGCTTTGCGCCTTGAGTATGAAGATTTTTATCAGGTGGAAAAATACAGACCCTACGCCAAGCCTGAGAAAAAGGCAGCGAAAGAACGAATTGAATCGCTTTACCAAAGCAGCCGCAGAAAGCCGAAAGAACATGCTGTATTTATGGCGCGCAAAAGCTTGGCTTTGGCCAAAATGACTGCGGAGAAAGAATTTTTACAAGCTGAAATTGAAAAAGCCGATGCACAGCTGCATGACTTAGATTTAAAAACACTAAAAACCGAAGCCCAAGTGGCGCGTTTGCAAGCAGATAAAGCCCAGCTGTTACTCAGTTTACAACAAGAAGAAGTGGCTCGCATTGAAGCCGAAAAACAAGCGGCTTTGGCTCAAGCTTCAGAACAAATTGAACAAAAGCAAGCCGAGCTGGACACCACCAAAGCCTATGCCAAAAAGCAAGAACAGGTGGCAAATTTAGCCAAGCAAGAAGCCGATTTGGCTTTTGAAGAAATTGACGCCCTAAAACGCCAGTTAGAATCACTGGCCGCACGGGAAACCAATGACGGTTTGGTCATGACCTTGGGTGATTTTGTTTTTGATTCGGCATCTGCCAACATCAAGCAAGGCGCCATTGAAAATTTCAGCAAAGTCATTGAATTCATTGATGGCTACCCTGATAGAAGCATCCGAATTGAGGGGCACACTGACTCATCTGGCAGTGAAGCCTTTAACCTCAACCTGTCTCAAAAACGTGCCGATGCCGTTCGCTTATTACTGATTAACTATGGTGTAGACAAAGACCGTATTGAAGCCATCGGTATGGGAGAATCATTGCCCGTGGCCGACAACAACACCGAATCTGGTAAAGCGAAAAATCGTCGCGTTGACATCATCATTTTGAATTAATAAATTACATGAAAGTAGCCAACACTGTACTTGACCTGATTGGTAACACACCGATGGTCAAAGTGAATCATATGGACACAGGAAAGTGCGAACTTTACCTGAAACTCGAAAACATGAACCCAGGTGGTTCCATCAAAGACCGCATTGGTTTGTCGATGATAGAAGAAGCTGAAAAATCAGGAAAATTAAAACCTGGTGCGACTTTGGTTGAAGGCACAGCCGGTAATACCGGTATTGGCCTGGCTTTGGTTGCAGCTCAAAAAGGTTATAAGTTGATTCTGGTGATTCCAGATAAAATGAGCAAAGAGAAAATCTTTAACCTCAAAGCCATGGGCGCCGAAATCGTCTTGACTCGTTCGGATGTGGCCAAAGGTCATCCGCAGTATTACCAAGACTTGGCAGCCACCATTGCTGAAGAAACACCCGGTGCTTTCTTTATCAATCAGTTTGCCAACCCTGACAATCCCAAAGCCCATTACCAAAGCACCGCGCCAGAAATCTACCAGCAACTCGACAATGAAGTCGATGCCATTGTATTTGGTGTGGGTTCCAGTGGTACCGTTACCGGAATGAGCCAATACGTCAAAGAAAAGCACCCAGAAACGGCTTTGGTACTGGCCGACCCCAAAGGTTCCATCTTGGCTCAATACATCAATGAAGGCATCTTGAGCGATGAAGCGGGCAGTTGGAAAGTAGAAGGCATAGGCGAAGATTTTCTGCCTGACATCAGTGACTTCACCCACGTCAAGAAAGCCTATGCGGTCACCGACCAAGAAAGCTTTGAAGCAGGCCGTGAATTATTAAAAAAAGAAGGCGTTCTGGGTGGTTCATCAACAGGCACCATCATGTCAGCGGCTTTGAAATACTGTCAAGAATCCGAAACACCACAAAAAGTGGTGGCACTGGTTTGTGACACAGGAAACAAATACCTGTCCAAAATGTATAATGATTATTGGATGTTGGACAATGGATATATCGAAACTGAACATCATGGCGACCTGCGCGACCTGATATCACGTCCATACCAAAGCAACGACACTGTAGTGATGCGTCCGAATGAAACCTTGGCCGCCGTTTATCAACGCATGAAGCTGTATGATGTATCACAATTACCGGTGATGGAAAATGACGAAATCGTAGGCATTATTGATGAATCAGATGTATTGATGAAAGTCTTTGGTAAGCCCGAAGCTTTCCGTGACACCGTAGAAACCGCCATGACCAGTAACCTGGAATTTTTCGACAGCAAAACCCCCATAGAAGCCCTGATGCCCATCTTCGACCAAGGTCGCGTTGCCATTGTCAAAGACGGCCCTCAATTCCTTGGCTTGATCACACGAATTGATTTGCTGAATTACTTAAGACGGATTGATGAGAACCAGTAGGGTTTAAATAAATATATGTGATTGAAAAGCGTACCTTGTGTGCGCTTTTTTTTGCATTAGCATGATGTCAACTGATTCTATTGCTTAAGTTCTAAGTTTCAGTTTTCTCCTTATTTCCAAAGTATCATTCAAAACCTCAACCATTTCTTCAAATGCAAAAACAGCAGAAGCATCATCATGAAAACGGTACTTCATTGGTGGCTCATTTTCTTCAGTGCTAACGAATTGGTAAACCGCGTTGTTCCCAGAGCCTAAATATTCAGATTCAAATGTAACAGTAGATATTTCAGGTTGGCTCAAGTTTTTGTCGTGAAATAAGATCAGGTAGTACAATTGATTTTTATTAAAGGTTTTCATTGTTTGCTGTTCAGTATTGTTAATGGTGATTTTACAATTAAATGTAAGAGCGTAACTAGTGGGCTTAGATAAAAGAACAGGCCGAATTCTCGAATTCAATGATTGCTCATTCAAATAAAGCAAGTAAAATACCCACACCAATTCAAATGCGCCCATAGCTCAGCTGGATAGTGTCACTGTCTTTGGAACCAGTTGGTCGGGAGTTTGACTGAAATGTCTGGAACATTTTAGCCCGTCAGCTTGCTGACGACCCCGAAGGGGTGTAACACATGGATGTGTGGAGTAATCTCTCTGAATGAAAACTATTAAGTCCATAACCACACCAAACAGATTGATAATTCACTTTTATCGATTACAATATAAAACTAAGCGCCCATAGCTCAGCTGGATAGAGTAACTGGCTTCGAACCAGTTGGTCGGGAGTTCGAATCTCTCTGGGCGCGCCATCTCTTTCAATCCTATTTAACCTTTTTGTTATTTAATTCCTGTGATTTGGTATTTCCAAGTGATGGCTGATTTTCTTTGGCATTTTTAGTAACAAAAAAAGCCGACATATGCC
>JAUIHY010000003.1 GCA_030432115.1 Gammaproteobacteria bacterium | reverse complement strand
TTGGTCAAGACTTGATCATAATCTGCAGGTGCAAATGATTCTGCTTTCAATGCTTCGAACATATCAGCCGCCATAGAAACACCTTTATCCATCATGGCTTTGAAGCCATCAGATAAATTGATGCCACCTT
This sequence comes from Gammaproteobacteria bacterium, assembly GCA_030432115.1. Lineage (GTDB taxonomy): Bacteria > Pseudomonadota > Gammaproteobacteria > Xanthomonadales > Marinicellaceae > Marinicella. The sequence continues at coordinate 38,992 of JAUIHY010000003.1, read as the reverse complement.
CTATGAAACGGTTACACATGTTTTCCAATTGCCATCCAAATTCACCCACAGCTTCGGCACCAACCATGCGACCACTGCCTTTTAATGTATGGAAAATACGTCGCATTTCACCCATTTCATCTTCATGAGATTCAGGATCTTGCTTCCAGTTACTATAGATGCGCTGTAAATTCGCCAGTTCTTCTTCGTATTCCTCTAAGAATATTTCTTTGAATTCATCATCAACGTCATCACCAAAGGTCACAGGTAAGGTTCCACCTTGAGAAGGAACCGATGGAATTGTTTCTTTTTCCTCTTCCTTTGTCTCTGCTTCATCAGCTTCTATGTGGGTTTCTTCAAGCGTTTCTGTGGCTTCTTCAACAACTTCTTCATGAGAAGCTGGCACATCTATTTCATGGTCATCGGTAGCAAAAGTTTGAAGTTTTTCAACTTGTTGTGAAACTTTTTCTATTAAATTTTCTTGTATGGACTGGCCTTGGTCCAAGTTTTCCAAATAATATTCAAATGTTGAAATGGTGGTGGCCAACTGGTCTAATTCTGCGGCTGAAGGCGTCGCCTTCTTTTGAATAATTTGTGCTTTGACATAATCAATCAACAACACCAACTGTTCACTGGCTTGGTCTAATTGCAAAATTTTGAGCGCACCGGCGATGTCTTGCAATAACTTGGGGTTGTCATTGATTTGGACTTTGTCCCAAGGTGATTCTATATACGCGACAAAATTGGCTTTGATTTGTTGTAAATTAACAATGGACTCTTTGGCCAATTGTTTCAAAATAGCCATTTGCTCAGTTTTAGGTACGCTGTGATCTTGCTCATCTTCTGAAGCAGTTGCCGGTGCGCCACCCAAAGATTGAATGTGGTCGCCCAATTGAGACTCAAGTAACAACAATGACTTGGCCACATCCAGCAATTGATCATCCGAAGGCCTGCTGTTGTCATCAACTGCAGATTTTAGTGTGCCTTGATGTAATAACACACTTTCTCTGGCCACACCCAAACCTAAAATACCTAAAGTATCGGCAATTTTTTGCAATGTGTCTAACAAAGGTGCCAATTGATCTGAGCTGGCTGATTTGTTTCTGATATAAAGATCTAAAGATTCCTGAACCACTAAAATGTCATCATTAATAGCCTCAGAAACGGTCTGTAACAAATCTTTGTTCTTACCAGACAAGCTGCCTTCAGCATGTTTGATTTCTTCTTCATCAGGAATGAATTGTTCTAAATCAAAGAATTTTTTCACTTCACTGATTAAGCGACCTTGACCAGAGCCTGAAGCCACAAAGTACAGTAAATTTTTAGTAATGGGGTTGGTTTTTGACGCAGATAAGGTAGGCAAACTGATCAAATCTCGCAACAGCACATCCACTTGACCTGCCACTTGTTTGACTGAAATTGAATCTTCAACAACACGCGCTCGCAAGCCTTCAACCACAGCAGAGTAAACCCAGAACAATTGTTTTAAATGCAAAGGGCTGACCACGGTTTGTAACTTGGTAATCAACAATTGAATGTTGGACAAGGCTTTGTCACCATTGATTTGTTTAATCCAATTCAATAAGGAGACTTGATACACGGTTCTGATTTTTGTCAATGCACCTTTCAATTGACTGCCGGTCATTGAAAAATCACCATCCATCAAACGATCAGGGACGCCCAATGTCAAATTGGGGTTAAATAAAGCACTTTCTGACAATAATTTTTTGCTTCTGACAGCCCTTAAGTCATTAACCAGTGGTAAAAGCACAATGGGAACGTCCTTATGACCCAGCTCTATGCGTTCCAGGTAATCTGGCAGCCGCAATATGCTCTGCAACAAAATATCATAAGCTGCGTCTTCATCGCTGATGTTGCCATCAATCAAGTCCTTGGCAACAAATTCCATTTCTTCGGCCACCATGGCTGCACCATACAGCTCCACCATTTTCAATGTGCCTTGCACTTGGTGTAAATAGGTGACGCAAAATTGTAGTTGATTGGTGTCCTCTGAGTCTTCTACATATGCCTTAAGTGCCTCTTTGGCACGATTCAGGGTTTCGTCGAGCTCTGATTTTACCCACGTCAGTGTTGAAAAATCGATTTGATCTGTACTACTCATATTTATTTTAATCTAAATGCCAATGTTCTGCTTTTGTTGACACGTGCCATTCTTTTGTGTGCCCAAGCATTGATTTCAGTCTGTCCTATGACCAACAAACCGTCTTTATTTAAATAATTTACCAAGCCATCTAATATCTGTTCCCTGACTGCTTTGTCAAAATACATCAAGACGTTTTGACAATAAACCACATCATATTTAATATTTGAGGGTTTGTTCACATCCAACAAATTAAACACACCAAAGGCCATTCTTTTTTTGATGTGATCTTTGATCACAAACATTTCATCACTGACTTCCGTGATGTGTGCATGGTATTTTTCATCGATGGTTGCTAATTTGTCTTTGCTGTAAATGGCCTGATTGGCTATCGCCACAGCGGGGCTACTGACATCGGTGCCAGTGACACCAAAATGCGCTTCCTTTTCATCTGCAGCACAAATGCTTTGAGCCATCATGGCCAAGGAATATGCCTCCTCACCAGTCGCACAACTGACACTCCAAATTTTATAACGCAGCGGTTTGGTGCTGCGCGCTATCTTGGCTTTCAAGTCATCACTTACCAAGTCAAAAGAGGGTTTGTGCCGAAAAAATGAAGTTTCGTGAACCGTGAGTCGATCCACCAATTGTGACCACTCTAAATTGCCTTCTATTCCACTTTGAATGAAATTCCAATAATCATCATATTCTGTATAACCCACCTCTCTCATTCGCGACCATATCTTTGATTGTAAAAATAATTTTCGCTCTTGAGGAACAATGATTCCCAAACGGTGTTCCAACAATTCCGCCCACCGTCGATACTCAGCAGCTGACAGTGGCGGAATTTTTAGGAATGGTTTGTTGCTATACATTTTATACACGTGAACTGGATATCACCTCTTCAATTAAAAGAATTCGTCTTCAGGTAACTTAAAGTCTTCTACCGACTTACGCAGCTCGGTCGCCAATTCCACCAAGTTACCAATCGACTCGGCGGTTTGTTGTGTACCTGCTGATGTTTGTGTCGTGATCTCTTGAATCACGTTCATGGTGCCGGAAATGTTGGTTGCGGCCACCGATTGCTGCCTGGCTGCTTCCGAAATGTTCTGAATCAATTCCGCCAAATCGTTAGATACCGTTTCAATCTCAATCAAGGCCTCACCTGCGTCCTCCGCTTTGCGAGCACCACCCACCACCTCTGTGGTCGTTTGTTCCATTGATTTAACCGCTTCATTGGTATCGGTTTGAATGGTTTGTACAATGCCCTCAATCTGACGCGTCGCACTCGATGCACGTTCTGCCAGTTGCTGTACCTCATCGGCAACAACCGCGAAACCACGGCCTGATTCACCCGATGATGCCGCTTGAATCGCTGCATTCAATGCCAGAATGTTCGTTTGCTCGGCAATGTCGTTAATCAGTTCTACGATGTTACCAATTTCTTGAGATGACTCACCCAATCGTTTAATACGCTTAGAAGTGTCTTGAATCTGAGAACGAATGTTGTTCATGCCCTTAATGGTGTCTCGCACCACTTCTGCGCCATTATGTGCAATCAATACCGAACGTTGTGCTACGTCAGCTGATTCCAAAGAGTTTTTCGATACTTCATCAATAGAAACGGCAATCTCATTAATCGCAGCCGAAGCATTGGTAATCTGTGTGGCCTGATGTTCAGAAGCCTCTGCCAAATGCATCGCCGTGGCTTGTGCTTCTTGCGCCGCAGATGCCACACCCACCGAGGCATCATTAATGGTTTTTACCAATGACCGCAGTGCTTCAATCGCAAAGTTAACCGAGTCAGCAATCGCTCCTGTGATGTCTTCCGATACCGTCGCATTCACGGTCAAGTCACCATCAGCCAGTGAGGCCATCTCATCAAGTAATCGCAAAATCGCTTGCTGATTCCTTTCGTTTTGATCCTGTGCCACAGCGGCCCGAACACGGTCATTTTTAGATAATGTTCGGAAAATCCAAATCAACCAAAAGAACAAAGCAACGGCGATACCATACCCCACATTTTCTGAAGGCAGGTTGGGTTTGTTTTCATCGGCAGCCAACTGACTGCGCAACACCTCAGTGTCTTCCACAAAGGTTTCTATATCTACTTCGATGTCATCAGCTGCGGTTTGTGCATCAAACAGCTCCATGGCATTCAATACCGAAGCAATGTCCGCTTGTATGCTGTCAAATGCATTGAACACACGACCCAAAGCCTCTAAGGCTTGCGCATCGGTAACGGCATCAATCTGATCTGAACCATTGAACATACCGTTCATCACATTTTCAAACATGCGGGCATCTCGGTCCAGAGCATCTGCTGCCTGAATTGAGGCTGCCCCACCTTTCAAAATTTCACTCATGCGACGCAACATCCTGTCAGCGAGCACCAATTGTTGCGAGGCCAAATAGATTTGATTCCGGTCTTCTTTAATCGCCACCAATCGTTTCACAACGGCATCAGAACTGGCTTGCAGTAAAGGAATTTCTTTGGCAAATTTATCTGATATGGCGGTAAGCTCTTGAATTCGATCACGCTGCTCCAGAATGGTCAAGGCATTGGCGTTGATGTCTGCCCAACGAGAATCCATCGCATTCAAACGTGGGTTCAAATCCGTTGGGATGGCTGGGAAACTGTCATTGCCATTTTTCAAGTCACGAATCGCATCATCCACAATGCGACGATCTGTTGACAAGGAGTTGAACGCATCCACATCACCAATGGACGCACTTTTGGCATATTGTGCCAACTGTTGCGCCTTGATCGTGATTCTGTCACTGACCTGAATGTGTGCCGAACGATTCGAATCCACGATATTCAGCCAGGCGGAGTGACCAAAAAACGCAAAGACCAAAACGACCAAAATGATCAATTGCCACATGGGCAGCGTTCGGGTTCTTTGATCCATATCCACTGAAGAACTGCTCATAAAAATCTACCTCTTAATATTATCTTACTGATGCATTTTGGAATTGAACGTCATGAACCAAACGATCGACCAAAAATACATGCCAATTTATGTCTTCCTGATTGAAAAACTTCTCACAATAAGAAAGCAAGCGTGTTTCGCTTTCGTCAACCTGCGTTAATGATTGCCACATTTTCTGTTGAAAATGTCTTTGACCAAACACCTCATCAACAACCAAACCAGCCTGCCCACCGGGTTGATTGATAATCAACATCCTGCTGTGTTTGGTGATGCGCGAAGGTTCACCGAACAAATATTGTTTGAGATCAATCGCAGGAATCAAATTACTGCGGATATTAACCAAGCCCAAAACCCAAGTATCGATGCCCGGGATTCTGATTAACTCAGGCAAAATCACCACTTCATTGATGTCATCCACCACTGAAACCAAATGATCTTCACCCACTTTAAAGCCAATGCCCGACCAATCTTCAACCGACTCATCATCCGAACCACCTCCCAAAGCATGCGCCACACTGCGACGCTCATACTCAAGCAACAACTCGAATGGTTTAATGATTTGACTACTCATGACAATTAATCTCTTTTGACATGAGCCTCAATGGCTTCTATCAATTCTTCTTTGGTAAAGGGTTTGGTCAGGTATTCTTCTGCACCCACAACCCGACCTTTTGCTTTATCAAATAAACCGTCCTTACTCGACAACATAATGACTGGCGTGTCCTTATGTTCACTGTTCATTTTAATCAAAGCACATGTTTTATAGCCATCCAAGCGGGGCATCATGATGTCAACAAAAATGATATTAGGCTCAAGATCAGATATTTGAGAAAGGGCTTCGTATCCATTGTCTACTGTAATGACTTCGCAACCCTCTTTTTTAAGCAAAGTTTCAGCGGTTCGGCGGATGGTTTTACTGTCGTCAATCACCATCACTTTTAAACCTTCTAAATTCATAATTTCTCCACGTGAATTTGTTATTCCGGTGTTATTTGCTATTCATAACATTCATTAAAATACACTCCTAAGTGTGTCATTCTCAAGAAAATAACTCATTTTTAACATGAATACAAACTTAAATTGAAAAATAAGCAAAATAAAAATTAATTTTCAAACACACTTCCATCCACTAAGTTAGGCCTTTATCAGCCAATTGTCAATCGATAAAATGTCTTCGTTTGTATATTTAAAAATTCCACCTCAAAGATTTTCTAAATCGCTGCTTTATTTATAGCAACCACTGCATATAATAAACGACTCTTATACCGCTACCTATACAATGAAAAAATGTGCCTTTATCATGGACCCCATCACGTCCATTCAGACCAAAAAAGATTCCACTTTTGCCATGATGTTGGAAGCACAAAAAAGAGCACACGAAATTCACTACATCACCCAATCTGACCTTTTTTGTCAACAAAGCCGCGCCATGGCCAAAAGTCAAGTCATCAGCATCACTGACCAAACCTCTGACTATTATCATGTCAAGTCAGAACAAACCATCAACTTGGGTGAAATGGATTACATATTCATGCGAAAAGACCCACCTTTTGATATGGAATATGTGATGGACACCTATGTCCTGGACTTGGCCCAACAGCAAGGTGCCAGAATCATCAATGATCCGCAAGCATTGCGAGATGCCAATGAAAAGTTTTTCACTGAAACCTTCCCCTCAGTCACACCTGAAAATATCATTTCCAGAAACGCTGATTTATTAAAAGCAGCCATTCAAGAACTGGGTGATGTGATCGTCAAGCCCATGGACGGCATGGGTGGCCACTCCATATTCAAAACTTCTAAAGATGACAAAAACCTCAATGTCATCTTAGAAACCGTGACCCAAAACAACTCACGAACCACCATGGTACAACGTTACATCAAAGAAATCACAGCGGGTGATAAACGCATTTTGATGATCAATGGCGACCCCGTACCCTATGCACTGGCACGCATCCCATCTGATGAAGATTTTCGCGGCAACTTGGCCAAAGGCGGCACTGGAAAAGGTGTGCCACTTTCAGAAAGTGACATGAAAATTTGTCTATTGGTTGGGCCCAAATTGAAAGCCATGGGCATCGTATTTGCCGGCATTGATGTGATTGGCGAATACCTCACTGAAGTCAATGTCACCAGCCCCACTTGCATCAGGGAATTGGACGCTTTGTATGACCTTAATATTGCGGGTCAACTGTTTGATTACTTGGAAAGCAGCAGTCAATGAGCCCCAACATCAGCACCAAAGACCGCAATGTCATGACCTTCACTTTGGCAGCCATGTTTCTGGCCGTTGTGATATTGGGCGTGTCATTCACACACAACAAAAGTGAGCAAGAAATATTGCACAGCATGGACGTCATTTTAACCAAAAAAGCCAACACTTTGACTCCTGAGGAAGCTGATTTTTTGGCTCAGGACAACCAGATGGGCGGTGGCACTGAAGATGAAAAAGTCAGGCCTCAAAACATTGCCACAGCCACGTCTCCCACAGAAACTGGATTCTCCCAGCAAGAAACGCCAGAACTGAAGAAAAAGAAAGAAGCTCAAGAACAACAAGCTTTGATGACACAAAGCGAATCAGACATCAAAATCCAACAAGCAGAGAAACCGACAGAAAACCAAGAGCAAAAAAACAACGACCCCAAAGAAACACCGGCCCAACGCTTGGCTCGTATTGAAAACGAATTGGCCAAAAAGTTAGAAAAATACGCCAAAAAACCGCGCAGCAAATACATCTCAAGCAACACCAAAGCCTATGAATTTGCCCCTTACATAACAAAGTGGGTCAAAAAAATAGAACGAACCGGTGATTTAAACTACCCAGACCAAGCCAAAAAAACCAACTTCCAAGGAAGTGTGATGTTAACCGTCGGCATCAAAAAAGACGGCAGCATCCATGAAATCAAAGTCATCAAAGCCTCACCCCACCAATTCCTCAATGAGGCAGCCAAACACATCGTCGAATTGTCACAACCCTTTGACCCATTGCCCAATACCCAAGAACGTGTCGACATCCTGTACATCACCCGAACCTGGCAGTTTTTACCTGGGCATTTGTTAAGGCATAAATAAGCCTGAAAACCATTCAAAGCTTTAAAACGTTTCTAGGCGACTGTAAACGGCACAGTCGCCACAGGTTCAAATTAACAACAATTTCATTCAACCTTAGGTTTATTCGGTTAAAATTGCAGCATGAACTTGATCAATCAATTTTTAATTGCCACACCAGACATGCAGGATGATCGATTTAAGCATGCAGTGATTTTGGTTTGCGACCACAATGACGATGGCGCCATGGGCATCAACATCAACCAACCCAGCGAAGTGGCTTTCGAAGAAATTCTTTCCAGCCTTAAAATTGAACAAAGCACACCACAACGGTTTCCTATGGTGCACGAAGGCGGTCCTGTGAACACCGAATGCGGTTTTATTTTGCACAACAACCACCAGGTTTACACCAGCTCTATTGTGGTTGGTCGACATTTAAATCTGACCACTTCAAAAGACATCATTCGTGCCATTGCCAACAATGAGGTCGATGATGAATGGTTGTTGGCCTTGGGTTGTGCCACCTGGTCAGCTGGTCAATTAGAACAAGAAATTGCGGACAACGCCTGGTTGATGTGCCCCGCTGATTTGGGCATTATTTTCCAACAAAGCAGCAACAAATGGACCGATGCCTTAAACATTTTGGGTATACAAGCACACCAACTCAGCAGCGACATGGGTCATGCCTGACGTCTTTCTGGGTATAGATTTTGGCACCAAACGCATCGGCTTGGCCCTGGGTAATTCAATGACAGGAGCGGCCAGACCTTTGACCGTCTTGCCAAATAATGGTGCTTTTTTTGATGCCATGAATAAGCTAATCAAAGAGTGGCAAGTCAATCATTTGATTTTGGGTCTGCCTTTGACCATGGACGGTGAAGAGCAAGAAGTCACTCGTCAGGTTAAAAATTTTTCCAAAAAATTAAAAAACCAGTGCCAATTACCCGTGACCTTTGTTGATGAACGTTTGAGCTCATTTGAGGCAGAACGACAATTCAAAACACAACGACAAAACAAGCAAGCCAAGGCCAAAAACAAAGACCAAATTGACGCCATTGCGGCACAAATTATTTTGCAATCATTTTTAGATCAAAACCAATAATTAAGCACAAGCATGAAACACCTATACGACATCAAACAACTCAATGCTGAGCAACTGAATCACTTGTTCAGCCTTGCTGATAAAATCAAAACCACAGCCGTGACCGAAACCAAAAAATGGCTGGCAGGCAAAACCGCCATGGCTTTGTTTTTTGAAAATTCAACGCGCACCTTGATGTCATTCCAACTGGCCGCCCAACGTTTGGGCATGGATTTTTGTGCTTTGAACATTGCCCATTCTTCAGCACAGAAAGGTGAAACTTTAAAAGACACCTTGTTCACCTTGAATGCCATGCAATCTGATGCATTTATCATCAGACACAGTGAAAACCACACACAAAAACAAGCCGCCAAATGGCTCGGCGATCAAGCCAGCGTCATCAATGCCGGCGATGGCACAAACCAGCACCCCACTCAAGGTTTGTTGGATTTATACACCATCAGGGAACACAAAAAAGACTTCTCCCAGCTCAAAGTCGCCATCATAGGTGACATCAAGCATTCACGTGTGGCCGGCTCCTTGGTCGATGGCCTTCATATTTTGGGCAATAACAACACATGGATTTATGCACCCGATGAATTGTTGCCAGCTTCCACCACAGCACGCAAAGCTGAAAACATGAAACAAGCTTTGAGCGATGCTGATGTGGTGGTGATGTTGCGCATCCAAAAAGAACGCATCAGTCAAATTGATGCCGAAGTTTTGGACCATTGGCATGACAATTACGGCCTCAATGAAAACAACTTAGAATGGGCCAAAAAAGACGCCATCGTGATGCACCCAGGCCCCATGAACCGTGGTGTAGAAATCTCCTCGGCTGTGGCTGACGGACCGCAGTCCGTGATATTAGAGCAGGTCAGGAACGGTGTATTGATGCGCTCTGCTTTGCTGTATCAACTCTTGTCAGATTAAAAACAGTAAACGAACCCACATCACCAGTAATAACAAACAAGACAAGACAAACACAGAAAAGCGGTGGTTGACGTTGTTGTAAGTGGTGTGAATCACACTGTGTAAACATCGCATGGCCACATACACCCAAGCCAGTAGCAACAATTCATTGGCCTGAAGTGGCAATACCATTACCACCAAACACCACAGATAAAACAGCACGGGAATTTCCAATAAATTACTGAAATTCCTGTCCATTTGTTGCAAGCGTTGAGACAACTGCGCCTTACCTTCCATCAACACAAATGACTTGATCGACACTTCGCGGCCTTTGATGGCTCGCACACGACCAAAACCCATCGCAAACAAAACCCCAAAGGTCCAAATCACCAAAGTCGCCATTGGGTAAATCAATTCAGTCATCATCTGTCTCGTTTTGCAAAAACAAACATGCTACCAAAACACACACCCGCTGTCCAAAAACTTGCTACAATGAAAACAACAATAAACAACAAAACAAAGAGGAGCACATGAAAAAGATCATCATCACGGCCTTGGCCGCCATCACATTGTCAGGTTGCAGCAGCACATGTACCGAAGAAGACCTGCAAGCCAAGGTCATGGAACTGTCTGAAAAAGTTCAAAAGATGGCCACATCAGGCGACATGAATAAGTTGATGGAATTGTCACAAAAGTCGATGAAAATTTCACAAGCCGCACAATCTGGCGACGACCTGCAAGCCGTTTGTGAAGCAGCCGATGAATTATTGGCCGAACTGGATTAACAAACAGCTTAAACCCTCAGGACAAGCCATATACGTCAAACTGTATTGGTATATTGCCGATGAAGCGCAGCGACCCGCCGACCTGGTTGGTGAGTGCAACGAATCAGAAGGCCGAGAATAGGCAATGAACTCATGCTGGTTTTGACGAAGTCAAAGAAAGCATGGGTTAATGCCGTTATTCGTGCTTGATAATTCTAAGTCTTGAGAAGCCGGTTTTTGTTCGAAGGACAAAAGAAGGGAAGCAAGACACTTTATATAACACGACCGCCTGATGCCCTAACTTGGCTCAGGCGGCATTTCCACATAAAAAATCCCCTCAACAAACCACCTTATAAGCCGCCATTTGTTCATAATACGGCAAACAGGCATCAGCGACACGTTGCTCCTCTTGAGTCAATTGGTTCTCTTTGGGCACATACTTTGAAAAGCCTGTCGACTCAATCACACGGTTGTACCAATGGGGCGCCCACACACCATCCGAATCACGGTAGCCCTTGGGCCAAGACAACATGCCTACATCAAAAGGCACATCCAAAAACTGACACAGTTTCTTCATCATGCCCTCTGGATTGATCAAAATGTCCTTGGCTTCCATCACCGGTGCCGTGATGCTTTGTTCTTTCTGTAACCACTGAAACAGTTTCAACTGCTGTGGAAAGCCCAAATCTTCAGGCGTGGCCCTTGGGTGCTTGCGCAAATAGGATGACAACACATCATTGGGGTGGCGCAGTAAAAAAGCATTGCGAAACGCGCCAACAAAGGCCACGTCCATATTTGGCAAGATGTGGTGGGTCATGTGCTTCTGATAATGAATATCCGCCGTTTTTTCTTCATGGCACAAACCATCAATCACCGCCGCATAATCATCACCTTGGGCATCAATGGTCTCTTGCCACATTGGGTGCTTTTTGCCCGTGGCCGCCAAATAAGGTCCATACAAAGGCTCATCGACCACCACCGTGTCGGTACGGTTTTCCCAAGAACGCATCATGGCCGTAGAGATGTTGCGCGGCCCTGACCACATGGCAATGCGAATCACGATTCAGACTCCGATTTGATCAAAGCCAGATACAAGTCCTGCAATCGCACAATCATATCTCGTGACCCCGAACCTATGATCCGACCATCGACTTCATTGACAGGTGTCACACCAGCGAATGTGCCCGTAACAAAACATTCATCGGCACCATAAACATCAAACAAAGAAAAGTTCTTTTGCTTCACAGGAATGCCGTTGTCTTCACACAACTGAATGATTTTCGAACGTGTGATGCCACCCAAACAGTAATCGCCGGTCGATGTCCACACCTCACCTTGGGTGACGATAAAAAAGTGTGTCGAATTACATGTAGCAACAAAACCATGCGGATCCAACATCAAGGCCTCATCGGCACCCGCTTTGGCCGCTTGAATACAGCCCTGAATGCAGTTGATCTTGGAGTGTGAGTTCATCTTTTGATCCTGGACATCAGGATAGCCACGACGCACATGGGTGGTGAACAACTTGATACCGCCTTCGATTTTCCTCGGCGAAGGATTTTTATATTCAGGAATGATAACAATGGTGGCACCCGGAATGGTGCAGCGCGGGTCTTGATAGGGTGTGATTTTTTCACCACGAGTCACCATCAAACGGATATGAACCCCGTCAGTCATGTCATTGGCTTGCAAAGTGGCCATCAATCGGTCGCTTAATTCAGCTGGAGTGAGACCAATGTCCAAATCCAAAGCCTTGGCCCCTTGATACAAACGGCGCAAATGGTCTTTCAAAAACACCACCACGCCATCATGCAAACGCAAACCCTCCCAAACACCATCGCCCAAAATAAAACCGCTGTCGAAAACCGAAACCATGGCTTTTTCACGCGGAAACAACTCGCCATTGATGTTGATCAAAATGCTGCGATTGCGCTCGTCTTCAATGTATTCATGTGTGCCTTTGGCCATATTCAATCACCACAAAAATCTAATTGTAACAATTTTTCTAATGCCACTGAAATATCAAAGTTATTCCATAATCATCACTGCTTAGATATCGACTTCTAGGCTCACTGACCATTGTAAAAACAACCAAGCTGAACCAGCAAACACCGATCATCAATAAGTTGATTGCTTCTATTGTTAGTTAATAGAGGTGACTTGCTTCCCTTTTAGGCCCATATGGACGTAGGTCCTGCACACCTTCGCCATTGAGTGGCAGCGTATGGATTTCTTTTCATCATTTGATGATTGCTTTTATTTTCACTGGTTACCATAATAGGCATGGCTAATTTATCTGCTTAATGAAACCAGCCTAAAAGGATCCATGCAAAAAATTTCTGTTTTTATCAACAAAATCATCACATACACGGCTGTTTTATTATGTTTAATCATGATGAATTACAGAAGCTTGGTGGTTGACAACATTTTAGGTGCATACACATCTTGTGAAAAATGCTACCGACTAACGGTTCTGAATGCTGATGCCGGACTGATATTACTCCTGGTCTTCTTGTTAATTGCGGCCTCTTTCTTTAAAAATTATTTTCTTCGCCTTGCCTCCAGGGCGCTTGCCTTACTCGGTATTTGCTATTACCTTTTAGATATTTATATTTTTAAATCCCTAAATCAACGCCTTTATTTCAAAGACGTGGTGCGATATTTTGACCTCAATACCATCAACGAAACCATTCAAAGAGAAACATCCAGCACCCTGTTGATGCTGATTTTGTTATCGGCGGCCATGTTGGTTTTTGTCTTCTTCCACCGAGTGAGTCGATGGCATTGGATTGAAAAAACTGGCTTCTCAATTGTTTTCTTAACTTTGGGGGTTTTACAAGTGACCAACAAAAGAATTGATTATGTGAATGACATTTATTTAAAAAATGTATTTACCATCAATTACAAGGCCAAAGAATCCATTGACTATGATCAAGCGACACGCCAAGCTGCGCCAGAAAAAATCCAACAGATTGAAGCGCTTACTTGCCAGCAAAACGGTTTAAACAACAAAAGCAACATCATTTTACTGGTTGTAGAATCACTCTCTAACTACCAAAGCTCATTACATTCAGGGCTGAATGACTGGACACCCAATTTAGATAGACTGGCTACAGAAAACACCTATTACAGTAACTTTTTTGCCAATAATTTTACCAGCTTAGAAGGCCGGATTGCTTTGTTAACAGCTGAGAAAACATTTCGAGGTATATCAGATTTTTCTGAACGCGGGTTTGGTCGAGCTGGGTATTGGAACAGCCAAAGGAGTTTGCCTAAACTACTCAATTCTCATGGCTATCACACCGCCTTTTTAGATGGTGCCGATCTCAATTTTTCAGGCACTGGGCAATACATGGAAGGCATTGGTTTTGACTATGTTGAAGGATCTGAATTTAAAGGTTATGAAGGTAAACCACGGTTTGGCTTTAATTCAGTGGCTGATGAAGATTTGTATCAGCGAGTAATCAATTATATCAAAAACCTCAGCACCCCCTATTTCATCAATGTGATTACGGTATCAACACATGCTCCCTATATTGATCCTATAACGCAAACGCCATCCATAGAACTCACTACCCGATATGCCGACCAAGCCCTCATGCAATTTTACTTGTCATTACAGCAAATGAATTTCTTTAAAAACGGGGTTTTGATCATCACCAGCGACCACAGGAGTATGACACCTGTTGCTGCCAATGAGTTAGAAAAGTATGGCCAGCAGGCAGTTTCAAGGATTCCATTGATTGTCATTGATAATAAAACCTCAACCCAGCCTAAAAAGCACACACAATACTTACAACAATCTGACTTGCTCAATTCTATCGAGTATTTAATTGCTGAAAAACATTGCTCAAGAATTGACGAGGGCAATGCCTTTTCCCAACCGCCAAAACCTGCCGCATGCATCTACCACAGTCGTGGAGATTTTCGTGAACGGGTTGATGTATTTTGTGAACAAGGCTTACAACAAGCCACCATAGAACTCAATGGAAATGATACACGCATCATTGATGGGAATCTAAAAAACAGCGATGAGATCATAGATTTTATCAATTATTCAAGGCTGGGAGCTGAGCAAAGACACAAAAAATACTTACAAGTTGAATCAATTAAACAATGACCATCCTTCCACAACCAAACACTTCCTCTTGCCATACATCTTGTTCAGAATAAATCACACCTAATGCGATAGTACAAACTTAGTTTGAATCATTTAGTGACCCATTCTGCCTTAACAACACACTCATGGTCACAAGAAACACCACGCCAATAAGCACAAAAATAAGCCACAAATCATTCACAGTAACCACTGGAATAGAGTACAGTTTTTCACCTATGAATCGTCCGCTTGGGACTGCTGCTGACAAAGCATCACCAAAAGGTTCAAAATAACTGACCTCTCCACGTTCTGAAGCAACAATGAGTTTCATGTGGTCAAGCAGCCAAGCCCATCCTGTTACCGTCACCATTTCAACACCACCTGTAGCGAGGTATTGATTATCTCCAATCCCTGAATGCCATTGTGCCCAAAATAATGCCCTGCTGTAAGGTGTATATGTAGAGCTCAGCACGCCTTCTCCGCTTGTCATATTGATTTTATACGTGCCTCTAAATCCAAATACAGTTAACCAGTTGCCATCCTGTTGCGCAATTTGAAGCCCTGAATCTGAAGTGGGCTCAAATGTCCAAATAGGCGTGCCATTTTTTGAATCAATGGCTGTCAAAACATCATCAGAATCATCGAATGAAAAGATGACCTCACCAGATTTTGAAAGCTGAGCGCCTCTAGACAAACTGGCAGTAAAGCTACTCTTCAGACTCATATCAGCCAAATGATAGACATCAACCTGAGTAGGTGAATAGATCATCAAATGGGTCAAGTCCTCGTTGTAAAGCCATGTGTACCCTTGATTATTATAACCTGATAATTTTAATTCAATCTGTTCACCGCTTAAGTTGATAGAATACAGTTCAGAATTGTCAGAAAAAAACAATTCATCACCTGCTGAATTCAAGAAAATCAGCCTGGGCTCGACCGGTAACTGCTCCCAAACCGCCAAAATTTCCAATGCAGCAGTATCGATCACTACAATTTTTTCTTCATACTGCGCTGCTGCATAAAGCGTTTTGTCGTCATGACTTAAATAAACAGGACCTGCACCCTCACCAACTGTAATTTTTTTGAGTCGCTGGCCATTTTCTAAATCAACGGCCAAGAGTTCAGTCGCTGTTGGGGAGTAAATCAACACATCATAATTGTGACGCAACAATGGTAAATAAGCCACTTTGGCTGATAACTGAGCTGTCAAGGTGGTTAAAACAAGAATGCAGCTGAGTTTGATGGCGTTCATAGGGTTTGGTGCTTGTGTTTGACTTTATTGTACATCACGCCATCACGACTGTAAACATCAGTATGGTTAAACTTCATAGCTTGTTGTGTTGCCCTGAATCAATTTTCTGGTAGAATGCTTGTTTTTAAAACAAACGTTTGAATTATGGCCAATATATTATTTCCCATTAAAGAAGTTCAATTTGTTGCTGATGAGGTTTTGGACTTAACCCACCATTACCAAACATTAGGCGTCCACGAAGAAATCGATGCCGAGACTTTTGTCACCATCGTTGAGGAAGCTTCTAAATTTTTGCATGAGAATGCAGGTCCATTGAACCGCAATGCCGATGAGCAGGGCTGTACCCATGAAGGGGACACCGTCACGGCTCCAGATGGCTTTAAACAATTGTACAAAGACTATTGTGAAGCCGGTTGGGCCTCTTTGGATGGCGACCCTGAATATGGTGGCCAAGGCTTAAGCTATTGGTTGCAATTGATATTGGGTGAGTTAAATACCTATTATTGCCCTGGCTGGTCAAATTACCCAGGATTGACCCATGGTGTACGTGAATTAATTGAAAAGTTTTCAAACGAAGAACAACGCGCGATGTTTTTACCCAAACTGACCACAGGCGCTTGGTCGGGGACCATGTGCTTGACTGAACCGCATTGTGGTACTGATTTGGGCTTGGTAAATACAGCAGCTCAACCCAATGATGATGGTTCTTATGCCATCACTGGCACCAAAATTTTTATCACTTCTGGTGAACATGACCTGTGTGACAACATCGTCCACTTGGTTTTGGCTCGCTTGCCAGATGCACCCAAAGGCACCAAAGGCATTTCTTTGTTCTTGGTACCTAAATTCATGGTCAATGACGATCAGTCTTTGGGTGAACGCAACACATTGGGCGCGGCCAGCATTGAACACAAAATGGGTTTGAATGGTTCTGCCACTTGTGTAATGAATTTCGATGCCGCCAAAGGCTTTTTGATTGGTAATGCCAACGAAGGTTTGCGTTTAATGTTCACCATGATGAATGGCGCACGCCTGAATACAGGCATTCAAGGTTTGGCAGCGACTCAAGCGTCTTATTTGAATGCTTTGGATTATGCCAATGAACGTTTGCAAATGCGAGCAGCCACTGGCCCCGCCTACCCCAATAAAGCCGCTGACCCCATCATAGTGCACCCTGATGTGCGTCGCATGCTGTTGACTCAAAAATCTTTTGCTGAAGGCAATCGTGCCATGGCTTATTTTGTTGCACAGCAAATTGAAATCATTAAACACAGCCAAGATGAAAACGAAAAACAAAAGGCCGAATCTTTATTGGCCTTTATGACACCTATCATCAAGGCCTTTTTGACTGAAGTGGCCTTAGAAGCCACCAATCATGGCATCCAAGTCTTCGGAGGCCATGGTTACATCCGTGAACACGGTCAAGAACAATGGGCACGTGACGCCAAAATCTTCACCTTGTATGAAGGCACCACAGGCATTCAAGCCTTGGATTTAACAGGTCGTAAACTGCTGATGATGCAAAAAGGACAAATTGGTCCTGTTTTGGACATGATTCAAGGGTTCATTGATAACTCTGGTGCTGAATTGGCACCGCAATTGCAACTGTATGTTGACCTTTGGAAGGAAACCACTGAACAAGTGGTGGCAGCAGCAATGAAAAACCCCAATGAAGTCGGCGCGGCCTCTGTGGACTACTTGATGATGTCAGGCTATGTGATTCTTGCTTTTTTCCAAGCCCAATTGCATAATGCTGCTAAGCAAGCCAAAGGCCAACTGGGTGCAGATTTTTATCAAGGCAAGGTCAAATCTGCCGAATTTTACTTTGCTAAAATCCTGCCCAGATGTCACAGTCTGAAAGCAACCATAACGACTGGAGCAGCGCCTTTGATGGAGATTAACGCGGCAGAATTTTAATGATTTAATTTGAATCAATACGCAAAAAAACTCTACAGCCTGGGCACTTGGCTCATTGCGCTACTTATTTTGGCCTTGTGGACACATTTTATTTTGTTTCCACAAGGTCGAACCAGCGGTTTTGAACCTGCATTTAACCCACCCCAAAGAATCGCCAGCACAGCCAACAGACCCAAACCATCTAGCTATCATTTGTTTGGTTCGTCCGAAATCACCGAAACCTCGCTGGCACACTTAGATACTGAAAGCCAATTGAATTTAATTTTGACGGGCATCATGTCCAGTGATGATGCCAAGGCTGGGATGGCATACATCAAAACCACCAAAGGTGAAGAAAAAAAATTCAAAGTGGGTGATGATGTCTTTGGTTTGGCCAAGCTGGCTGAAGTTCATGATGATTATCTGATCCTTTCTCGGGGCAGTAAAACAGAACGTTTGTCTTTGCACAAAGGCGTGGGCATCAACACCGATCGCCGACCCGCCAGTCGCAAGAAAAAACCTGAGTCAGCAGATGAAGTGAAAGCCAATAACATCAGGAACTTTGTTAAAAATTCAAACCAATGGCAACAAACCCTGAACCAACAGAAATTCGACCCCAACAAGATCAGCAACATCACCAAAAACCTCAATGTGATGCAAAATAGCCAAGGTCAAATTACTGGACTTAGGGTATCGTCCCTCAGTCAAAACAGCGCCTTGCTAAAACAAGGTTTGCAGCGCAATGACCAAATTGTTGCTGTCAATGGCACCCAAATCAACACCCAAAATTTACTCAAATTACGTAGCCAATTAGATCAAGCAAGTAATGCACAAGTGACAGTGCTGCGAAATGGTCGTAAAATAAACATCAACGTCAACTTATCCGAGCTTCAATAATGAGAACCACCACCTCGATTCAAGTCAGGCTGCTATTGTGCCTGTGCCTATTTTTCAGCCTGTCTTCGCAGGCAGATAACCACTTGCACACATTGAACTTACAAGACACTGATATTCGACTTTTGGTTGAAACGGTCAGTGACATCACTGGTAAAAACTTTGTTCTCGACCCTGAAGTGGATGCCAAAATCACCGTCATTTCAGGCCAACCCGTTCCTGAAGACAAAATATACGACTTATTCCTATCAATTTTAAGCGTCAATGGCTTCACCACTGAAACCCAAGGCGAGACCATCAAAATCATTCCCGTGGCCAAAAGCAATCCATTGGCCGGTTTAACCGGTGATCACCCTGACCAATTGATGACCAAAATATTCCGCATCAAACACATCCCTGTCACTGAAGTGGAACAAATGCTGAAATCGATGAACAGTAAGGCTAAATTGATTGCCAATAAAGACGCCAACCTGCTCATTGTGTCAGACAAAGCCGCCAGTGTGGCTAAGATGGAACAGTTGATTGCCAATTTGGACAAAAAATCCGACACCTCCATCGAATTGATTCCATTGCAGTATGCCGATGCGCAAGACGTGGCTGAAACCTTGACCGGATTGTTGGACAGCGGCAACACCTTGGGGCCGCAATCCAAAATCGTACCCGATGCGCGCACCAATTCTGTCATCATTAACGCCAACCCGTCACTGAAAAGCCGCATCATGGGCATCATTGCTCAATTAGACAAACCATTGGACACCAACACCCAGTCACAGGTAATCTACTTGAAATATGCTTCGGCTGAAAAACTGGTTCCCATCATGGAAACCTTGGCCAAACGGGGAGAAACTGATGCTGACAAAGACGCTGTCAGTATCCAAGCCCATGCAGAAACCAACTCCTTGGTCATCAATGCCCCCCCTGCCGTATTTCGCAATATTCAGAGTGCCATTGATCAATTGGACATCAGACGCCAGCAGGTATTGATTGAAGCCATCATCGCCGAAGTGTCGGTGGACAATTCTAAAGAACTGGGCGTGGATTGGTATGCCCCGATTGGTGGAGACAATGACAACGGCATCGTTGGTGGATCATTCACAGGCAACACTGCACCAAACCTGTCATCGGATGACCCATTAAATGTCTTTGGCAGTTTATTATCAGGTGGCTTGAACCTCGGGTACTTAGATTTCAATACCAATGCTGATGGCGAGCAAGTGCTCAACTTTGGCGGACTCTTAAAAGCCATCAGCACCAATGGCAACAGCAACGTATTGTCCACCCCATCGGTGGTGACACTAAACCACCAAGAAGCCAGTTTGTCTGTGGGTCAAGAGGTACCATTTGTGACAGGACAATATTCCCAAACTGGCAACGCCGATTCCAGTGGTTCACCCAATCCCTTCACCACCATTCAGCGTGAAGACGTGGGTTTGTCTTTGACTGTGACACCACACATCAATGAAGGTGGCCAAGTGGTTGTGGACATTGCCCAAGAAATTTCCAGCATCGACCCCAATGCAGTCACTGCAGTGGATTTGGTCACCAAAAAACGAACGCTTGATACATCGGTCATGATTCCTGATAACCAAATATTGGTGCTGGGTGGTTTGATTGATGATGAAGTTCAAGAAAGCATCAAAAAAGTACCATTGTTGGGCGATATACCTCTGATTAAAAATCTGTTTCGCACCAAAAAGCGCACCCGTGTTAAAAGAAATTTAATGATTTTCATTCACCCGCGCATATTAAAAACGGATGCCGAACAAGCACAAATCAGTCAACAAAGGTACCGCGACATTCGTGAGCAACAATTGAAAGAACTGAAACCCGAAACCTTCAGAAGGGGTTCGCCATTGCTCCCAGAAAATCCCACTGAAGACCCGGTCACAGAGGCAGACGGGCAATAACATGACAGTGAAACTGCCGGCCTACAGTTTCGCCAAAAAACGCGGCGCCACCATCTTGGAACAAGATGGTGAACGCGTGGTTTTGGCGGTATCAAAAGCAGCCAAACCTCAAGCCATTGCCGAATTACAAAGGCAAAGCGATTTGCCTATAGAGTTGACATTTTTTGAACCCGAAGCGTACCAACAGGTGATTCAAAAAATTTACCACCACCAACAATCCATGACCGATGATGTGGTGGCTGACATGGGTGATTCAGAAGCCGAATTGGCCCAAGTGGCCGAAGTATTGGCTGAACCTGATGATCTGTTAGAAAGCAATGACGATGCACCCATCATTCGGCTGATCAATGCCTTGTTGGCCGACGCAGTGAAAGTCAGTGCATCTGACATCCACATTGAGCCGGGCGAGCACCTGCTGTCAATTCGTTACCGAGTTGATGGTCATTTACAAGAAGTCCTGACACCCGACCAATCCTTGGCCAGCTTGATTGCATCAAGAATTAAAATCATGTCCAAACTGGACATCGCAGAAAAGCGCCTGCCACAAGATGGTCGCATCTCTTTGAAAATTGCTGACCACCCCATTGATGTCCGTGTTTCAACCATACCCGGTGCTTTTGGTGAACGCATTGTGATGCGCTTGTTGGACAAAAAAGCCGGGCAGTTGAGTTTGAAACAATTGGGCATGAACAACAAGCACTTGAACATGATGTCTGATTTGGTGAAATTACCACACGGCATCATCTTGGTCACAGGCCCCACAGGTTCTGGTAAAACCACCAGTTTGTACGCGGCATTGGAAGCCATCAATGAGCGCTCTCGTAACATCATGACGATTGAGAATCCAATTGAATATCACTTGTCGGGCATCAGCCAAACGCAGGTGAATGATAAGGTCGATATGTCTTTTGCTCGCGGTTTGCGTGCCATATTGCGCCAAGACCCGGACGTCATCATGATCGGTGAGATTCGTGATCTGGAAACCGCCGAAATCGCCATCCAAGCCAGTTTAACCGGTCATTTGGTGTTCTCAACCTTACACACCAACACCGCCATCGGGGCGGTGACGCGATTGATTGATATGGGTGTGCCACCCTTTTTATTGGCCACATCCATCAAAGCCGTGGTGGCACAGCGCTTGGTGAAGCGATTGAACCCAAAACACCGCAAAGCCCAGCAAGTAACCGCTCAGTTGCGCACTGCTTTGGGCATACCAGAAGAAATCGAAACCATTTACCAAGCCGATGACAGTTTGCCCATCAATGAAGCCTATGCTGGACGTTTGGGTGTTTTTGAAGTGATTCAATTGAACGACGAGTTGCGCACCATGATTCACCAAGGTGCTTCAGAATTGGAGTTGGCCGACAAAGCACACCTGCTGTTTCCCAGCATCAAAACCGATGCAGTGGAAAAGTTATGTGCCGGTTTGACCACGGCCGACGAAATTTTCCGTGTCATGTACGATTCATAACCCATGGAAGCCTTCGAGTACAGTTCTTTAGATCCAAAAGGCAAATCACGCAAAGGCGTGATTCAAGCCGACAACGAAAAGCAAGCCAGACAATTGTTGCGGGCGCAACAACTGGTTCCTGTACACATTGAAAAAGTATTGGCCAGCAACAAAGGTCAGCAAGCAAGCGCGGTACAAAGGCTGCGATTGAAATCCAATGAATTGCCTCTGTTGATTCGCCAATTGGCCACCTTGGTTAAAGCAGGACTGCCCATCGATGACGCATTGAAAACCCTGATTGAACAAAGTGACCACCGCAACACCGAGAAAATCCTTTCCACTTTGCACGCCAAAATCATGGAAGGACAATCATTGGCCACCTCCATGCGGCTGTTTCCCAAGGCCTTTGATGAACTGATCACCACCAGTATTGAGGCTGGCGAACAATCCGGACATTTAGAACAAATATTGGCACAATTGGCCGATTATTTAGAGACCCGAGACCAGATGGGCAAACAATCTTTGATGGCTTTGATTTATCCCATCATCTTGATTTTAACATCGGTTGCTGTGGTCACGGGGATGATGGTTTATATCGTCCCCAAAGTCACCGAAGTGTTTGCCAATTCTCAGGTGGCCTTACCTCCCATGACGCAAACATTGATTGCCATCAGTGATTTTTTGGCCAATTATGGCCTCTGGTTTTTGGCTTTCTTGATCTTGGCAGGGATGGGCTTTTGGAGCCTGTTACAAAAACCTGAATTTCGCATCAAATGGCATGGCTCATTACTCAAATGGCCAGGCATAGGACCATTGATTCGCACTTCACAAGCCGCTAAATTCACCCGCACCTTGGGTATTTTAAGTAAAAGTGCCGTGCCCATCGTGCCCGCATTGAGCCTGTCATCACAGGTGGTTTCCAATGCCCGCTTTAAGCAAGCTTGTGAAGAAACAGCTGCGGCCGTGCGAGAGGGTGCCGGTTTGGCCAAAGCCATGGCCAATGCCAAAGCCTTCCCACCGTTGACAGTCAAACTGGTCAATGCAGGCGAACAAAGCGGTAACCTCAGTGACATGCTAGAACGAGCCGCTGAAGTGCAAGAAAAAAATGTTGAAAACAAACTGTCGACTTTGATCGGTGCCATTCAACCCATGGCCATTTTATTGGTGGGCATGGTGGTCTTGTTCATTGTATTGGCCATGTTGTTGCCCATTTTCCAACTCAATTCGGTGTTGAAATGAGCCGCAACATCATTAAATTCAACCGCGTCAGTAAGTCCTATGGCAAGCACAACAAAGCCTTGCACGACGTCAGCTTCGAAGTAGAACAAGGTGAAATGTTATTCCTCACCGGTCACTCTGGTGCGGGAAAAACATCCATCCTAAAACTCATCATGTGTATGGAGTCCATCAGTTATGGCCAGGCACAGGTCAATGGCTTTGGATTGCGTGATTTAAACGCCAAAACCCTGCCCAAATACCGCCAGACCTTGGGCATGATTTTTCAAGACCACCAATTGCTTGAAAACAGAACCATCATTGACAACATCGCTTTGTCTTTGTGGTTACGCGGACATTCAAAGACAGAAAGTTTGAAACAAGCACGCGTCACTTTGAATCAAGTGGGCATTGCAGACAAGGCCAATTTTTACCCCAATGAGCTCTCCAGCGGACAGCAACAACGGGTGGGCATTGCCCGTGCCATCATAGCCCAACCTGATATATTGTTGGCAGATGAGCCCACCGGTAATTTGGATCCTGATTTGTCACTGGATTTGATGGAATTGTTTATGGACATCAACAAAAAGGGCACCACTGTGATCATCGCGACCCATGATTTATTCCTGATCAAAAGATTGAGAAAACGGGTCTTGGTGATGGACTCAGGCCAATTGATTGACGATTACAGGCCCGATCAATGAACCAAACAGTCAAGCACAAACCGAATGCTATAATCTGCTGGTATCGAGGACATTTGCGTGCCATCAAAGAGGGCTTTCTCATGCCCATGCAAACCCCTTGGTCCAGTTTATTCACTGTCATCACCTTGGGGATTTGTTTTTACTTGCCCCTGGTGATGTGGACGGTTTGGCAAAATTTTGATGAGTTAGAAAGCCAATGGCAAAGCAAAGGCAGCATGGCCATTTTTCTCAAACCCGGCATCCAAGCCGATGAAATGACCGCATTGCAATTAGATTTGGACGAACGCAACCTCATCAAAAGCAGTCAAGTGGTACAAAGCGAAGACATTCGTCAGCAATTGAATGAAGACCCGCAATTGAATAAAGTCATTGCCATCATTGAACAGCAACAGTTACCTGATCAAATTTTGATCACTCCCCACCCAGATGCCACCAATGAACAATTAATCGAGCTGAGCCAAAAGCTCCAACTCAACCCCAGCATCGACTATGTCAGCTTTGATGCCGATTGGTTCAACCAATTACAAACACTGACCCGTGCATTTTTCTATATGATGCAAGCCAGTGTGGTGGTGTTTTTGGTCATCGTATTGGTCTTCTTAAGCCATTCCATTGGTAATGAAATCGCCAACCACAAAAAAGAAATCGCGCTCAATAAACTGTTGGGTGCTTACCCGAGTCAAATCAGACGACGCTTTTTATACGGAGGCATTTATTATGGCTTGGCATCGGCTGCATTGGCATTGCTTTTGCTGCACAGCACCCTACTTTGGGTGGCAAATCCCATTCAAGAACTGTCTGCCTCCTTTGGACAAAGCATCCTGATTCAAAGCCCTTCCTTTTCGGTTTCAATGCTTTTCTTGTTGATGGCCACCGCCATCACCTGGCTGGGCGCACGATTCAGCGCTTCCAATCACATCAGGTCTTTATAATTCTGTCTGTTTCACACTTTTTTTTCTCATTTTGTGTTTTCATGGCATCATGATTTTGTTCTTGAGGTACAATGTCGTTTATGACAGACGCAGCTAAAGTTTTAATCGCCGACGCATCCAAGTTGGCGCGTTCCATGACTGAACGGTTGGTGAAAAAAATCCAACCATATACAGAGGTCATTGCTGTGGATACTGTCGCCAAAGCCATTGAAAAATTAGCCAGCAACCGAGTGGACTTGATTATCTCTGCATTGCGTTTGCCTGACGATGACGGTACAAAAATTTGTGAGTACGCCCGTGAAAACCACCATTATTTACCAGTGATCATCATTTCTGGCAGCGTGGACGCTCGGTTAAAAGACCGCATACTCAGTTCCGATGTCACTGACTACATCGATAAATCGGCAGGTCAAAAAGGTTTGGAAATCTTTCTCAGTGGCCTGTTACGCCCAGATGATGAAATCAATGGTCGCATCCTTTATATTGAAGATTCAATGGTCGTTGCCCATGCAACCAAAAAATTACTACAAAATCACAACTTAGAAATCACCCACAAACTGTCGGTCACCGATGCCAAAGAAGTGATGCCAGACCGTCAGACTTCCTACGATGATTTCGATTTGGTACTGACTGACTATTATTTAAAAAACAATGAAACAGCCCGCGGCATACTTAGCTATGCACGTGAAGAGCTTCATTTGAACAAGTTAGAAATGCCTTTTGTGATCATGACAGGTGATGAAAACACTGAGAATCAAAAGCAGATCCTGAATGAAGGCGCCAATGATTTGGTGGGCAAACCCGTCAACCAAGAAGCCTTGGTTAAAAAATTGAAGTTCCAAATTCGCTTCACCCAATTCCACCGCCAAAAAGCCAAATAATTTCATACATGAAACCGCAATTGCATGACAGTTGGCTGACACCGCTTACTTCAGAGTTTGATTCAGTCTATATGCAACAATTGAAGGCGTTTTTAGCACAGCAAAAAGCCCAAGGAAAAACCATATACCCACCCGGCCATCAGATCTTCAATGCATTGAACACCACACCTTTGAATCAAGTGAAAGTGGTGATTTTGGGCCAAGACCCATACCATGGACCAGGGCAAGCACATGGCTTGGCATTTTCTGTTCCTGATGGTGTGGCACCACCGCCTTCATTAAAAAACATCTTCAAAGAACAAGCCAGCGACCTCAGCATCACAAACAGCACAGGTAATTTAACCACCTGGGCACAACAAGGCGTCCTGTTATTAAACAGCGTACTAACAGTTGAACAGGCTCAAGCTGCCAGCCACCAGAAGCAAGGATGGGAGCGTTTCACTGATTGCATCATCTCGCTGGTTAATGACCGCTGCAAAAAAGTGGTCTTCATGCTGTGGGGCGCTTATGCACAGAAAAAAGGACAACACATAGACAGTCAAAGGCACTTGGTACTACATGCCCCGCACCCTTCGCCTTTGTCTGCACACCGAGGTTTTTTCGGCTGCGGTCACTTCTCTCAGTGTAACAAATACCTCATTCATCATAAAAAAACGCCCATTGATTGGCAATTACCGAATAATTAACTGCCAAAATACACACTTACTCATATAATGGTTAGAAAACAATTCCAATCATTATGAAATTCAAAACACTGATCATTTTATTTGTTTTTGCTCAAAGTTCTTGGGCATTGTCTCCTTGGCTAGAAAGCTTATCCCACCCACAAACACAACAACAAATTGACCTGCGTTGGCATGCCGATGGTGGGGAGTTATTGATTAATTTTGAAGACCGCTTACTCAATGAGCTGGGGATTCAGGTGACAGGCTTACCTCAAAACACGAAATTAATTGATAGCCAAGCACATGCAGTATTTCCCATTAACAACACCAGCTCATTGGTCATACAGGCACCATTTGGCCGATTAGAGTCCATCTCTGCTGGCCAACTACACATCAAAGGCGGATTTAAGTGGCAATCTGATCAAATCAGTCATGAATTCAATGACCTGCTTTTTAGAGCCACCAGCCAAGGAAAAGAAGCCGGTGAAGTCGTCAGTGCAGTGATTGTCGATAACAAGGGACATTCCTTGTTTACCTTAGACCACATTCACACAGAATTAGACGTTAAACAACAGCAATTGCGGTTGTTACGAATGGACATCAGAATCACACCTTGGCTGGCCAATAAGTTACAACTGCCTCACATCAGTAATTGGGTGGTGGCTGAAGGACACATGTTTAATCATTTAGTCATCCCGCCCGAATACGCCTTAGTCAAAGGGGCACCAACCTGCCCGGATGACCGCCCACTGTGGCCAAATGAAACCACACCAGCCGACGTGGCTTTGATTGACATGTCCTGGGTTTACCGCCGTCGAATTGATGACAACCATGTGGTGCTAACACCCAATGCCAAATTAAAAAATGTCGGTGAAGCGGATGTGGTTTGGCAAGGCAAATTCACCCAGCCTGTGCCCCCTTATAATAACGAGCAACACCCTTTTCTTAACTGGGCCATGTATCGCGAGATAGACAACCGTTTTGAGCAAGTGGCCTTGTCTGACGTCAAACATGCGTTTTTTGCACAAAACATCAATTGCACCTACCATTGTGGCAGTAACTTCGTACTCTACAAAGGCTGTGAAGACACCTACACTGTCAGTAACAATGACGGAGGCTCATACCTGGGCCCCCGTGAAGAGCTTACAGCCTTTACTGGTATGTGGGAACAAGAATGCTCATTTTTTGACCCCGGATGTACTAACCAACAAACCCATATTTCAAACAACACAGATGAAAACAGGTTGGTTGTCAATGAAGCTCTGTTTTCTGATCCGAGTTTAAGTTATTATTTTTCTGCTTGGTACTTAGTCAGAGAAGATGTCAATATATTCAATGGCATGGGCTTTATGTCCTATGAATTTGATCAACACCCCAAAAGTTTAACTTGGAATATGATCAATCCCTCGGCTTTCCAAAACGGCCCGGCTTCAGACGCCTATTTGCCTCCCAACACCACAGCCAAAGACCTGATGTCCGCCTCTCATCGCACATTGCAAGCGGGAGAAGGGCATTTAACAGCTGCTGTGAAAGTGATTGATTTAGGTGGCGGCAACTTCCGTTACAATTACATGGTAGAAAATCATGATTATGACCCTCAGGTGGAAAAAATTGAAATTCAATTGCCTCACTGGGCCACATTTTCAAATTTTATCTGGTCTGACAGTGATACAGATACCGGAAATGATTGGGTCACTACTCGACAAGGTCATAGTTTGATATTAGCATCTACCAACGAAAACCTAATGGATTGGGGTATGTTATTTAGTTTTTCATTCACCACCAATATTGCCCCTGAATCCCTTCCCATCACTATACAAGGTCATGAAAACTTGGCCAATCGTTTCACAATTGAAAGTATTCAGCCTCAATTGGATGACTTGATTTTTGAAGATGGCTTTGAATTGCTTACACCCTAAGCTTTAGATATATGAACGCCAACTAAACAAAGTGGTGGCGTTCAATTAATTCTGGTAGAATACCCCTTTTTTTTGGAATACCCAATATATGGCAAAAGAAGACGTCATTGAATTAGAGGGCAAAGTGATAGATACTTTACCCAACACCATGTTTCGCGTTGAACTGGAAAATGGTCACATCGTGACTGCGCACATTTCTGGCCGCATGCGCAAACATTACATCAGAATTTTGACTGGCGACACAGTCACTGTTGAGCTTACACCTTATGACCTGAGCAAAGGTCGCATCACATTCCGCTCAAAATAAAAGCCACGCCGCCATTGAGTTTCGTAACTCAACGATGTTCCATCAAGGCGTGGTTTCTTCAACTGACAACAATCGGGTATTGGACAGCAGCTCAAAGTTCAACGCATCATTCAATAAACTGATTTTGACCGATCCGCCTTGTTTTAACTCGCCAAACAAAATGTCATCAATCAATGGTTTTTTGACGAATTGATCGATGGCCCTTTGCATGGGCCTGGCACCCATCTCTGGGTTATAGCCTTGTTTGACCAACCACGTTCTGGCTTCAGGTGTCAGGCTGAAAGTGATTTTGTTTTCGGACAATTGTTGCTCTAACTCAATCATCAATTTATCAACAATTTTTTCAACATGCTTGGCTTGCAATGCCGCAAAAGGCACAATCGCGTCCAAACGGTTCCTGAACTCAGGTGAGAATGATCGATTCAACTCCAGCATGGCATCGCTGGAATGGTCTTGTTCGGTGAAGCCAAAACTGCTTTTACCGTGTGCCTCAGCACCTGCATTGGTGGTCATCACCACCAACACGTTCCTGAAATCAGTCTCACGACCATTGGAGTCGGTTAATTTGCCATTGTCCATCACCTGCAACAAAATATTCAAGACATCAGGATGGGCCTTTTCTATTTCATCTAAGAGCACGACGCAATGCGGTGTTTGGTTCACTTTTTCAGTCAATTGACCGCCCTGTTCATGCCCAACATAGCCCGGAGGAGAGCCAATCATTTTTGACACTGTATGGGCTTCCATGTATTCAGACATGTCAAAACGCAACAGGGTCAATCCCAAATGGTGTGACAATTGTCTGACCACTTCAGTTTTACCCACACCGGTGGGACCGGCAAACATCAAATTAGCCACAGTCCGATGGTCTCTGACCATGCCTGCGCGCGACATTTTGATGGCGGTGGCCAAAATATCAATCGCTTCATCCTGACCAAAAATCACATGACGCAAACTCCGACCAATGGACTTTAATTTCAAAGCTTCATCTTGGGCCACATCTTCCAATGGAATTTTAGCGATACTGGCAACCACCCTTTTGATGTCCTTACTGTCTATCGGCTCTTCGTTTTTGTCGTGGATGTTTTGCCAAGCACCCGCCTCATCAATGGCATCAATGGCCTTGTCAGGTAAGAACTTATCAGTGATGTGTTTGCTGGATAATTCAACCGCATCCACCAAGGCCTGATCACTGTATGTCACCTGGTGGAACTGTTCAAAGTTGGGTTTCAAGCCTTTGAGGATTTCTACAGCTTCCTGTTTACTCGGCTCTGCTATGGTGATTTTTTGGAATCGTCTGGCCAAAGCCCGGTCACGTTCGAAAATTTGGCGCACTTCATCTTGCGTTGTGGCTCCGATGCAGCGCATCTTGCCTGAGGCCAATACTGGCTTCAGCAAATTAGAAGTATCTAAGGTGCCACCAGAAACGGCACCCGCTCCTATGATGGTGTGAATTTCATCAATGAACATCACAGCATTGGGGATTTTTTTGATGAAGGCAATCACCGCTTTCATCCGTTTTTCAAAATCACCTCTGTACTTGGTTCCGGCCAATAAACTGCCCATGTCCAATGCAAACACACGGGTTTCTTTCATCACATCGGGGACCTGACCATTGACTATTTTCAACGCCAATCCTTCAGCCATGGCTGTTTTACCCACGCCTGGCTCACCCACCAGCAATGGATTGTTTTTTGAGCGCCGCATCAACACCTGAACCATGCGGTTTATTTCTTCAGAGCGCCCAATCAAAGGATCAATATCGCCTTTCTTTGCTTTGGCATTCAGGTCTGATAAGAATTCTTTGACACTGGTCTTTTTTTCTTCTTCGGGGCCTTTGTTGTTATCTGGCGCGACTTTCTTATCGTCTGTTTCTTCTAATTCTGTGCCACCATGGGCTATACAACGAACCACATCAAAACGCGTGATGCCTTGCTTGTTGAGCAAGTACACAGGATGGGCATCCACTTCATCAAACATGGCCACCAAAACACGATCACCTTTGACTTGCTTTAACTCAGCAGATTGGGCTGAATAGATTGCCCTTTGAATCACCCGACGAAAGGCCAAAGTTGGTTGTGTGTCTTGATCAATATCTGCAGGCAGTATGGTCACATGTTGGGCAATCAATGATTCTAGCTCTTGTTGCAACAAAGCAACATCAGCACCCACTGCATCCAGTACCTGAAGGGCGTGTTTGTTTTTCAATAAGCCCAGCATCAAATGTTCCATGGTCAACATTTCATGGCGATGGTGACGGGCGTATTTGTAAATTTGGTTTACGGTATTATCTAAATGTAAGTCTAGCATCACACCACCTCCGTGACACACATCAGTGGGTGTTCATTTTCACGCGCAAATTCATTCACCAAAGTGGATTTGGTTTCAGCGACCTCATGGGTGAAAACGCCACACAAGCCCTTGCCTCGGGTATGCACATGCAACATAATCTGCGTGGCTTTTTGTTCATCCATGCCAAAAAACCGCATCAACACCTCTATGACAAAGTCCATGGGTGTGTAGTCATCATTCAACAGCACCACTTTATACATCTGTGGTTCTTTGAACGCATGTTCGACCTGCTCTAACAGTTCAGCATCTAAATTGTATGGGTTGTTTTCGTTACTCATGGTTTTATTCAATACATTGATAAGACGCTATCTAAGGTGTGATTGACAATTTTCAAGCCACCCATGGAATTAACAATAGCCTGTTTTGTGGCAATTATAAAGCTTTTCGCTGTTTAATTGCTTGAAGTAATCGACCCAATTGTTTCTGGTAAGCCGCTTGGTTTTGCGGCTGCTGGCCAAACCTGGCTCGTAAATACAAGCGTTCAAATTGCAACAACAAGGCAGCCAACTGAGGCTGTGCTTTAACCAACAACCGGGTATTGGCCTGAATGCCTCGCTGGCTGGCTGATTCACGTTCAATTTTAGGCCACATGATGTGAATGTATTGTCGATATATCTGCTGATAAGGATTTAATTGGGGGCGGCCACGGTACCAAAACCACAGGGCCACCAAAAGGCTCAATAACAAAATCAAACTGGCCATCACCAATGCAATCTGGGTGCCTTCATGGTGTTCAAAACCCATCAGTTCAAACATGGCTTGTTGTTTGGACACATTGAAATCCCGCACCCAACGATTCCATTGGTATCGCATGGTGTCCATGTCTTCTCGCATGTCCCTGAGCCATTCAAAATCAAACCAATGACGGCGCTGTTCAATGATGGATTGAGAGCCGGTGGCCAAACGCTCGGGCGAAACCACCGACGTAGGGTCAACCCGATGCCAAGCACCCACACCCGGTTCACTTTCATAAAACACTTCAGCCCAGGCGTGTGCGTCAGATTGCTTGACCAGCAAATAATCGCCCATATCCACGCCCCCTTGATAACCCGTAACCACCCGTGCGGGAATCCCAGCCATGCGCATCATGATGACAAAGGTCGAGGCATAATGTTCACAAAAACCTCGCTTGCTTTGAAACAGGAATTGATCAATCACATCCCCAGATAAGGGCGGTGGCGTGTAAGAATAGAAAAAGCCCTGTTGGTGAAAATGCTGTAATGCCTTATTGACCATGGCCTGTGGTGGCGCACCTTGTAATGACTGTTGCCACTCTTGAATCATGGTTTGACTGGCTGGGTTCATGTGTGCAGGAAAATCCAACAAACGCTGCCGCTCGGTAGCAGAGATTTTTTGATGCAATGCATCTAACAACACCGACTTCACATCATAATGTTTGATTTGATTGATTTTTGTTGGTGAATACATACTAGAGTCAGACAACAAAAAAGCGCCAGTAAAGCCCTGGAGCACATAATCCAAACCAAACATAAAATGTTGCCCTGTGGCTTCTTGTTCTATTTGATAGCTATAAACCAATTCAGGGTCATAGTCAGTAATGGGGGGGCGCACACGCGCTTTTTGACGCGTCCATGTTTGCCCATCGTAATGGGTTAACACCGGCCCACGCCAATACAAATCTTCCCCTGCCAACGGGACCTTACCTTCAAATGTAACCCGAAATGCAGGCGAATCATCCATAAACAACTGCACAATAGAACCCGGACTCATGCTGTCAGAGATGCCAGTTTTCCCCTCCCCAAAAATATCTGGCGACCCCCAAATTGGTGAGCCCAGGCGTGGAAAAAACAAAAAGAAAACCACTGCAAAAGGAACGGCTGTGGCCATCAAGCCCGCTGTGGATTTCATGTGTTTTTTATCAAACCAGACAGCATTGCGCTCAAATTGTAACAAGGACAAAGCATGGGTGCTGACAAACACAGAGAGCAACAAATAAAACAACAGCAGCAAATCTTGAGAATACAAAAACCGCGTCATGATGACAAAATAACACAGCATGGCTACCAAATATGCATCGCGTTTGCGGTAGGTTTCCAACAGTTTCAAAACTGTCATGGTGAGCAGGATACTGACGCTCACTTCTCGAGACACCCCAAAACCTTGCGAATACATCAAAAAAACCACCACTGCAAAGGCCAACAAATTCAACACCAAAGCATGACCCTTTTTCATAAGATGAATTTGGGCATAAACACGGTAAGAAATCACCAGCACTGCCATTGGCAAAAACCAAAAGGGCAAACGGTGTATTTGAGGCATCACAGCGACTAAAACCGCCAAAATCAACCACAACAACTGCTTGTGACTCAATTGTGAAACTATTCGGCCGATGAACCACCTCCATACAAAGCCAGTGCCTCTAAACACCCAGCCAATTGTTCACCGCCATGTGCCATTTCACTGTGAAAACCTGGCAACTTCAGTTGGTAATCAATGTTTTCATGCTCTGCTTGTAAAACCCAAGCAGTCAATCGAGACAATTTGGCTTCGGTGCTGGGCATGACCATTTGCTCAAAATCAAACAACATATGTAAACCCTGGGTTGCTTCGTTTTGTTTGACCCAAATTTTGTCACTTTGTGCTGTTTTTTTCCACGCGATGTCACGAATGGGGTCGCCCTGTTGGTATTCCCGCACATGTGCCAATTCATCACCCTTGATGGGTAACTCAAAATCGCCGTCTAATCCGCCGTGGCTGGGATAGTCAGGCACCGGCCGCTCAGGCTTAGGATAAACTAAAAACTGGACATCTGGATGGCAGTAAACCCAAACGGTGAATAAACCCATCGGATAACGTGTCCAAAGCTTAATGCGTGGCAAAGCTTGAAGCCCCCTTTTGCGGCTGGTCACTCGATACAATAAATGCCCCGTACCTGAGCAGATGTTGGCAGATTCATCATTACCCTCGCCGCCGCATTGCAGTTGCCATTTGTCTTGATCGTGGGTTAATTCCAATTGTGCTTCGGCCACATCACCCAGAAAAACAGGAGACACTTTGATTCGTTTGAGCTGCACATTGCGCATATTAAAAAACGTTTGTAACAACATCACCTGAGCCATTCCAAACAACAGGAACACCAGCATCAATCCCATGTTGTTATTGAAGTTCAAGGCGGCCATCAACATAACAAACCAGATCACAGAAAAAAACAAGCCTGGCTTGCTTGGTAACACATATATGCGACGCCAATCAAAACGAACAGGCAGAGATTCCACGCCCCTTCGATTGATGATTTTATCTAGCAGTGACCGCAGGCGTTTCATCACACAAAAGGCGTGTCTTCCAGCATCTGATGTATCATCGTTTTCACCGCATCAAAGCCTTGGTTAGAAACCAAACGATGACGACAAACAGGATAAAAGGCCAAAGACACATCTTCTGGAATTAAAAAATCACGCCCAGACATAAAAGCCAATGCTTGTGCCAATTTAAAAAGTGACAAGCCCGCCCGTGGAGACAATCCATGGTGGATGTCTGGGTGATGACGGGTTTTGGCAATCAATTTTTGTAAGTAATCCAACACCTCATCACTGGCAAAAACCTGGTTGACCTGCTGCTGCCAATGACGCAATTGTTCCACATCAGCTAAGGCCTTAAGCGGTTGACCCAAAGCCTTTAAATAAGCGGGACTGTACAAAGCACGTTCACTTTCTTGGCTTGGATAACCCAAAGACAAACTGATGATGAATCTGTCCAATTGAGAATGCGGCAAATGATAAGTACCGGCATCATCCATGGGATTCTGTGTCGCCATCACAAAAAACACCGAATCAAGGTCATAGGTTTTCCCGTCCATACTGACTTGATTTTCCGCCATGGCTTCTAACAAAGCACTTTGTGTTTTCGGCGTTGCCCGGTTCAACTCATCGGCGAGTAAGAACTGGGTAAATATTGGGCCTTTGTGGTAACTGAAAGTTTGTTCTTTGGCATCGTAAATACTGACACCCAAAACATCACTGGGCATCATGTCCGAGGTCAATTGTATGCGGGTATAATCCATACCAAAAACCTGTGCCAAAGCCGCTGCCAAAGTGGTTTTTCCTAAGCCAGGTCTGTCTTCCAATAACACATGACCACCTGCCAACAACGCAGCGACAACCAATTTAATTTGCGGTTCTTTATCAAGAATTTTTGATGCAATGGCATCAATCATGGGACTGAGCACGGTGGGCGTTTTGTTATTGGTCATGGTGATTTAAGCTATCAAATACTTATTATGCTACAAAGTCTCTACCCGAATCAAATTGGTGGTGCCTGATTGCCCAAAGGGAACGCCTGCGGTGATGATGAATTGATCACCGGATTTCGCCTCTTTGTGATCGATTATTACTTGCTTGGCAATCTCAACCATTTCCTCAGAACTGGTGGCATCGTCGCTGAGTACTGGCTGAATTCCCCATGAGAGCGTTAATTGGTGACATGATTTGATGGAAGGAGATATGGCCAGTACAGTGGTTGGCACACGGTTTCGTGCCACCCGCAAAGCCGTGGCACCGGAACTGGAAAAGCTGCACATGACTTTCACATCAAGTGTGGAAGCCATATGACAGGCCGCTGATGACACCGCATCTGGTGTGTTTTTCTCAGCAAGCACCTTGCGCTCAACCATGCGCTTTTTATAGTCACCATCTGCTTCCACCGTTTTGGCTATGGTGTCCATGGTGGCCACTGCTTGGACAGGGAATTCTCCCGTGGCAGTTTCGGCCGATAACATCACTGCATCGGTGCCATCGAAAATGGCATTGGCCACATCATTGGCCTCTGCTCGGGTTGGGATGGGGCTTGAAATCATAGACTCTAACATTTGCGTCGCCGTCACCACAGGTTTGCCTTTTTCTCGAGCCTTTCTGATCAATCTTTTTTGGAGCATGGGCACTTTCTCTGCTGACAGCTCCACGCCCAAATCACCCCGTGCCACCATGATGCCATCGGCCGTTTTCAGTATTTCTTTGTAATTCCTCACAGCCCCTGGTTTTTCTATTTTGGCCATCAGTTTGGCATTGGAATCATTGAGTGCCAAATAATGTTTGGCCAACAGCAAATCATCGCGGTTTCTGACAAAACTCAATGCCACCCAATCGACATCCAAAGCGGCACCGGTGGCAATGTCGGCGATGTCTTTTTTGGTCACGGCCGCCAAAGACAAATCAGCAGACGGAATATTGATGCCTTTGTTATTGCTCAAAACGCCACCACGCACCACATCTGTATGAATCGTACTGCCTGATATTTTGTTTACCGACAATGACAACCTGCCATCATCCAATAAAATCACATCCCCGGGAGTCACATCTTTGTGAAGACCTGCATAACTGATACCCACACCGTGCAAATCGCCTGCTTGGCTGGTTTCCGCATACAAAGCAAAGCTTTGCCCTTTTTCGAGCACCACCTGACCTGATTCAAAACTGCCCACCCTGATTTTGGGGCCTTGTAAATCTTGTAAGATGCCCACCATCACACCCAAATCCTTGGCCACAGCTCGGATGTTTTTAACGTTCTGTTCGTGGTCCTTGGCCGTACCATGAGAAAAATTCAATCGGAACACGTTCACCCCCGTTTGAATCAGCGTTTTGATTTGATCGGGTGAAGCACTGGCTGGGCCCATGGTGGCCACAATTTTGGTTTTCCTTTTCATGCAATCAAGTGGTGATAAAAATAACCATGATAAACTTTTTTTATCAAACTTTCATGTCAATTTTCTGTCTGATATATAATTCCAAAATTGTAAATTTAATCAAAGCACCATGGCCTTAATCAATTGCCCATCCTGTCGCATCAAAATGTCTTCTGTTGCTGAAGCCTGCCCCAAATGTGGCTTTGCCCTAAAAAAAGAAGGTAAAGCAGATCCAGAAGAGGTCAAATTATTCTTGAAGCGGCAATTGCGTGACCGCATGTATCGCTTAAAAATGATCAGCTATGTCGCCATGAGTATCGCCATGTTTGGTGCCTTACCCATGTTATGGGATTACATCAAAGGCTTAGAAACCAACCAAGTTGTGGTATTAAAGGAACACTGGGGCATTTACGCCGTGGGCGCCGGTTTTTTGCTGTATGTCATCATCCGCTCCTTGATGGTCTATACCAAATCAATCCACAAAACCAAATGGAAAGAAGTCAATCAATTAAAATAAACGGACTTTTAGCCCTGAAAAACCACTTGATTCCGCCCCATGTTTTTAGCCTGATACAAGCGCCTGTCTGCCACCGCATGTAATTGTTTGAAACTGTGCGTATCACTGTCCCCTGATGCCACTCCTATGCTGACCGTAACACGCACAGCAACACCGTTCAGATCAATTTCATGTTCAGCCACCTTAGACCTGATTGACTCTGCCAACCTTGCTGCTTCATGCAGTGTCATATTGGCACAGATCAAACAAAATTCTTCTCCTCCCATCCGAAAGCCATAAACCGGATCTTCAAGAAGCTCTTTTAATATTTGTGCAAACTCTTTCAAAACCCAGTCTCCTACATCATGGCCATGATTGTCATTGATGTCTTTAAAACAATCTAAATCAAGTACGACAACAGACAGTTTTCTTTTGCCTTCATTAGATTCAGCCTGAGCAGATTCATAACTGGCTTTCAATAAGCTTCTATTGAATAAACCTGTTAAATGGTCAGTAATGGCCAAATGTCTGAGTTTTTTGTGCGAGGTTTCTGTGGCCTTTTCATACGCATGAG
The DNA here is from genome assembly GCA_030432115.1 of Gammaproteobacteria bacterium. Classification (GTDB taxonomy): domain Bacteria; phylum Pseudomonadota; class Gammaproteobacteria; order Xanthomonadales; family Marinicellaceae; genus Marinicella. Next base: position 993 of record JAUIHY010000003.1, on the reverse strand, counting down.
ATAAGCCCCAAACCAAAAAGAAGCAAAACGTCATGTTAAAAACGGCCACCAATGAATGTAAGTGTTCAGGTAGCTGGAAAATCAAACCGAACAGCAAAACAAATCCAAGCATAAACCCTGTTGTCATCATAAAGCCCAGTTTCATTCCCAATAACAAATAAGACAGCAAAGGAATGACCAAAACCCATATGAATATATTGTTGCTGACACCTTCGCGGGTTAAGGCAAAAAACATGATGGCATAGAAAATCACAACATATACTGCAGTCAGTTTTCTGAATTGAGTTAAGGCAAGTTTTCTATAGGCTTTCAAATACAATGACAATGAAATGGCACCAGCGAGCAACTCAATGCTTGCCAATACATATTGTTCTCGATTGACATTAATAAAAAAGAACACCAAGCCCCCCAAGGCTGTGATGATTAGCAGTGTTTTAAACACCCTTCTTTGGTGTCTGTTGACTTGTGTTTCAATCATGGGTCATTATTGTTTTTGTTAGATTGATTTCTTACATCTTAACGAAAAACACAAATGAACACAAACGCTGAACTTTTCTACTCAAATTGCGCCATGACAAATTGCTCTAACTGATCCAAAATGATTTGTTTTTCCGCGTCAGGATATGCCACCCTAACACGCTCTAATTCATCAAACCACCACTCGAAGCCTTCACCATAGCGTTGGTGCATGCGTTTTAATACAGCCTGTTGCCAATCAACTTGTTCATTGGCAGTCAGCACTTCAGGGAAGTTCCTCGCTTTATAACGTTTTAATAACTCATCAGCACGCCCATCTTGCAAACCAGAATCACCCCAAGGAATGTCCTTCGGATCAGCGGCTTGCCAAGCACCCAGCTCCGCTTTGTCTTGGTAGCTAAAAAACCCGGCATAAATCATTTCATCGACATCGTCATTGCTGTTTTCATACTTTTGATTGAACACTTCAGCCGCCTTTTGGGCCACATTGGGATCCTGTTTTATTTGCGCCAAATG
>JAUIHY010000130.1 GCA_030432115.1 Gammaproteobacteria bacterium | reverse complement strand
CTGTATAAGACTCTTTGAAGCTTTGTGGTGGTTAAGGAATCAGGTCGCAATTTGAGCTCAATTGAAAAACAAAAGGCAGCGAGTGTGCTGCCTTTTTATAGAGAGAAGCGATTATTGGTTACATTTGCGATTGGATGTAGTTTTCCAAGCCAATCATCTTGATCAATCTCAATTGTTTTTCTAACCAATAGGCATGATCGGTTTCGGTGTCATCGAGTAATTGCAGCAATTGCTCACGGGTGACGTAATCTTTTTCAGATTCACACAAAGCCATGACTTTTTTCAGTGCCGCCTGAACGGCGTATTCGATGTCTAAATCACTTTGTAGCATTTCAGGCACGGTTTTGCCGATATTGAGGCCATCGCGTTTAGATAAGTCGGGCGTGCCTTCGAGCATCAATATGCGTTCGATTAAAACCGCCGCATGGGCTTTTTCATCATCGAATTCATGATCAATGCGTTCAAAAAGCTTGCTGATGCCCATGTCTTCATACATGCGTGAGTGGACAAAGTACTGATCCATGGCGGTCAGTTCAAACACCAATAAGTCGTTCAAAGCGTTGATGATTTGTTGGTTGCCTTTCATTATTCATCCCCCATTTGTGATTGCAGGTAGTTGGCCAAACCCACGTCTTTAATCAACGATTGTTGGGTTTCGGTCCAATCGATGTCTTCTTCCTCGTGTTCTAAGATTTCTACCAACAGGTCACGACTGACGTAATCTTGTTCCGATTCACAGCTGGCTATGGCGGCGACCAAAACTTGGTGCTGGCCTTGTAAAAAGGCCAAATTGGCATTCAAGGTTTCTTCTGGTGATTCGCCAATTTTCAGTTTGCCTAAGGCCTGTAAATTAGGCAGACCGCCGAGCAACAATACCCGTTCCATGATGGCATCAGCGTCTTTCATGTCGCGGATGGATTTTTTGTAAAACAGCTTGTCTAAAGCTTCTAAGCCCCAGTTTTTAGACATTCGTGCATGGAGAAAAAACTGATTAATAGAAGTCAGTTTGCTGGTCAGACATTGGTTCAGCACTTGTATGCTGGTTTTTGATTTGTTCATGATTCACTGTTGTTATTCAATGCTTATATTCTATATTTGGTCACATGGATTGTCAAAATATACTTTAAATACAATAATTTAGATATCAATGATAATAACTAGCATTTCGATTAATATCAAGATTTGATACACTGATACATTTACCGAGCCCATCGATGTCAGACCTTTACCAACAAGCTTTTGAATATGCCACCTCATTTCTGAAAGAAGCCAACGATTTACCGATACAGGTTTCAGATCAAGCCCGTGCTGATTTGGCACATTTGGATTTTAATTTGCCCATTGATGGTGTGGATGCTCAACAAGTCATACAAGAGTTAAATCAGTGGGTAACACCTGCGACCATGAAGATGGGTTCGCCTCGATTTTTTGGTTTTGTGATTGGAGGCGCGTATCCAGTCAGTGTGGCATCTAACTGGTTGGGAACGGCTTGGGATCAAAACACAGGATTGGAAAAAACCACACCGGCGGTGGCGGCTTTGGAGCGAATTTCTGGTCGTTGGATGTTGGACATGCTGGGTTTGCCAGCACAATCTGCGGTGGCTTTTGTCACCGGTGCCACGGTGGCTAATTTCACTGCATTGGCGGCAGCAAGGAACCAAGTGTTTAACCAAGCAGGATGGGATGTGGAAGCCAATGGGTTGATTGGCGCGCCTGAAGTGCACATCATCATCAGTGAAGAGTCTCACCCAACAGTTTATAAATCTTTGGCCATGCTGGGGTTTGGGCGCAACCGCGTAACCAAAGTACCTACAGATGCGCAAGGTCGCATCGACATGGCTCAATTTCCAGAAGTCAAAGACAACAGCATCATCATTACCCAAGCAGGGAACATCAATTCAGGGTCTTTTGATCCCATTGGTGACATATGTGATCGTGTGGCCGATAAAAATGCTTGGGTCCATGTGGATGGTGCTTTTGGATTATGGGCTATGGCATCTAATCAGTACAAGCACTTGGGACTAGGGATTGAAAAAGCCGACTCTTGGGCCACCGATGCACACAAGTGGTTGAACGTGCCTTATGATTCTGGCTTGGCTTTTGTCAAAAACGAACATGCATTGAAAGCGGCCATGGCCATCACGGCTTCTTACTTGCCTTCTGAAAATGCAGAACGCAATCCTTCGGATTACACGCCTGAATTATCAAGGCGAGCCAGGGGCATCGACATTTATGCCGTGTTGCGGCACTTGGGTCAAGCAGGTGTGGCTGAATTGGTGGAACGTTGTTGTTCTTGCGCCCAAAGGTTTGCCGATCATTTTGAAGCAGCGGGATTTGAGGTGATGAATGATGTGGTGTTGAATCAAGTGGTGGTGTGTTTTGGTTCTGAAGAAAAAAACCTGAAAATCATGGAAGCGATCCAACAAGATGGTACCTGTTGGGCAGGTCAAACCATTTGGAAGGGCCGCTTGGCCATGCGCATCAGTGTGAGTAATTGGCAAACTGGATTGGAAGCTGTGGATGAGAGTTGGGCAGTGATGGAAACTATATTGGCTGAGTTGAAATAACTGTAACAAAGTGCAGGAGATACCTCGACTCGCCAAGGATCGCTCGGTATGACAGATAGTGGGGCAACTCCAAACTTGATTTTGTTTAAATCACCCTTCACAAAAAATAATAACACTTTTGTCACCATCGGGTTTGCGCCGTTGGTCTGTTTTATTGAGTCAATTATTTCAGCAAAAAACTGAGATTATCGGATCAAGTCCGATAATGACGGTAGGGGGTAGTTGTGTTCATGGGTTTGTAAAAAAACAAGAAAACGTCATTCTGAGGCCAGGCGATGGAAATATTGCGATTTGGGCGAAGCACAAGAAGCGATATTGGAATGCCGTAGGCCGTGAGCCAAAGGCGAACCGAAGAATCTCATGCTTTAAACTGAAGCAAAGGCATTTGGTGTTTTTTGCCCATTTTTTCAAAATCAGGGTCATCAAAACCCAATGGGTAACTTTGCAGAAAGTAAGCTTCGGCTTGTTTGAGTTTGTCGATGTTCATGCGAATAAAATACCACAAACAAAAAAGAAGCGTTAAAATTTAATCATGAAAAAGCCAAAAAAAATTGGAATTGCTTTGGGTAGTGGCTCTGCGCGTGGCATGTCGCATATTGGTGTTATCAAAGCATTAGAGGAGATGGGCGTATACCCTAAAATCATAGCGGGATGCTCTGTAGGCGCTTTAGTGGGTGCCAGTTATGCAACTGATAATTTGGACAAATTAGAAGATTGGGCTTTGTCCATGACAGAGTCAAAAATCAGGAAGTTTCTGAGTATAAACTTCAATGCAACTGGTTTCATTAATGCAAAAAACTTACAAAAGCTGTTTGAAGAAGCAATCGGTCTCAAGTCCACGTTGTTTGATGATTTAAGTAAAGAGTTTGCTGCGGTGGCTACCGATTTGAGCACAGGAAAAGAAGTTTGGGTTCAAGAGGGTTCAGTACATGATGCTCTGTGGTCATCAATGGCCTTTCCTGGCTTGTTTCCCAGTGTGCTAAGAGATAATAAGTGGTTGGTAGATGGCGGTTTGGTGAATCCTGTGCCTGTTTCATTATGTCGTGCTTTGGGGGCCGACCAAGTCATTGCTGTCAATTTAAATGCGGACATCATTAACAGTTATGAAGTGATAGAAAGTGATGATAATGATTCTGTAGTGGAGAAAAAAACAGCAAATGATGATTCTAATTTTTGGGATAAGACCAAGCAAGGGTTCCAACGGGCTTTAAATTTGGTCAGCTCTGATGGTAGTCAAGTGAATGAGCCAAAAAGTGTGGATGTAATTTCCAACTCTGTTCACATCATGTCCTCACACTTAACAAGAAGTAGGTTGGTGGGTGATCCGCCTGATGTGTTGTTGCAGCCTAGATTAAAGGATGTGGGCTTGTTACAAATTTATAAAGCAAAAGACTGTATTGAGGAAGGTTATCAAAGCGTGATGCGTATGAAAGATGAAATCGAGTTTCGCTTGAATAGCTAATTCAAAAAAAACCTCATGTTGAATGAGGCTTTTTTAATTACTTCATATGACTAAGAAACGCAATGCTTAAACACATGCCATTATTCAAAGTTATTTTTTAACAGAGAGGACCAACCCTAAAATCAAGGCTGCACCACCCCCAACCAAATAATACATGGTTTCATCGCTGTATTTTCCAGTAACGGCCTCAGTAACCTCCTCTAACGGAGCCTCTGTTGCATTGAGCCCGAAGTAAAGCAACACGGATCCAACGACCAGCAAAATTATTCCAATTAATTTATTTGTTTTCATTGTTTTCTTCCTAAAGTATTTGTCTGTATCAGCAATTATCTGAATTCTTGGGTTTAAGTTTAATAATTGGCCCATAATAACAGGCATAAAAACCTCACATGTTGTGAGTATAGTGGGGAGTGCTTGTTATAAGCCTTTCACGAAGTGTCCGAATAAGGACAAGACCAGCAAAACTAAAAATATAAAGAAAAGCACTTTAGCAATACTGGCTGCAGTACCAGCGATACCACCAAAGCCAAAAACAGCAGCAATAACGGCAATAACTAAAAATAATAATGCATAATTTAGCATGTATAAATACCTCAGTTGATTAGGTGTGGTTTATTAAAGCGGGGCAGAAAAACCCCGCCATAAACATGAATGGATTTGCTTATGAGTTGCTTTTAACTTCGATTTCACTTTTTACATCAAGGACGCCTTGTGTGTTTTCAGCGATTTTTTCTATCAAATTTTTCTCAGCGGCAGTTTCTACAACACCATTAATGGTAACTACACCATAAGCGGTATCAACATTCACATCTAAACCTGATGTTTGGTTATTCCATAATAATTTAGATTTGACTGATGCAGTTGTGGTTGCATCATCATACCAAGTGCCGAAGCTTCTGGTTTTATCATCTCGGTGCTTGTGAGCGTTGTCCTTGACATCTTTATCTTTCATAACAGTGATGTCATTTTCGACAGACGTTACACCTTCAATTCCTTTGGCAATCTCTTCTGCCAATTCTTTGTCAATTTCAGAATTAACTGATCCTGACAGCAAAGCCTTACCATTCTTGACGTCCGTATCAATGGTGAAGTTGTTTAAATGCCTGTTCACTAACAGTGCAGTTTCCACCTTTCCATCCAACCAAGCATCTTTCAGCTTTTTGTTAGCAGAATAATGGTTGTTACCACCAGCTAAAGCCAATGGAGTAACAGCAAGTGAAGCGGCAAATAATGTAGATTTAACGGCTGTTTTCAACTTAACTGTTTTTGTTTTCATAATATCTCCTATGTTTTGAAAAAAAGTCATGAAATTCGTCATGACGCCTTCAATTATCCATGCTTAGATAAAAAACATGTGAGATAAATGTTAATAAATGCTTAACACAAAAAAGAGATACTTTCTATCTTGTTGATATTAAAGTGATAATGTTAAAATTAAAAAAAACACAAAATAGTTTAAAAAATTGACAAAATATAGAATATAGGGTAATAAAAAAATTTTACAGGCGTTGTTTGTTCAAATTTTGCGTATCTTTCTTGTCAGGGTGGTCTGGTTTTTTTAAATATCAGTATTAAACTCAGAAATACAAAACTACACGGTCACCAATAATGATTCTAGTTAGTTTGTTTGCTTTCATGGTATCCTCGGTAAAGAAGTTTTCAGTTTTAACAGACAGGCTTTAACGAGATTCGGTTGCATTCATTGATTTAATTTTTTTGTTTCTGATGACAAGTTTCAATCTGGTATGTTGTCACTCAATTACAATTATGTAGGAGGCGAAATGTTAGATTTTTTGTTTACTCAAGGTGAAGAACTAATCAACTGGTCAACTGTTATAAAGCACTTGTTTTTAATTGGTGCTGCCTTGCTGCTTTCATTTCCGATAGCTTATAACCGTGAACACAATAGTAACAGTGCTGGATTAAGGACTTATCCACTGGTTGCCATAGCCACTTGCTCATACACATTATTAGCCATTGATATTCTAGGAGATGGAGAAAGTATAGGAAAGTTTATGGCTGGCATCGTTACCGGAATCGGTTTTATTGGTGGAGGTGCCATACTGAAATCTTCCGATAAATCAAAGGTTTCAGGCTTGGCCAATGCTGCCAGTATTTGGAATACGGGAGCGATTGGAATGGCCGTTGCATGGCAGCGGTTTGAAATTGCATTAATTATTTCAACCATCAATTTTATGATCCTGAGGTTGGGGTTTCAAGCCAAAAAGGCTATTGGCGTGGAAGATAAAAAGGAGGAGTGAATTAAGGTTAATGCTTGATTGGTCTTTATGGCAAGTAGGCATTCGTGCATTGTTTATAGTGCTGTGTCGTGCTGTTGCATAAAATAAAAATAACACATCATGCCTTCTTAACAGCTTTTCAATTGCTGCTTTGTTAGAATGCTGAACTTTTACAGAGCGAAAAGGATATGTGGTTTAAGAATGCACGTTTGTTCCAACTGAACGAAGATTTTGGCTTGGATGCTGAGGCCCTGAATGAGGCACTGAAAAATGATGCTTTGAAGGCTTGCGCGCCCATGGAGATGGTTTCAAAGGGCTGGGTTTCGCCATTTGGACCAGACAGTGAAATGTTTGTTTGGCAAAGTGGTGATGCGATGCTGTTTTGTTTGGGCTTGGAAGAAAAAGTAT
>JAUIHY010000129.1 GCA_030432115.1 Gammaproteobacteria bacterium | reverse complement strand
TTGCAAATAGCTGTTGGTAATTTCTTACATGTTCAAACATTTCAACAGAAACCACCCGATCGAATTGTGTCTCTAATTCCAATTGATTGATGTCTTGGGTGATGACATTGATATTATTGATGCCTCTAAACGCTGCTTGGGACAATATGTATGCTCTTTGAGATGCCGAATTGGATACCGCTGTGATGCTGGACTTGGGGAATTGGCTGGCCATAAACAAAGTCAAAGAACCCCAGCCACAACCCAGTTCTAAAATGTTTTGACCATCGGATAATTGTGCACGCTCAACATATTTTTGTAACATGCGAAGTTCTGCCGCATCTAAGTCATCACCTGGCAAGTAATAACAACCCGAATACTTCTTATTAACACCCAGTGCCAAATCATAAAACGCCGCATCCACTTCATAATGCTGTTCGTTTGCTTTATCAGTGTCTATGGCCAGAGGGGATGCTTTCAACAACTCTAAAAATGCTGAATACCTGATATGTGCTTTATACGGTTCTTGATGAAACTCTTCAGCCAAGCGCTGCTTCAGCAGCCGCCTGATGCCATAGCGTACCAAAGCATCTGGTACCTTGCCGCTTTCCACTAATCTCAATAATTTTTTCATTTTTTCCTGCCTAAAATAAACGCATTTGTCGAGGCTTGGTATTTGCGATAAGCATCACCACGAGACTTCAATGCTTGTTGTTCTGAAAAGGGTATGCCTGTCAAATTCAAAAGAAAATACAGCATGATAAAAACAATGATGCTTGCCCAACAAAAATAGCTAGAGGGAAACAAAACCAACGGATAAACCCACCAATGCATCCATTCAAAAAAGTAATTCGGGTGTCTTGAATACTTCCAAAGCCCTTGATCACAAACCCCACCTTGGTTACTTGGCTTGGATTTGAATTGATACAGTTGCCAATCGGCCACAGAAACGCCTATCAAACACAACAGCCCCCAGACTGATGTGAAAACCAAAACAGAAAGAGGTATAGGAGGCGCAATCAAAACCCAATAAGCAGGCAACACGAATACAAAACTGAGCACCGCTTGAAAAGAGAAAAAAGCAAAAAATTTGATTTGCGTGTGCTCTGACCAATGGGCCCTTAAATGGCGGTAACGACTGTCCTCGTGGTCTTTATCCAAACGCAACCACAAATGAACAGACAAACGCAGGTACCAAATGACCGGAAACAACATGATAAACAGCAGATTATTCAGCGCAGCCTCAAGCATGAACAAAAAATAACAAGCCATCACACTGATGGATAGCGCCCAAGTCAAATCCACGCTGTCAGCATTCTTGAACTTAAATTGCCACATCCAAGCCAAAATTTGCAAGCCCCATGCCAAGAGGAAAACCACCAACAAATCAAAACTAAGCATGATTAACTCCTTGTTGATAATGATGGGTGATGTTTGGGTGATTGACCACATACCTCAGCAGGAAAAAATAAACCGACCAACCCAACAGTACTGATACATACGTATATAAAAAGTTTTCAATTTGAATGGCTCCTAGTTTCGCGGCACTGAAGTAAGTCAGTGGCACACACATCAACCAAGCGCACAACCATTTATAGTTTTGGTTAAACAGCCAGGCATTAGAGTACCTGAACGTCATGCCCATACCTGCCCAAAGCACCAAAATCCAACTGGGAGGCAATCCATGGATTTGCTGAGCATCACTGTAAGCCAGCCACCCAAACTGTTCTCCCATGGATTCAAAGAAAACCCCATAAACCAATGCACTGGCCACCAACAAAACATCAACCCAAACCGTTTTATTTAAGGTAACAACTGACGACAGCATGGCAGTCAATATCAACCACATAGGAATCATTTGATTATTTAAAGCACCCAAAACGGCTGCTGGCCAAAGCAATAAAAACAAAAAAAAGTTAATTGTCTTACGCCAGTTCATCACGAGACAGACAGCAAAGATGCTCGGCGGTTGAGAGGAGCTGCCAATAATAAATGCACATCACTGATGACACGCTCTAAAAAGCCACCCTCACAATAAGCAAAATAAAACAGCCACATACGTCGAAAATAAAGGTCATAACCCAGCGAATTGATCTGCTGTTCCTTTGCTTTAAATCGTTCTGACCAATGCCTTAACGTGGTCGCATAGCTTTCACCAAAGTCCTCTAAGTTAACCAGTTTCAAATCGGCGGTTTGAGCAAACGAAGAAACTATGGCAGAAACACAAGGAATAAAGCTCCCTGGGAAAATATGTTTTTTAATGAAATCGACAGATTTCAACGCCTGTTGATATCTGCTGTCTTCAATGGTGATGGCTTGAATCAAGGCCAAACCATCCGGCTTCAACAAATCATTGATCTTTTGGGTGTAAGTATTTAAAAATTGGTGGCCCACAGCCTCTATCATTTCAATCGAAACCAACTTGTCGTATTTGCCTGTTAATAAACGATAATCTTGTTTTAACAATGTAATCTTCGAAGACAGTCCGAGTTGTTCAATGCGCGCTTTAGCATAACTGTACTGCTCATCTGAAATCGTCGTTGTGGTGATGTGGCAGCCATAATTTTGGGCCGCATATATCGCAAAACCACCCCAACCCGTTCCAATTTCTATTACCTGATCTGTGGGCCGTAAAGCCAACTTTTCACATATAATTTTAAGCTTTCTGTCACTGGCAACCTCCAAACTTTCTTCGCTTGAAGTGAACACTGCCGAGGAATACATCATGTTTTCATCTAAAAAATGTTTGAACAGCTCATTTCCTAAATCGTAATGGTCTGCAATGTTTTTTTTACTTCCAGACAAGCTGTTCTTATTAAAAAAATGACCCAACTTTAACAATTGGTTTTTTATCCATGCAGCACCACCTTCCATTCCATCAGTCAAGGATCGGTTGATGACAAACATTCTGATGACGTCGGTTAAACAGGAACTGTTCCAGCGGCCCAATGCATAAGATTCAGCGGCACCAACACTGCCTTGCAAGGCAATGTCCATATAAAATGCGGCATCAGTGACCGAAATATCCGCAGTTAAACCACTGTCGTCTCCAAATACATGTGTTTCACTGCCATCTGTCAGTATCAGTTTCGCACCACTTATTTGTTTAAATTGTTCAAGCACTTTGCGCTTAACCGAGGACAACAACCAGTTTGTGTTCATGTTTTGTTTCCTTATGGTTTTGGTGTCATTCATATTTTTTTCTCGCTTGTTTAACTTCTGCTTTTTCAGCCAGGTTTGGATGATTGTAAAAAGGTGCTTTCTTAAACCATAATTTGGCTGCTTGCCAATAGATGGCTGACCACATTTTGACGGCTTGCCCCATCCCTAAGTGGAACCATGCTGGTGATTGAGCAGACTGAACTTGTGTCGCTAAATGCACCTTCATCATCAAATTTTCTTTTCTGTATAAACTCATGTCCACATTGACTGCTGTATCATTGACCTCAAAAGCCCAAACATAATCGATATCCATAGGAACAAATGGAGAAATATGGAACTGCTTCTTGAATGAAAAAACAAGGCGCCCAGAGCCCTCGGCATCAGTCACATGGTGACAATAAAGCTGTTTCTCACTCCAAGGTGTGTTGTTGATTTCTGAAACAATAGCAATCAACTCATCTTCTTGACCCGCCCTATTTTTAAAACAGAAGTAAAAACTCACTGAATTAAAAGCAAATCCAAAATACCTGGGATGCGTCATCAGAACCACACGGTCGTAATCATCCACACCTTGAGTTAACAGGTATTGACTGATTTTTTCCTGAATGCCAGCAATTGAATCATCAACATAGTCTTTGTCATACAGTGAATAAACTGACCACCGATTGTAACGATGCTTTTTACTGAGACTGGTCCACTTTTCTATGCTGTTTAGCTCAATCAGATGCCAATGCATTTGATAACTGAACTGGTGTTTAATCGGCTTCAACCTGCCATGATAAATGGTGCCAACGGCTTTTCCTGTTTTCATGCGGCCTTCTTTCCTTGTTGCACACCATTCAATAACATTTCAGCAGCGACAACACCACTTTTGGCACCGTCTTCATGAAAACCCCAGCCATGATAAGCACCACAAAAATAAGTATGATTCATGCCTTGTATTTGAGACAAAACCTCATTTGTATCTGCGGTGTTCTCATCAAAAACCGGGTGCCAATAGGTGTGCGTTTTTAAGATTTTATCCCGATCAATTAAGTCACTTTGATTCAAACTGACAATCACAGGAGATGTAACATTAAGTCCCTGAAGTAAATTCATATAATAATTAGCAGTACAAACGGTCGTGTGCTTGTTCCGCACGTTGACGTGCCAACTGGCCCAAGCTTTTTTATTCTTGGGCATGATGTTTCCATCGGTGTGTAAGTCCACTCTATTTTTGGTGTATTTTTTGTATCCTAAGGCAAACAGCTCAGCATCACTGGGTTCAGACAGCATCGATAAAGTTTGATCTGAATGTGCGGCAAAAATCACTCGGTCAAATACTTCAGTGTGTGATTTGCTGGTCACGGTGACTTGATTTTGTCCCCTGGAAACCGACAAAACAGGCTCACCAAGCCTGATTTTGCCTTGTAAGCCGCGAGACAAAGCATCCACATAGGCTTTGGAACCACCCACAATGGTTTTCCATTGTGGTCGGCCATCCACCTGAAGCATGTGGTGGTTATTCATGAATTGCAGCATGTGGTTCAACGGATATGCCTTAACGGTTTCAAAATCACCTGACCACAGTGCACTGACCATAGGCAAAATATGATTTTGAATAAAATACTCACTGTAATTATTTTGTTTAAAGTATTCAAAAACTGATAAATCAGAGTCACTGTTTAACAGTTCAGGCCCTTGCTTATAGAACCTCAATATGTCTTTGATCATCAACCAAAACTTAGGGTTGAATAGGTTCTTTTTTTGACAAAACATGGCATTCAAGTTGGTGGCGTTGTACTCCAAACCACTCATCCTATTGGTCACTGAAAAACTCATGTCAGTGTCTTTATATGCCACACCATAGCGATTCAGCATGTCTGTAAAATGCGGGTAATTGGATTCATTAAAAACGATAAAACCTGTATCAACAGCGATGCTTTTACCATCGACAACAACGTGTTCGGTGTTGGCGTGACCACCCAGTTTATCTGACTGTTCATACAGCACATAGTCAGCATGCCCATTCAAACGTTCTGCGGCCATCATGCCAGAAATACCGCCACCTATAATTGCCACTTTCATGATTTCACCTTGATTAACTTTTTATTGAGTACCAGTTGATTGGGGTATTTAACGTCCCAAATTAAGCCACACCACTCCATACCCTTCAAAATATAATATGAGATGTCTATTTGCCAGGGCTTAAAGCCTTGCTTGATTGAACCTGGCGCACAGTGGTGATTGTTGTGCCAGCCCTCACCCAGGGTTAACAGCGCCAGTACGAAATTATTTCTGCTATTGTCTTTGGTTTGATAGTCTCTACTGCCAATCAAATGGGCCAATGAGTTAATGGAGAAGGTGACATGAGCCAACAACACCGTTGAGATAAAATACCCCCAGACCAAGAATTGCCCGCCACTGGTTCCTAAGTCAGGGTAGCTGGTCGCCACCCAATGCCCTAACAGGTATAGCATCAAACCATACAACACAGGAAATAACATGTCATAACGGTCAATCCAATACAAGCATTTAACTGTAGACAAGTCCTTTACTTGGCTGTGATCTGTTTTGAAATTATTTTTGCGTAAAAACCACAAAACATGGCTTTCCAAAAATCCTTTATCAGGTGTGTGCACATCTGATGCAGTATCAGCATGACGATGATGGCGCCTGTGGTGTGCCGCCCACCACAACGGTCCTCTTTGTGTGGCAGTGGTGCCAATAACAGCGAATGTGATTTGCACCCAACGAAAAGTCTTGAACGATTTGTGTGAAAAAAATCGATGAAAAAATGCGGTGATGGCAAACATCCTTAAAAGATAAGAGACACACATCACCAATAAAGCAGTATGTGAATAGCCCACATAGAAAACCGCTAAACAGGCCACGTGCATTGCTATAAAAGGAATGATGCGACTCAGGTCAATGTGTTCTCCATCATTCTTCTTTTGGCCGGAAACTGCCTTTTCGTTATCAAACCATTTGAGCATAAAATTTTTCATACCGCCTATATTAGTCACCAGCAGTGAATTTTATGTGAAAGCCAATTCCACATAAAATCGACATCCCCTCCGTAAAATAAGGTTTTTCATCATTCGTACATATCCAATGAAAATCTTTTTTATTCTCATTCTGATCGTCGTTGTCTTAATTGCATGTACCCGGTCTCCCAACTTGAAGCTCAACCGCTCTGAATCTGCATACAAAGCGGTCATTAACAACCACCCCGCCACCAGCGAAGTTGATGCAAAAGCGCGATTTGAAACCGTTTTTAAAAATTTTCACAGCGGTGCAACAGAAGAAAACATACGTGCTTTATATGCTGAATCTTTTCATTTCAACGACACCTTCGTTATCATGAACGACATTGAAGAACTGGTACCACACATGGTGCGAACAGCCAAGAACGTTGAATTAACGACTGTTGATATCCATGAGGTCATCAAAACAAAGACTGATTATTACTTGAAATGGACCATGCGTATGAAATTCACAGCTTTGGGTAAAGAGGTGGATTCAGTATCTATGGGCATCAGCCAGCTGAGGTTTAACCAAGAAGGCAAGGTAATCTTTCATCA
>JAUIHY010000128.1 GCA_030432115.1 Gammaproteobacteria bacterium | reverse complement strand
AGGTAATTAACTTGCTCAATTGTGTAATTGCTTGATTTAAGAGCCAGTAGGGTCTGAATGGTTAAACCACCAGCTAAAGCAGCCACAGACAAGTAACTGACGAATTTAAAAACGACCAATACAATTGACCAATACGAATAGTCCATACTTTTAAATCCCCGTCTTAGAAATTAATAATTAATCGTGGTTTTAATTGTTGTCATGCTCTGGATGTGATTCTTTATCTTCGTGAGCGCTTTGGCCTGATTCACACTCACTGAGAGTAAAGTTAAATGTGTCTGACATTTTGTGACCATCAAGACCAAGAACAGTCCAACTAACCGTATATTCACCGGCTTTTAACTTTGGCAAAGTTTGATTAAATTGAGCAGAAGCATTGGCTGACGCTTTGAATTCAAGGTCAACATCTTCACCAGCAGCGTTTTGCAGCTGTAGTTTAACTAACCTCACTTCATTGCTGAATGTTAAGTTGAGCTGCTCAGGGGAGTTGTAAAGAGCTTCACTTGCACTCGGGCTCGAAGACTTTAAGCCAACGTGAGCTGAGGCCGTGATTGCCATAAACAAACTGGCAATGAATATTAGAATTCGTGTTTTTTTCATGTTAGAAACCTCAAAAATATTAATGTGTTTAAAAGATAATGTTATTAAAACCAAAACCTGATGCCAGCGACAACTTTGGTGTCATGGCTCTCGTTGCCTTGTAGCTTGGCAAGATCAGCAGTTTTACCATATTGATTGACCCATTCGACTCCCAAGTAAGGCGCAAACTGTCTACTGAATTCATACCTCATTCTGAAACCCAATGCTGAACTAGAAAGCCCGCTACCAAGTTCATTTTGTAAGTCATCTTTACCATACAGACTGAGCTCAGCACGGGGTTGAAAAATCAGCTTTTGAGTCAACAGCAGCTCGTATTCAGCTTCAACTGTCAATGCTGTGTTGCCACCTTCACCCACATAACCAGTCATATCAAGCTCAAACCAATAGGGCGCTAAACCTTGTAGGCCAAAGGCCAGCCATTGGCGGTTCTTTCCTTCGTCATAAGTATCTAGGCGGACACCCAGTTGTGTGTCCCAAAAGGCTGTGATCGCATGTCCCCACAAAATATCCGTTTGGTTTTCCTCAAATTCACCTTCAGTGATTTCGCCTTCTGTTTTCACCACCAATCGGTCATAAGTGGTGCCATACCATCCTTGAAAATCATAGGTAATGGTATTTGCGCTGTCATCAAACTCAAGACGGTCACCTAAGAATGCTGAAAAAGGGTGTTCATCGGCCAGTTTGAGCCGATGTTCTTTGGGTAATGCATAAGGACCTTCGGTTAAAGTATAGCCATTTGAATATGCATGGGGATCACGTGCATCGGCCGGTGCTTCACCACCTTGCATTTGCATCTGATCATGTTGCATGCCTGACATGTCTGAATCATTGCCTGACATGTCACTGTGATTCATGCCTTCATGGCTCATATCTTTTTGTGTCATGCTTTCCTTATTATTGTCCTCATGTTTCATGTTTTCATGATCCATACTTTCATGATCCATGCCTTCGTGTTTCATCTCACCATGATTAATAGCTTGGTTTTTAGCTGGACCTGCAATGACTGGTTTTGTAGTTTCAGTAACTTGATGATTGCTGTGCTGATCTTTTTCCTTAGACCATGCAGTTTGTGTACCCAATATCAGCAGCATGGATACCATCAAGGGATTGGTTTTTAAGGTTTTAATTGATTTATTCATGATACGATCACCTCACGGAACATACCTGCATCCATATGAAACAACAAATGGCAATGCCATGCCCATCGGCCCACATCATGTGGTGTGGTTAAGAAGCTGATCCTTTGTGCGGGCTGTACCGGTATGGTGTGTCGACGTACTTGAACTTGGCCTTGTTCATTTTCAAGGTCACTCCACATACCATGTAAATGCATGGGATGGGTCATCATGGTGTCATTTTGTAAAATAACCCGAACCCTTTGATGGTGCTTCATATGTACCGGTGTGCTTTTACCAAATTCAAGTCCATCAATTGACCAGCTGTAGCGTTCCATGTTGCCAGTTAAGTGTAATTCGATTTCAGCTTCAGGTGACTGCTGATTGACTACACCATCTACAGAGTGTAAATCTGCCAAGGTCAATACTTTTCTGCCGTTGTTACGTAAACCAACTCCAGGGTCATCTAAATTGGTTCTGGGCATATCAACACGCATGTCAACAGATGGTCCATATTCTGTACTGGCATGTCGCACTTCACTGCTGGCTCGACTGAGTGGGTTTTGCCCCATGTTGTGTTGTTGGTGGTCCATAGACATACCACCATGCATTGAACCGCCATGGTTCATGCCGCTGTGATCCATTTTTTGACCGTTCATGTCCTTACCACCCATGGCCATCGCTGCACCAGCACCATGGGTCATATTACCCATCATATCTTTCATCGCCAACCATTCCACTGGGTCGGTTTCAGGTACGGGCGCTACAACTTCATGATTTATGGCTAAAGTGCCTCTTGCATAACCGCTGCGATCCATGCTTTGAGCAAATAGGGTATAAGCATCGCCTTTGGGCTCGATCAAAACATCGTAAGTTTCACCAGGGCCAAAACGAAACTCATCAACCCACACTGGTTTTACATTTTGGCCATCGGCTTGAACCACCGACATTTGCAGCTCTGGAATGCGAACATCAAAAAACGTGTTGCTAGAGCCATTGATAAATCGCAAGCGAACCCGTTCACCTGCTTTATATAAACCACGCCAATTGCTTGCCGGATTACTGCCATTGAGTAAAAAGGTCAAAGTGGCATCAGATAAATCAGCCAGATCGGTTGGACTCATGCGCATTTGATTCCACATTTCTCGACGGCTCAGCGCCTTGTCTAAACCCTTTTTCTCAACATCATTGGCAAAACTTTGGATGGTCGGTTGGTTGTAATTGTAATAATCCCCTTGCACTTTTAGCTTGGCGAAAACATCCATAGGCTTTTCATCGGTCCAATCAGACAACTGAACCACATATTCTCGATCAGCCACAATGGTTTCGGATTCACGGGGTTCAATGATCAATGCCCCATACATGCCAGTCATTTCTTGAAAACCACTGTGAGAATGGTACCAATAAGTACCGCTTTGATGAAGCGTAAATTTATAAGTGAATGTTTCACCCGGCATGATGCCTTTGAAACTGAGTCCAGGAACGCCGTCCATTTGGTAAGGCAGAATTATGCCATGCCAATGAATTGAACTTGGAACAGACAAACGATTGGTTACTTTGATGGTGACCTCATCTCCTTCACGCAAACGCAGTGTTGGTGCTGGTATAGACCTATTAATGGTTGTTGCCATGCGAGTGACACCTGTAAAATTAACTGGTGACTCTGCAATTTCAAGTTCAATCACATCACCGCTTAATTCAGGTGCAGCTCCAGTTAATGTGCCTAATTCAGCTGCCATAGCAGCATTCAATAAATTAGGAGCAGCTGCTAAAACACCACCTGCGACCAGCCCTTGAACGAACCTGCGACGCTTAAGCATCGCGGGAAAATAATGGTTGTAATGAGTCATCACTTCTCAAAATAATATAAAAAATCCATTGTACAGTTTTGGTGGTGACCAGTAGATGACTCAAAGATGACAACTTTGTAATCTGTTTATCATCTTGTTGTTGGTGGTTATGCGATAGAATTGTTTATTCTGGTGTTTAATTGGATTAGAAGTGCGTTTATTGATTGTCGAAGACGAAGTGAAAACAGGTGACTATTTGAAGCAAGGTTTGTCTGAAGCTGGTTTTATGGTCTCACTGGTCAGAAATGGCTTGGATGGACATCATCTGGCCATGACTGAAACATTTGATCTTATATTACTGGATGTTATGTTGCCTGATATTTCCGGATGGCGCATTGTCAAAGCATTGCGTGATGCCAATAATTCAACACCTATCTTGTTTTTGTCAGCGCGTGACAGTGTTGAGGATCGGGTTAAGGGCCTTGAATTAGGAGCTGATGATTATTTAATCAAACCTTTTGCATTTTCTGAAGTATTGGCTCGAGTCAGAACACTGTTGCGACGTGGGGATGCCAGTGTTGATATGGGTCAACTTGAAGTGGCAGATTTACAACTGGATAATCGCAAAAGAAAAGTCATCAGGGCAGGGCGTCGCATTGCGTTGAGTAATCAAGAATTTAATTTGCTTGAGTTACTGATGCGAAGAGTGGGAGAGGTTCTA
Source organism: Gammaproteobacteria bacterium (assembly GCA_030432115.1). Lineage (GTDB taxonomy): Bacteria > Pseudomonadota > Gammaproteobacteria > Xanthomonadales > Marinicellaceae > Marinicella. The sequence goes on along the minus strand of JAUIHY010000128.1, from coordinate 2,503 downwards.
CCACGCTCACTGATTGCCTCTGAAGTGTGGGACATGAATTTTGACAGTGACACCAATGTCATCGATGTGGCCATCAGACGCTTACGAATGAAAATTGATGATGATTTCCCAAATAAACTGATACATACCGTCAGAGGAATGGGCTACAAATTAGAGGCAGATGATGTCGAATAGAAAGTTAAGACTTCGCCCTATGTCCATAACTTGGAGGGTATTATTGTTCGTGGCATTAACTGTCACGATTTGCTTGAGCTTGATGGCAAGTTTGTTAAATAGTTCGATCAACCACCACTTCCTGCAACAGGACGCTGGTGAACTTGAAGTGATGACACATGCCATTGAACACCAACTTCAAGGTAACTTTATCAGTAATGATGAGCTGGCGGTCGAATTAGAAAAAGCAGTTTCAGGTCATCATGGTGTTTATTATCAAGTTCATACAATTGATGGTGCCAATATTTACAGCAACTCTCAATATGACTTCTCAACCTCAGCAGCATCGGCTCAAATGGCTGATAAATTTGAGATTGATAACATCCAGTTGTGGGAATTAGGTGGTAAAACATTTCGTGGGTTGGTGACGGGCGTCGAAGTATCCGGTGTGGCTTATAAAGTCACTACAGCCATAGATATGGGGTTTCATTTAACTTTTCTTGAAGAGTTTAAATACAGCTTATGGACTATCATGATTGGCTCTTGTTTGTTGACTTTACTTGCTGCTTGGTTAGCTATTTATCAAGGGCTAAGACCTTTGCGTGGATTAAGCCATGATGTTGAAGACATTCAAACCAATAAAATGAATGTCAGACTTGATACAGGCAAAGTACCAAAAGAGTTGATTAATTTGGTTCAATCCTTCAATCAAATGTTGGATCGAATGGAAGAAGGCTTCTCAAGGTTGGCTCACTTTTCAACCGATATAGCGCACGAACTCAGAACGCCTCTGACCAACATCATCACCCAAACTCAAGTCAGTTTATCCAGACCCAGAGAAAGTGATAAATACCAAGAGATGTTGTTTTCTAATTTAGAAGAACTTGAGCAATTAAGTAAAATGGTCAATGACATGCTTGGTATAGCCAAAGCCAGTAATGGTTTAATTAAACCGAAAAAACAGCTTTTAAATACCACTAATGAAATACAAGCTTTGTTTGATTTTTTTGATGCGTTTGCAGACGAAGCAGATATTACTTTACAAGCCATTGGATCGACTCTGGAGATATATTGTGATCAACTACACTTGCGTCAATCATTATCAAACTTACTTTCAAATGCCATCAGACATGCGCCTAAGGGTTCAACAGTCACAATTGACTGTCATGAGTCGGTTGCAAAAACAGCCAATATTTCAGTTATAAATCCGGGACAACCCATTCCAGAAGTTTCTCTGCCTTATGTGTTTGACCGATTTTACCGAGTGGATAAATCCAGAAAAAAACACAGCAAGGGTACTGGGCTTGGATTGGGACTGGCCATAGCCAAAGCAATGGTTGAAGCCAATGGTGGCCGATTAAGTGTCACATCTGATCAACACAAGACCCAATTTACCATCAATATTCCACTGGCAGTCAAAGACTGACCTGTGGGTTGTTTTTATTTTTTAATTTATCTAGGAGATAATCAATGCAAAAAGCCATCGATACAAAGTTGATTTCAAAAAAGAGTATTTTTCTACTCATGGCATTATCAATTGTATTTTTCATAACAGCATGCAGTGCCTCAGACTCTGACAAAACCAAAGATGCCAATCACATGGCTGAATTAAAAGTATTCAAAAGCCCAACTTGTGGTTGTTGCAGTAAATGGATGGATCACATGAATGCCAGTGGTTTTTCAACGACGTCAAATGACTCACAGACTCTTTCTTTGATCAAAGATAAATATGGTGTACCTAAAAACCACAGGTCTTGTCATACCGGTGTTTCAGAAGATGGGTTTGTTTTTGAGGGTCATATTCCCGCCAAATACATTGAACAATTTCTCAATCAAAAACCAGAAGGTCAATTAGGCTTGGTGGTGCCAGGAATGCCTGTAGGAAGTCCAGGTATGGAATATCAAGATAAGTTTAACCCTTATACCATCATGGCATTCGATAAGGATGGTGCGCTGACTCCTTTCGCTGAGGTCTTATCCTATGAACAACAGTTCGGTTCAACTTCAAATGAATGATACTTGTTGTTTCGTTTTTAATAATGGGCGGCAATAACTGTATTTATTTATTGCCCCGATACATAACCGAGAAAATTTAATTTAAACCAAGGAAAATATATGAAAACCACAATTTTTAAATCGCTTTTTATCACCTTGTTAATCATGCAATCAGTATCAGCATTCAGTCACAGTAACAAACATGAAGAACCTAAAGATCCAATGTTTTCAGGCCTTGATTCTGACGCTGCAAAAGTAGTCATTCAATTTCGCGATGCTTTAAAGGCTGGAAACGCTGAAATTGTCAATTCAGTATTGAGTAAAGATGTGCTGATATATGAATCTGGAAATGCAG
>JAUIHY010000127.1 GCA_030432115.1 Gammaproteobacteria bacterium | reverse complement strand
GCCAAATTATTCAAAGAGTCAGCCAGCAATACTTGATCACCCAACTCCTTTCGTAATTCAACCGCTTGTTTATGATGCACTATGGCTTGCTCTATTTCATACAGTTGCCAATGAATGTTACCCAAATGGTTGTGAATAAAAGCTTCTTGTGTCATGTCCCTTTCACCGCTTTCTAATCCAATTAATGCTTCATTCAATATTTGTTTTGCTTGTTCTGTTTTTTTCAACCTGCGATAGGTCACTCCTAATTGAGCCATCACCTCAATGGTGTCTGGGTGAAAATGACTTTGTTTTAATTTTTTAACTTCTAGGGCTTTTTCCAATAAGGATTGTGCATGCTCTAAATGATCCATGCGGGTGTAAATCGCCCCCAACGTAAACATAAAGCGTGATTCTGACAATTTTGGATCATTTAATGCCAATAGTTGATCAGATGCCTTATTCAACATATCCAACACTGTTGTCTTGCTGTTTTGTGATTTATCAGGATTGGTGGTGCGAAATATTTCAACCATAAAATCTGACAAGTCCTGCGCTTCATCCCTGGCCGCCTCAGCCTCAATCCGAGCCAACTCGGCTTGAAGCGCTTGTTCTTTCGCTTTGTTGGCTTCTATTCTCTGGGCCACAATGCCAGCAAGCAATGTCACAAATAGAGCTGTACTGAAAGCCACCACACCTTTGTTGCGCTGGACAAACATTTTGGCTTTATAAAATGATGTTTGTGGTCTAGCAGATATGACCTCATGATTGAGGAATTTCTCAATGTCATCATTCAAGCTTTGAACAGATGCGTATCGATGTTTTATGTTTTTAGCCTTTGCTTTTTTGATGATGTGCCGCAAATCATTGGACATTTTTTTTGACGCAGACAACGACAATTTTTCCAGCAAAACCCCCAGTGCAAAAACATCCCTTTGTGGTGAAGGCCGCTGTTTTTTCAATGGAGAATACAATGACTCGGGGCTCATGTACTCAAATGTACCCGATGAAGGCTGGCTTTGGCCTGATTCATATTGAGCAATACCAAAGTCTATGACTTTGACCCGCGCCACACCCGTTGATTCTGAAAGCAATACATTTGAAGGTTTGATGTCGCAATGTATGATGCCTTGCTCATGGGCATATTGAATGGCATTGCACAGTTGTTGAAAATAGATCAGCCGCCGGTTCAATCCCACTTGATGCGCTTCACACCATGTTAAAACATCGTCACCCTCTATGTATTCCATGGCAATGTACAGCTGATCTTGTGCCCACTGCCCCACTTCGTACAAAGTCGCTATGTTGGGGTGGTTCAGTTGTGCCAACGCATGACATTCATCTTTCAACCGGTCTTGATTGAGCAATGGCTTGAGTAATTTGATCGCCACCAAACGGTCTGCAGGTGCTTGTTGCTGGCCCAAAAAGACATCACCCATGCCACCAGAGCCAATCTGCTTCAATAAATCATAATGGTGAATGGTGTCTGGCACGTCTGGGCGGGCCTTGAGTGAAAATATATCCAAAGCAGACACTTCCATAAAAGCTGTCTGCTCTGCTTGCAGCATCTTCATCACGGCAGTCAACAAAACGTCGTTTCCCATGCATAGCTGCCTGGCTAAACGGGCCCGGTTTTCAGGTGGACTGTCCAGCACTTGATTCAAAATGGTTTTGACTTGTGCGTATTGTTCGGGGGTTAATTGTTTCACTGTGCTTCAGACAAATAATTGAATAACCACAATTTCGCCATGCGCCATTCTCTCTGGATGGTGCTGCGTGACACATCCAAAAGCTGCGCAATTTCCGATTCACTGAACCCCGTAAAAAAGCGCAGTTCGACTATTTTGGCCTGTAATTCATCCAGTTTCACCAACTCATTCAAAGCATCATCTACTTGAACAATGTGACTGATGTCTTCATCAATGGTCACATGAGACATGTCATCTAAGGCATTGATCATTTTATTAGGAATCCTGCGACTGGCTGATTTTTTTCGGGCATGATCAACCAATGTACGACGCATCGAGAGTACGGCTGTTGAAAAAAAATGATCACGGTCCTGCCATTCTAACGTTGACCCTGAAGACATCCTTAAATAGGCTTCATTGACCAGATCAGTGGCTTGGTAAGTGTGCGCGGTTGATTCACTTTTAAGTAAAAAAGCCGCCATTTTTTTCAGTTCAACATACAACATTTGTAGCATTTCCTCATCAAACCCATCAGATTTAAGGTGCAAAGAATTTAACAGTGTTGTGATTTCGTGAACTTGCTCGGCTTTCATAAACAGATTATAAAAAAGAAAGGGATTGATGAGTTAATTATTGAGTTAATATCAATAAAAATAGCATCTTTGAAACTGATTTTAATTTGAGCACCTATTTTTACACTTAAAGTTGCTAAAAATAGTCATTATTCAATACGATTCAAACAGACATCATCAAACCACAAAAGATCAGGTTATAAAGTCAAGACCTGTTAGTTTTAACTTCATTCACTAATTATATGGAATATTCTGACTCAACAAAATCATCCAAAATCTGAATGAATTGCTCGGCTATTTTTTCGCCTTTCAAGGTTTGGGCTTTTTGGCCTTTGATAAAGATCGGGGCAGATGGAGCTTCGCCAGTTCCAGGCAATGAGATGCCGATGTCAGCGTGTTTTGATTCACCAGGGCCATTAACGATACATCCCATCACAGCTACGTTCATGTCTTTGACGCCAGGATGGGTGACGCGCCACTCGGGCATTTTCTTGTCCATATGCTCGGTCACTTGTTGTGCCAACTCTTGGAAAAAAACACTGGTTGTTCGGCCACAACCTGGACATGCAGTGACTTCGGGTTTGAACGATTGCAACTCCAAGCTTTGTAGGATTTGTTGCGCCACTTTGACTTCTTCGGTGCGTGCTTGATTCGGTTCGGGTGTCAAAGACACACGAATGGTGTCACCGATGCCCTGTTGTAACAAAACACTCAAAGCTGTCGTCGATGCAACGATGCCTTTGTTGCCCATGCCCGCTTCGGTCAAACCCAAATGCAAAGCATAACGGCATTGTTGGTGCAGGTTTTGATAAATACGAATCAAAGACTGGACACTGCTGACCTTGCATGAAACGATGATGCGATTGGCTGGCAGGCCAAAACTTTCGGCTTGTGCAGCACTTTGTAATACTGAGTCGATCAGCGCTTTTTCAATCAAAGCACCTGATGACAATGGATTGGCGCTTTTGGCGTTTTCGTCCATCATTTTAGCCATCAGTTTTTGATCCAAACTGCCCCAGTTACCCCCTATTCTGACCGGCTTATTCAGGTCTTTAGCCACTTGAATGATTTCTTCAAACTGGCTGTCACGTTTGCGACCGAAACCGACATTTCCGGGATTGATTCGGTATTTGGCCAATTTTTCCGCACATTCTGGGTAATCTTGTAATAAACGGTGGCCATTATAGTGAAAATCACCAATCACTGGTACGTCACAACGGGCAGCTCGCAAACGATCAATGATTTCAGGCACAGCAGCTGCTGATTCTTCATTGTTCACGGTGATGCGCACCAACTGCGAACCGGCTTGGTGTAGTTGGTAAATTTGTTCTGCCGTACCTTTTGCATCGGCAGTATCAGTATTGGTCATCGACTGTACAACCACATGTTCTCCCCCCACGGGAATACCTGCGATGTTTACAATGTGTCTAGGTTTGTTTAATAAATCTGTCATGTTGGTCATTGAGTCAATTAGGCGCTATTTTAACGGTTGCAAGCCTGAGTAAAAACACAAGAGTTCATTTTTTTGCATGCTACTTCTTTTCGCGCCGATAAACGACATCCACTGATTGCTCTTCACCTTGACGGGTTTCCAAACTTAACTTGTCATTGATTTGATAGCGCAATAACCAATACCCAATGTGCTTGAATATACCTTGGTTATATCCTACAAACACTTTGTCACTTATGTTTTTTCCTGCTTCAACGGTCGCGCCAGTTTCTGACTGGTTGCTGACATTCAAAACATCGATACCCAATCCACTTTTGAGGCCATTGATTAATTCACTGTTTTGCTTTAAACCCATCATCAACACCGCTTCGGCAATTTTGTTAGAGTCCCCAGTGCTTTTCAGACTACCTAAACCTTTACCTGTGACAATATAGGACAAGGTTTCAGCATCACTCAAAGGTGGATTGGCGAATAAAGTGGTTTTGTAGTTGTTGACATCTCCCGTTAGCTTAATGCCCACAATTTGTTCGTCCTGTGCCTTCCTTTCTGCCCTGATTTGTAAGATCGGGTTATCCAATGGACCATCAAAAAACAACACACCTTGGGTGATGTTGAGTTTTTGACCGTAAATTTCATAAACGCCATCACTGATTTGCAGCTGACCATACGCCCTTATATTTTGTTTTTGGTCTGAATTCTTGATTTGTAATTCGCCCGATAAGTCAGCGTTCAAGCCCAAGACTGATAAACGCACTTTATCTTCTATGATTGCCTTGATATCAAGTAACACACTGGCATCATCAATTTCATTTTGATCATCAACATAGACCACATCACTGGGCAGTGTGGTCACTGTCACTGGTATCTCCTGAACATCTAAACTGGCTTTGGGTATGCGGAGCTCTCCTTTCACTTCAGTCAGTCCAGATGCATGTTTCACATCAAGCTTGGGTGATATGGCTAAATTGATTTGACCGCCATCGGCGACCAGAAAATCTTGACCTTCGACATGTGACGTCAGTTGCCAAGTGCTGTTTTCAGGAAACAGCACATCACCAGTAACCTTTAATTGACCTTGACCTGCTTGAGCAGAAAGCACATACTGGAAATCAGATTCAGAAACACTTTTAATTTCTGCTTTAACCTGACTCAAAGGCACATCCATGGACTGTAAATCTATGTCGCCATCTTCCAGTGACAGCTGAGCAAAAACTTGAGGTTGATCGAGCGCACCATTGATTTTTCCTGACGCTTTTAATTGACCTTCAATTTGCTTAATTTCGTCAAAAAACCCCGAAAGCATGTCATTATCCGCCAAATAACTTTCAAATTCGCCATCCAAGTAAACCTGTTGCATCAACTTTTTCTGATGGGATGTTGGATCAGATTGATTGATTTTTAGTACGGTTTGCGCGTTTAAATAAGAGCCGTCATCCAGCACCAATTCAAGCTGAACTTCAGATTGCTCATTCTGTTGTTGTGCTGACATGGCCGCCCGGGTGAAATTAAACGTTTTCGCCTGACCGCCCATCGAATCCACTTGCAAAATACCGGCCACCAAATCCAGCTGCGCATCCACATCGACATCATCGCCAACCAAGTTAAAATTCAAACCACCATTCAACACCCCTTGACCAGTTAAGCCCTCTGGCAGCATAAAAGACCATTGGCTCAAATCCAACCGTGACAATGACAGTTCGCCAGCAATCTGGCTGTTTTTTGTGGACTTAACATCCAAACACAATAAATCTGAAGCATTTGAACTTTGTTGTTCCCAGCATGACTTATTCAAATTCCATGCTGATGGACTGACTTGAAAATCCACGGCATCCACCAAACTCAACCGACCTTCATAGCCATTCAAAAACAGCTCGTGATGTACGATACTGCCTGCATATGAGTGGTTTTTTTGATTGAACTGGCCTTTTATTTTGGCTTCAGTTCGTGCGTCATTGGCATCAATATTCAACACCACATCATGGGCATTGAGTGGCCCATTGAGGTCGATTGTCAGCGCATTGATTTTTTCACCTGCAATAGAGGCATCTTGGATTGCTGTGTGAATAGACCATTCATGGTTTGATGTGGTGTCTAATTCACCTTCAACATCAAAAGTTAACCTCGAAACATGGTGTTTAGCATAATTTAATCCACTGCCTTTTAACAAAGCCTCAACTTGAGCCGCTTGACCGAGACCCTGCAGTGATACAGTACCGCTGACCTCGCCACTCAACTCAGGATCTATCAAAGCCAATTGCTTCAAACTCAAGTCTGATGCCAATTCCCAATCTGCGTCCATACCCTCATGCTTACCCAATAAATGGACGGTGTTGTTACCCCAACTGCCCTGCACTGTGGCTTCAGATTTCACTGTTTGACCGGAACTGACGCCAGAGTGACCTGACAGCAACAAAGTCAAAGGATTGTTTTTCAATTGGCCTTTGATTTGTGAACGCGGTACATCAATGTTCCAGTTCTCGGCATCGTTCCAGTTAAAGTTGACCTCAGCATCTGAATCTAAATGGCCAGACCAGTCTTTGTGTACCCAAGCTGGATTGAATCCCAAAGAATGTAATTCACCATCCCAAGCCAAGCCATCGATCCATGCCAATGCGCCTTCTAACATGACCTCACCAGCATCACCACTGAGGTTGAATTGGTCAATGTTCAATCCATTCAGATCACCATTGGCTTGCCATGAGGTGGCGATTTGATTGAACTGCTCTGTATGAAACGTTGCTTGGCCTGACAGTTCGTAGGCATCCATACTGCCTGCCAATTTTAATGCTGGCAGCTGAACAGATATAGGATCATTCTGCCCCCAACTGACTTTTAATCTGTCAGATGAAGTTGTAACCTCAAAGCCCAACTGCGCCATGATGTTGTGAAGCTTAATTTGACTGTTGATATGACCATCAATCACTTCATCTTGATAGGTTTGATTTAACGCCCCTGTTAACTGATTTTTATCACCCTTGATGTCTAACTTGGCCAACCAATTCATATTTGAAGTTTGCCAACGCCAATCACTTGATACATTCAAGTTTAAGGC
>JAUIHY010000002.1 GCA_030432115.1 Gammaproteobacteria bacterium | reverse complement strand
TATGTTTCTTATTCAGGTAATGGCAACCGACCCAGCGATGCCAAATACACCATCAGGCACGGTGGCATTGATACTGTGTTTACAGTTAACCAACAAAAACATCGGTATTTGTGGAACCATTTGGGTGTGTTTTATTTTACTGCAGGTGGTGATCACCACATTCGCTTAAGTAATCATTCTAACGAAGCTGGCACCACGGTTTCGGCCGATGCTGTGCGTTTGGGTGGCGGCATGGGCGATGTCCGTGGCAATTATCATGATGTGGTCAGTGGCCACCCACGCTGGGAAGAAGGTGCCAGACCTTGGGTACAATACCAAGGGGCCAGCAGTTCTGTTTATGGTAATGGCGATGTATCTGCCCGTTCACGATTTGCCGACTGGGAATATTACAATGGCGAAGATGCTTTGTACGTTTCTTGGCATTCCAACGCAGGTCCAGAAACCGCACGCGGCACCAATACCTATATTTATTCTTCAAATCCACCTGATGGTACTTATGATGACACCCAAGCAGTGGCAGGTTCTTCCGAATTGCAAAGTGCCATCCACAATGAAATCATCAACGACATCCAAGCGGCATGGGATAACAATTGGCAAGACCGCGGCCTACGTTCGGCTTATTTTGGTGAAGTGAACCCAAACCACAATGATGAAATGCCTTCGGTTCTGATTGAATTGGCCTTTCACTCCAACCAAGAGGATGCCGACGCCCTGCGCCACCCACAATTCAGAAAGCTCGCTGCGCGTGCAGTTTACCAAGGTATTGTGAAATATTTTGCCCAACGTGATGGCACCACAGCACACCTGTTACCTGAACCACCTGAGCAATTAATTGCGGCAAGTCAAAACAACCAGACTTTAAAGGTCTCTTGGCATGCATCACCCACAGACAACAATGGTGTATTGGGCGATGCTGCAAGCAGTTATGTGATTTACCGTTCTGATGATGGTAGAAACTTTGACAACGGCACTGAAGTGAGCGGACTAAATCACAGTTTTCACGGTTTACAACCTGGCCAAAGCCAATACATCAAAATCAAAGGCAAAAATGCAGGCGGCTTATCCTTGGATTCAGAGGTTTTGGGTGTTCGGATGCCCTATGGCCAAGATAAAGTACTGGTGGTCAATGGTTTTGATCGTTTGAATTCAGGACAATTGATTTCGGAAAACATCGCTGACATCGGTGGTTTTGTTGACCGCATGTATGTGCGGCAAATGAACCGCTTTGATTATGTGATTGAGCACGGTGATGCATTAACGGATGCTGTGGTGGCCTTCGATTCCAGCAGCAATGAAGCGGTTGAATCGGGTGCTGTGACATTGAATGATTACAATGCAGTCCTTTGGATTTTGGGAGAAGAGTCCAGCCAAGGCACGACTTTATCAAGCACCGAACAAGCGCTCATCAGTCAGTATTTAAAACAAGGTGGCCAATTGTTTATTTCAGGTGCGGAAATCGCTTGGGATTTGGATAACTTGGGAACAGCGTCGGATCAAAACTTCTACAACAACACCCTGATGACCGCTTACTGGTCAGATGATGCGGGTACTTATGAGGCCAATGGCCTGTCAGGCTCTCCTTACGCTGGCATCAATAACATACAATTCGATGACGGGTCACAACACAGCTATCAAGTGGAATACCCCGATGAATTACAGGCTCAAGGTCAAGCAAGCCATTGCATGCAGTATGTGGGCAGTGAATTTGCCTGCACCTATGTTGATACAGGTGTATATAAAGTCATACACCTGGGGTTCCCATTTGAGACCATTGTTTCAGCACAAAAACGCAACGACATCATGGCCGCGACCATGGATTATTTCCTTATTAATCTTGATGATGATTTGATTTTTGAAGATGGATTTGAAAATTAATCCCAGGTATTAACAAGGCGGCCCAGGGCCGCCTTCTAATCAAACAACCTAATTTTACGCCCGATGAAACTCTTTGATGGCGAAAGCCAATTCCAAAGCTTGTTCATAGTTCAAACGTGGATCAACCTGGGTTGTGTAAGCTTTGCTCAAATCTGCTTCTTGAAGGGCACGGGCACCACCCAAACATTCAGTCACATTTTCACCGGTTAATTCCAAATGCACACCACCCAAATGTGAGCCATTGGTTTTATGGGTTTTGAAAGACATTTCCACTTCTTTTCGGATGTTTTCAAACCGGCGGGTTTTGTAGCCATTAGAGGTGGATTCGGTGTTACCATGCATGGGATCTGAACACCAGACCACTTTGAGCTTGGCTTTTTTAGCCACTTCAATCAGACGTGGTAGATTGGTTTCAATGTTTTCAGCACCAAAACGGTGAATCAATACCAACTTACCATCTTCATCATTGGGGTTCAAAGTACGACACAAATCCACCAAATGATCTGACTCTGTTTCTTTCCCAATCTTGACACCCACTGGGTTTTCCACGCCACGAAGCAACTCCACATGCGCAGAGTCCAATTGGTTGGTTCTGAGGCCAATCCAAGGCAAATGCGTGCTCAGATTAAAATGCCCGTCTTGTCGGGGCACTTGTCGAGTTAAGGCTTGCTCATAATGCAAATGAAGTGCCTCATGAGAACTGAAAAACTCCACATTAGACAAATTATTGACTTCACGGCCAGCCAGGATTTCTGCAAAATTGATCGAATCTGAAATTTTCTCAACCAGCTCATGAAATTTGTTGGCATTGGGAGAATGTTTTACCCATGCCAGATCCCAATATTCAGGGTGTCGTATGTCCGCAAATCCACCATCAACCAATGCTCGGACAAAATTCATCGTCATGGCTGAGTGGTGATATGCTTCTAACATCCGCTTTGGCTCTGGATGGCGCGCCGCTTCTGTAAATTCATTTTGGTTGACGATGTCTCCACGAAACGAAGGCAAAGTTACGCCATCACGGGTTTCAGTATCAGCCGATCGTGGTTTGGCATATTGGCCGGCAAATCGTCCCACACGAACAATGGGTGTGCGGCAACCGTGTATCAACACCAAACTCATTTGAATCAAGACCTTTAATCGATTTGATATGATGGGAGACGTGCAATCGCCAAATGTTTCGGCACAATCACCACCTTGAATTAAAAATCTTTTACCATGTTGTACTTCTGCCAGATGCGCTTTTAATTTTTTGACTTCCCAGGATGTCACCAAGGGAGGCAATGTGCTCAATGTATCTACCGCATTGGCCAAGGCTGTTTTGTCTGGATAGGTGGCTTGCTGGCGAACCGTTTTTGTCTGCCAACTGTTAACAGTCCAATCTGCTTTTTTGTTGTTTTCTTTTGATTGTGTCACTGTGTTCATGATTCTACCTTAATAAATGTCCAAACAAGGGTGTAAATAAATAAGCCGATAAAACAAAACAATGTCCAAGTCGGCATAGAAAGCCCAAATAGTTCCCACTTAACTTCTGCGCAAGAACCTGAGCCTGTCAAAACGTCTGAAATGGCGCTGAAAAACGAACTGTTTTCCATCATCATACCCAGACTGGGACCACAATCTGGCACTTCTTCAGGTGGTAAACCTTGCATCCAGACATGGCGGCCACTGATGGCTATTCCAGTGGCTGTTGTTAATGCGAGTAAGGCACCAAATATTTTGCGGCCCCAATGTAATGCGGGTTTTAACAATGCCAATAAAAACAAAATACCTATGGCGAAAAACACCACGCGCTGAAGAATACATAAATTACAGGGAAGTAGAAAATCACGATACTCCACATAATACGCATAGCCAAGCAATCCGGCACAAAAGAGGGCTGGCAATAAACTCAGTAAGCGAAATGTGTTCTTGGTCATGATGGTTCCTGTTGATAAAGTGGCAAGGTTAACAAAATCTTTAAACAAAGCATAGCTTCAGACAGTTGTTTATAACAAATAATTTCAATAGATTTTGATTAATTCAATTGAATCAATCAAAAAGCGCGGACCATGATATGAATATTGTTGAAATCACGGTAATTGAATATTAAATGCATCCAGATATGGGTTCGTCCCTAAGCTAATTTATGACACAAAAAAACCCGGCCAATGGACCGGGTTTTTTATCAAGGAATGACCTCAATTATTCTGCATCTTCAGCTTTTGGTGCTGCTTTGATAGGACGATCTACCAATTCAACATAAGCCATAGGTGCATTGTCACCAGCACGGAAACCACATTTCAAGATGCGCAGGTAACCACCTGGACGTTCTTGGTAACGAGGACCCAATTGTGTGAACAATTTATTGACGATTTCATCATTACGCAAACGTGCGAATGCCAGACGACGGTTAGCCACTGAATCCACTTTTGACAAAGTGATTAATTTTTCAGCCACTTTACGCAATTCTTTAGCTTTTGGCACGGTTGTTTTGATTAACTCATGCTCAAACAAAGAAGCTGACATGTTTTTGAACATCGCTTTTCTGTGAGATGAGTTTCTATTTAATTTTCTACCTGATTTTCTGTGACGCATGTTCTTGTCCTTTATCCGATAAGACGCTCAGCAGTGCGTATCGCAGCTGGCGGCCAATTTTCTAAACGTACACCCAAGGTCAAGCCCATTTCAGAGAGTACACTTTTGATTTCGTTCAACGATTTTTTACCCAAGTTAGGGGTTTTCAACAATTCAACTTCAGTTCTTTGAATCAAATCACCGATGTATTGAATGTTCTCTGCTTTCAAGCAGTTCGCTGAACGGACAGTTAATTCCAACTCATCAATGGGTTTCAAAAGAATCGGATTCAGTTTCTCTTCTTCTTCTTTCTCTTCCACTGTGGTTTCAATCTTGAAGTCAATAAAGATGGCCATTTGCTCAACCAAGATACGAGCCGCAGTACGGACGGCATCTTCAGCTGAAATGGAACCATCGGTATCGATGTCCAAAATCAATTTGTCCAAGTTGGTTTTTTGATGTAAACGTGCATTTTCTACATCGTAGGCCACACGCTTAACAGGACAAAAACTGGCATCTAACAACAATTGACCAATAGGACGTACGTCTTCTTGATCGATGCGGTTAACTGAGGGCTCGTAGCCAACTCCTTTCTCGACCTTCATGCGCATCGTGATGCTGGCATTCTTGTCTAAGTGACAAATCACTTGTTCAGGGTTAGCAACTTCTACACCATCAGCCAACTGTATGTCAGCTGCTGTAACAACACCGGGTTTTGAAACATTGATCATCAACTCGGCTTCTTCACGATCTGGCATCATGAATGACAAAGTCTTTAAATTCAATAAAATTTCAACCACGTCTTCTTGTACACCTTCCAGTGCAGAGAATTCATGTTGTACACCATCGATGTTGACTTCAGTCACAGCACAACCTGGAATTGAAGACAACAAAATACGACGAAAAGCGTTACCCAGAGTATGTCCAAAACCCCTTTCCAAAGGTTCTATGATTATTTTTGCGCTGTGCTCAGAACGTTCTTCTACCTCAACGACTCTGGGGCGCAATAACTTAGCTAATATGTCAGACATATAAACCTCCTTAAAAAGTGGATTACTTCGAATAAAGCTCTACAATCAAATTTTCGTTGATGTCAGCTGGCAAATCATCACGAGTTGGAACTGATTTGAATTGGCCAGTCATTTTGGCTGCATCAACAGATACCCAATCCGCGAACAAGTTCATTTCGCCCCACAATTCCAAGGCTTGTTTAATTCTCAATTGAGATTTAGACTTTTCACGAACTTCTACTTCATCACCGGCTTTCACTTGGTAAGAAGGGATGTTACATACTTTTCCGTTAACTAAAATTGATTTGTGGCTTACCAATTGACGACATTCGTTTCTGGTAACACCAAAACCCATGCGGTAAACCACGTTATCTAAACGAGATTCCAACAATTTCAACAAGTTTTCACCTGTTGCGCCTTTTTGTTTGGCGGCTTTTTTGTAATAGTTAACAAATTGTTTTTCTAATACACCATAGGTACGACGAACTTTTTGTTTTTCGCGCAACTGTAAAGCGTAATCAGAAGGTTTGTTTCTTTTGCCTGCGGCGCCGTGCTGACCTGGTGCAATTTCCAATTTACACTTGGTTTCCATAGCGCGAGCTGGGCTTTTTGTCATTAAATCGACGCCTTCACGACGTGCCAATTTACATTTTGGACCTAAATATCTAGCCATTATACTTCTCCTTACACCCTACGTTTTTTAGGTGGACGACAACCATTGTGAGGAATTGGGGTAATATCAATGATATTAGTCACCCTAAATCCGAGGGCATTCAATGCTCTGACAGAAGATTCTCTTCCTGGACCTGGACCTTTAATACGAACTTCAACATTTTTCATCCCATAATCTTTAGCCACTTGGCCAGCACGATCAGCTGCAACCTGTGCAGCAAAAGGAGTACTCTTTCTTGAACCTCTAAATCCAGACCCACCAGCCGTTGCCCACGACAAACCGTTACCTTGTCTGTCAGTGATCGTGATGATGGTATTGTTGAAGGACGCATGTACATGCGCGATGCCGTCAACAACAGTTCTTTTGATTTTCTTTTTAGTTTTCTGTGGTCTTGCCATTTTACATTCTCTATCTATGACGCATTGACGAAGCAATGAATCAATGTGTTTTAACGTTTAATTGGTTTTTTAGGACCTTTACGCGTACGTGCGTTGTTTTTGGTTTTTTGACCACGAACAGGCAAACCTCTTCTGTGACGCAAACCACGGTAGCAACCCAAGTCCATCAAACGTTTGATGTCCATAGCCACTTCTCTGCGCAAGTCGCCTTCCACAGTGAATTTTGCTACTTCTGCACGCAATTTATCTAAATCAGTCTCTTCTAATTGACCAATTTTGTGTGTCGGATCAACACCGGCACTGTCGCATATTTCATACGCACGTGTTCTTCCAACACCATAGATGCTGGTCAAACCAATCCACGCATGTTTATGCACTGGTATATTTACACCCGCAATACGAGCCATTTTTTTCTCCAAATTCCTCTTTTGAAGTTAAGGCACTGAATTCAATGCAAAAACTTCAGTCAAAACTCAACAAAAAGCACCTGCTTTTTGTCCATTGCCCTTAGCAAAGGGCGCAGATTATATATCATGCAACAAAACAATGCCATCACTTTTTAAAAGGATGGCATTGTCATGCTGGCTTGATATATGCTTATCGACGGATCTTAGAAGATCGTCGGTAATTTTTAATGTTCGATTTCTTCAAAACCGAGTCATACTGTTGTGATACCAAGTGGTTTTGCAACTGGGCCATAAAGTCCATGGCTACCACGACAACGATCAACAAAGATGTGCCGCCCAAAGCAAAAGGTACAGAAACAAAGCCCCTGACGATGTCTGGCATCAAGCTGACACCCAACAGGTACAAAGCACCCCAAAAGGTCACACGATTCAACACGCCATCTAAATAGGTAGATGTTTGTTTACCTGGTCTGATACCCGGAATCACAGCACTTTGTTTTTTCAAATTGTCAGCGGTTTCGTCAGAATTGAAAGTCAATGCGGTATAAAAATAAGCAAAGAACACAATCAAAGCACCAAAGAACACCATATATAAAGTGTTGCCTGGTGACAGCTGTGCTGCCAAATCTTGTAACCAACCAAAGCCTTCATTTTGACCAGCAAAACTGGCTATTGAACTGGGCAACAACACCAAAGACGAAGCAAAGATGACAGGAATCACACCTGACATGTTCACTTTCAATGGTAAATAAGATGTTTGTGCCTGTGTCCCTTGTCTGCCGCCGCGTCTGGCAAATTGCATGGTGATGCGTCTTTGACCACGTTCAACAAAGACAATAAATGCCGTCACTGCCAAAGCAATTACCAACAATGTCAGTGCCCACAAAGCGTTCAGAGTACCTTCGCTCACCATTTGAAATACAGAATAAATGGCGCCGGGTAAACCAACGACAATACCTGCAAAAATCAACAGTGAAATACCATTACCAATGCCGCGCTCTGTGATTTGTTCACCCAACCACATCAAAAACATGGTGCCACCAGTCAAAGAGACTGTGGCCGTGAACAAAAAGCCGAACCCAGGTGCTGGAACCACGGGCACATTGCCAACAAAGCCCAACTGCTGTAATGAGTAAGATATGCTGTATGACTGGAATGCTGCCAATACAATGGTGAAATACCTTGTGTATTGGGTTATTTTGCGTTTGCCTGTTTCACCTTCTTTTTTCATTTCACGCAAAGCGGGCACTGTGTGGCCGAGAATTTGCATGATGATTGAAGCGGTGATGTAAGGCATCACTCCCAATGCGAAGATCGAATAACGACCCAAGGCGCCACCTGAGAACATGTTGAACATGTCTAAGATGCCGCCTGAGTTTTGTTGTAACAAGTCTGCCAATACTTTTGGATTGACACCAGGAACAGGTAAAAAAGTACCCATTCTATAGACAATCAAAGCACCTATAACAAACAAAATACGGCTTTTGAGTTCACCCAAGCCTTTCTTGTTACCGAGTAATTTTTCTACTTGTTCTTGTCTGGTTGACATATTATTCTACTTTCCCGCCTGCTTTCTCAATCGCTTCTTGAGCACCTTTGGTGACCACCAAGCCTTTTAAGTTAACTGCTTTTTCAATGCTGCCAGTGTTGATCACTTTAACCTTGGTTACACCGCGTTTAACATAACCATTTTCAATCAAATAGTTAACGTCAATGTCGCTGGCTTCCATGGATGCAAATTGATACAAACAGATTTCAGCACGGGTTTCAGCCATTCTTGACGTAAAACCGTATTTAGGCAATCTTTTGTGGATGGGCAATTGACCACCTTCAAAACCGACTTTGTGGAAGCCGCCTGAACGTGATTTTTGACCTTTGTGACCACGACCACAGGTTTTACCCAAGCCAGAACCGATACCACGACCAACACGTTTACGTGCTTTTGTGGCGCCTTCAGCTGGTTTAATCGTATTTAATTTCATCGTCTTTACCTACGCTTATTTGACTTCTTCTACTTTCAGTAGATGAATCGCTTTGTTAATCATACCCAGGTTTTCAGGAGTGGCATCAACGATACGTGATTGATGCATTTTTCTGATACCCAAGCCTCGGACACAGGCCTTGTGGTTAGCCAAAGATTTGTTGGTGCTTTTGATTTGTGTCACTTTAACTTGACCAACTTTTTCTGATTTAGCCATGATTTTCCATTACCTCCTCAACAGTTTTGCCACGCTTGGCAGCAATGCTTTCAGGTGAAGTCATGTTTTGCAAACCTTTGATCGTGGCTCTTACCAAGTTAATGGGGTTGTTAGAACCTTGTGATTTAGCCAAAACGTTTTCAACACCAACCACGTCAAATACCGCACGCATCGCACCACCGGCAATAACACCAGTACCTTCAGATGCAGGTTGCATGTAAACGCGAGAACCTGAATGCTTGGCTTTGGTGGCATGCCACAAAGTGCTGCCTTTCAGGTCAACTTGTACGATGTTGCGACGCGCTTGATCCATGGCTTTTTGAATGGCCACAGGCACTTCTTTTGCCTTACCATAACCAAAACCAATTTTACCGCTACCGTCACCAACCACAGTCAAAGCAGCAAAACCAAATTGTCTACCACCTTTAACCACTTTAGCAACACGGTTGACCGCAACCAATCTTTCTAACAGGTTGTCACCTTGCTCTTTGTCTGCCATATTTTTTCTCTTGTCGTTCATCAGAATTTCAACCCCGCTTCACGAGCAGCATCAGCCAAGGCTTTCACTTTGCCGTGATAAAGATAACCTGAACGGTCGAAACCTACAGTTTCAATACCGGCTTCTTTGGCTTTTTTAGCAATGGCTTCACCCACGGCTTTAGCAGCTTCTTGGTTGGTGCGAGAAGAACCTTCTGCCACCAAGCCTTTGTCTAAAGTTGAAGCTGATGCCAACGTTTTAGTACCGTCACCCGAAAAAATTTGTGCGTATAAGTGCTGGCCAGTCTTATGTACAGACAAAGCTGGTACAGCCAATTCACGCAGTTTCTTTCTGGTTTTGGTCGCTCTTTTAATTCTTGTTTCGTTTTTCTTATGCATAGTCTTATCTCAGAAGCTTTACGCTTTCTTGGCCTCTTTTCTATACAAACGCTCATCAGCATATTTCACACCTTTACCTTTGTAAGGCTCAGGTGGTCTGATGGCTCTGATTTCTGCAGCCACTTGACCGACTTGTTGCTTGTCGATGCCGTTGACCACAATTTCAGTGTTTGATGGTGTTTCGAAAGTAATACCTTCACGTGCTGGGTAGACAACTGGGTGCGAAAACCCTAAGTTCAAGTCTAAATCTTTGCCTTTCATGGCAACACGATAACCCACACCAACCAATTGTAATTTCTTAGAAAAACCATTGGTTACACCTTCTACCACATTGGCCAGCAAAGCACGCATGGTGCCTGCCATCGCCATGGCGGCGTCATTTTCTGGCTTCATCATCAACTCGTTGTCATTTTGTTCAATGCCAACTGTTGGGTGTAAAGCCAAAGTCATTTCACCTTTAGGCCCTTTGACTTTCACATCATTGCCTTTCACATCAATGTTGATGTTGGCGGCCAATGCGATCGGTTGTTTTGCAATTCTTGACATGCGCTATCTCCCGATTACTTAATCACGCAAAGCACTTCACCACCGACTTGAGCAACGCGCGCTGCTTTGTCGGTCATGATGCCTTTCGATGTTGATACAATGGCAGTTCCGAAACCAGAATCAACACGTGGCAACTCGTCTTTGCCGCGGTATTGACGCAAACCTGGTTTGCTGACTCTTTTGATCATCTCAATCACAGGTTGGTTTCTGTGGTATTTGATGTTGATTTTGATGAAAGGATGACCTTCCTTCTCAATCATTTCATAAGAGCGGATATAGCCCTCTTGTTGCAATACTGCCAAGATACCTTTTTTAACTTTTGAAGCGGGCGTGGCAGTGCTTTCCTTGTTGACAGCTTGTGCATTTTTAATGCTACAAATCATGTCTGAAATTGGATCACTAATACTCATAATCTATCTCTCGTTTACCAACTGGCTTTTTTCAAGCCAGGAATGTCACCGCGCATGGCAGCTTCACGAAATTGGGTTTTACTCAAACCAAATTTGTTGTAATAACCACGTGGTCTACCAGAAATTTGACAACGCTTACGCATTCTCACGGGAGATGCATTGCGTGGCAATTTCTGTAGCTTTTCTTGCGCTGCCATCATGTCTTCAAAAGACGTGTTCGGGTCGGCAATAATTTTTTTCAATGCGGCACGTTTCGCTGCGTATTTAGCAACGATTCTTTTTCTTTTCAAGTCGCGTTGGACCATTGATTGTTTAGCCATTTTTTATTACCTACCTTTGAATGGAAAATCAAACTCATCAAGCAACATACGCGCTTCCTCGTCTGTACGTGCATTGGTGGTGATGGTGATGTCCATACCGCGCAATGCGTCAATTTTATCGTACTCGATTTCTGGAAAGATGATTTGCTCTTTGACACCCATTGAGTAATTGCCGCGACCATCAAATGATTTGGGATTCAAACCACGGAAGTCACGTACACGAGGTAATGAAACGCTTACCAAGCGATCCAAAAACTCATACATTTTGTGTCTGCGCAATGTCACTTTACAACCGATTGGCCACCCGTCACGAATTTTAAAACCAGCAACTGATTTTTTCGCATGAGTGATAATGGGTTGTTGCCCTGTGATCTTAGCCATGTCACCTGTGGCATGGTTAAGAACTTTTTTGTTACCAACGGCTTCACCGACGCCCATGTTCACAGTAATTTTAGTGATTTTAGGCACTTCCATTACGTTTGCGAACTTGCCCGATTCAAGCAGCTTTGGTACCACTTTTTCTTTATAATATGTTTCTAATCTGGCCATGTTTATTCTCTTAAGCGTCTACTTGTTCACCGTTAGACTTAAAGACGCGAACCTTGCGGCCGTTCTCTAAGACTTTAAATCCAACTCGCTCGCCTTTATCCGAGGCTGGGTTGTATAACATCACATTAGAAGCATCGATTGGCGCTTCTTTAGTTTTGATACCACCTTTTTCGTCAATTTGAGGGTTGGGTTTAACGTGTTTCTTAACTAAGTTCACGTTATCAACCAACAAACGGCCATCAGACAAAATTTTCAACAATTTGCCTTTTTGACCTTTACTGCGACCGGCTATAACGATGACTTCATCACCTGTTTTTAATCTGTTCATAAATATTTCCTTACAAAACTTCCGGCGCGAGCGAAATGATTTTCATGAAATTACCTGATCTTAGCTCACGTGTTACGGGGCCAAAGATACGGGTACCGATAGGCTCAAGTTTGGCATTCAACATCACAACGGCATTACCGTCGAAACGAATCAATGAACCATCACCACGACGAACACCTTTACGGGTGCGCACGATAACGGCATTATAAACTTCACCTTTTTTAACCTTTCCACGAGGGATGGCTTGTTTTACAGAGACTTTAATGATGTCTCCGATACCAGCGTAACGACGCTTAGATCCACCCAATACTTTAATACATTGGACTTCTTTAGCGCCTGAATTGTCAGCAGCTGATAATCTTGATTGCATTTGTATCATTGTCAGTACCTCTTATTTAGCTGTTTCTACAATTTCCACAACTTTCCAAGACTTGGTCTTAGAAATGGGTCTGCACTCTACGATTTTTACGGAATCGCCTTCTTGACATTTGTTTTCAGGATCATGTGCATGTACTTTAGTAGATTTTTTAATGTACTTTTTGTACAACGGATGTTTGATTTTTCTCTCAATCATCACTGTCACGGTTTGATCCATTTTGTCACTGGTGACCACGCCACTTTTGGTTTTCTGTACTTTATTTTCTGTAGTCATGACATTATCCTTTCACTTGATTCATTACGGTTCTAACGCGCGCGATACCTCTGCGCACGTCACGCAATAAATGCACTTTGGTCAATTGACCGTTGCCTCTGGCCATTCTCAAGTCGAACTGTTGTTGCAACAACTTGTTCAATTCATCTTGTAACTCAGCCAAATTTTTGGTTTTTAATTCTTTAGCTTGCATTTACATCACCGTACGTTTAATGAATGTTGTTTGTACAGGAAATTTAGCACCGGCTTTTTCAAAAGCTGCACGAGCCATTTCTTCTGATACACCTTGGATTTCATAAATCACTCGACCTGGTTTGATAGCCGCTGCCCAATGATCAATGTTACCTTTACCTTTACCCATCCTTACCTCAATTGGCTTGGCTGTGATTGGTTTGTCAGGAAACACACGAATCCACAATTTACCACCCCTTTTCACATGTCTTGTGATGGCACGACGACCGGCTTCGATCTGACGCGCTGTCAACAAACCACGTGTGGTGGCTTTCAATCCAAAATCACCGAAACTGACTTTGTTACCGCCATGCGATAAACCGCGGTTACGGCCTTTCTGATATTTTCTAAATTTAGTTCTCTTCGGCTGTAACATTATTTCTTACCTCGAGATTTTTTGTTCGATTTCTTTTCAGATTCTTGGGTGTATTTTTCTAAATCGAAAACTTCACCTTTATAAATCCAAACTTTAATGCCGATCACACCGTATGTGGTGTGTGCTTTGTATGTGGCATAATCAATGTCCGCACGCAAGGTGTGCAAAGGCACTTGGCCTTCACGATACCATTCTGTACGAGCGATTTCTGCACCATTCAAACGACCAGCAACTGCCACACGAATACCCAGAGCACCCAGTCTCATGGCATTACCCACAGCGCGCTTCATGGCGCGACGGAACATGATACGACGTTCCAATTGTGATGCAATACCTTGGGCAACCAATAAGGCGTCCAATTCTGGCTTTCTGATTTCGTTGACGCTGACATGTGTTGGCAATCCCATCATTTTAGAGACTTCGTTTTTCAACACTTCAATGTCTTCACCTTTTTTACCAATCACGATACCAGGTCTGGCAGTGTGGATGGTGATTCTGGCGTTCTTAGCAGGACGTTCAATTTCAATCTTAGAAACAGAAGCGTGCTTTAACTTGTCTTGCAAGTAGGTGCGCACTTTGATGTCTTTTATCAATTGATCTGCGAACTGACCTTTTTCGGCATACCATTTCGAATTATGTGTTTTCGAAATGCCCAGTCTAATTCCTATTGGATGTACTTTTTGACCCATAACGCTACCTTTATGATGCTTCAGCCACTTTTACAGTGATGTGGCTGGTTCTTTTCAAAATTTGTGTGCCTCTGCCTTTGGCTCTGGCGCGTCCTCTTTTCAAGGTCGGGCCTTCGTCAACGAAGATGGCGCTCACAAACAATTCATCAACATCTAAACCATTGTTGTGCTCAGCGTTAGCTACGGCACTCATCAATGCTTTTTTTACGATGTGGGCGGCTTTTTTCGGGCTGAAAGACAGCAGCTGTTCAGCTTGCTCTACATTCATGCCACGAACTTGGTCTGCAACCAATCGGACTTTTTGAGCCGAAATATTGGCTCTTCTATATTTAGCTACAACTTCCATTATCTCTTACCTTTTGCTTTCTTGTCGGCAATGTGCGACCTGAATGTACGAGTTGGTGAAAATTCACCCAGCTTGTGGCCAACCATTTCTTCCGAAATCAGTACAGGCACATGCTGTCTTCCGTTGTGTACAGCTAAAGTCAAGCCCACCATTTCTGGCAAAATCATGGATCTGCGAGACCATGTTTTGATTGGCTTCTTGCTGTTTTCTTCTACGGCCTTCTCTACTTTTTTGATCAAGTGGAGATCTACATAAGGCCCTTTCTTAAGTGATCTTGGCATACTAAGTTACCTTATTTCTTGTTTCTGCGACGAACAATGAACTTGTCAGTACGTTTGTTTTTACGCGTTTTATGTCCTTTGGTTGGGACACCCCAAGGAGTTACAGGGTGACGACCACCAGAGGTCCTACCTTCACCACCACCATGTGGATGGTCAACTGGATTCATTGCAACACCTCGAACGGTTGGGCGAATACCTCTCCAACGAGTGGCACCGGCTTTACCGATCTTTTCAAGGTTATGCTCTGAGTTAGAAACAGTGCCCAGTGTCGCACGACATTTAGCTGGGACTTTTCTCATTTCACCTGAACGCAAACGCAAAGTGGCATAAGCACCTTCTTTTGCAACCAGACGAACTGAGGTACCGGCTGAGCGAGCCATTTGGCCGCCTTTACCAGGTTTCATCTCTACATTGTGAACCACAGAACCCACAGGAATGTTATCCAAAGGTAATGTGTTGCCCACTTTAATTCCAACAGAAGTACCAGAAACAACAGTCATGCCCGCTTCCAATCCTTTGGGTGCCAATATGTAACGTTTTTCACCGTCAGCATATGACAACAAAGCAATGTATGCACTGCGATTCGGATCGTATTCGACGCGAACCACTTTGGCTACGATGTCATCTTTGTTTCTTTTGAAATCAATGATTCTGTATTTTTGTTTGTGCCCACCACCTCTGTGACGAGTGGTGATGCGGCCGTAGTTATTACGACCACCAGTTTTTGACTTTTTCTCTGTCAAGCTGGCTTCAGGACGACCTTTGTATAAGCCAGTTCTTTTAACTCGAACTGTACCGCGACGACCTGGAGAAGTTGGTTTTAATACTGATAATGCCATGATAATTCTCCCAATTATTCAGCTTTCGTGCCAAAGTCGATCATTTGATCAGCTTGGATACGCACATAGGCTTTTTTCCAATCTGGTCTTTTACCGGCTTTCATCTTGAAGCTTTTGGTTTTACCTTTCACATTCATAACAGATACGTTTTCAACGTTCACTTGGAACAATTTTTCAACGGCTGTTTTGATCTGCTCTTTATTTGCCGATTTGGCCACTTTGAACACGTATTGGTTAGACAATTCACCCACACGGTTTGATTTCTCAGAAATCACTGGTGCCAAAATAGTTGTGTATAAATTATTTAAACTCATGACAACCACTCCTCAACTTGTTTAACTGCATCAACAGTGAACACAACCTTTTCTGAGTAAACCAAGTCAACAGGATTTAAACCGTGAACATTGGTCACATAGATATGAGGGATGTTGTTCGTTGAACGCAATAAGTTTTCACTTGGCTCATTGGTGACCAAGCATGCTTTGGTCACGTCATGTTTGCTCAACATGTCCAGACCTTCTTTGGTTTTACCATTGGCGGTATCCAAAGCATCAACGATGACCAAACGATCGTTGCGGACCAATTCTGAAAGAATGGCTTTCATCGCAGCACGATACATTTTGGTGTTTACTTTTTTAGTAAAGTCACGAGGCTGTGCAGCGAAAGCACGTCCACCGCCAACCCAAATTGGGCCGCGAGTGGTACCCGCACGGGCACGACCGGTTCCTTTTTGTTTCCATGGCTTGGCACCACCGCCGCTGACAGCAGCGCGGTTCTTTTGTGCTTTTGTTCCAGCACGGCCAGTTGCCAAGAATGATGTCACCACTTGGTGAATCAAAGCTTCAGAATAGTCTCTTCCAAAAACAGACTCCGAAACTTCAACTTTTTGTTTTTTACCTGATACATTCAGTTCCACAATAACTCTCCGTCATCCGTTTAAACTAAAGGGCGAACTACCACAGTGCCTGTTTTTGCACCGGGGACCGCTCCTTTGATTAATAACAAGTTGTTTTCAGCGTCAACGCGTACCACTTCCAAGTTTTTGGTAGTGACTTGCTCTGCACCCATGTGTCCAGACATTTTCTTGCCTTTGAATACACGGCCTGGTGTTTGACATTGACCAATAGAACCAGGGGCTCTGTGAGACAATGAGTTACCATGCGTTGCATCTTGCATTCTGAAGTTGTAACGTTTAATTACACCTTGAAAACCTTTACCTTTGGATTGACCAGTAACGCGAACTTTCTGACCACTTTCGAACATGGTCAATTCAAGTACATCACCTGCATTGAAAGATTCTTCAGTTCTGAATTCTTTAACAATGGCACCTGCTTCAACACCTGCTTTTTTGAAGTGTCCGGCATTGGGTGCGTTGACTTTAGATGCTTTTTTAGCACCTGTGGTTACTTGAACAGCATTGTAGCCGTCAGTATCTACTGTTTTGACTTGAGCCACAACATTGGGCTCAACATTGATAACAGTGACTGGTACAGACTCACCTTTGTCATTAAAGATGCGTGTCATTCCAACTTTTTTTCCAATAATACCTAATGACATGATGTTTCTCCTTAGTTCAACTGAATTTGAACATCAACGCCTGCAGACAAGTCCAGTTTCATTAATGCATCAACTGTTTTGTCGTTAGGATCTACAATATCAACCAATCTTTTATGAGTACGGATCTCATATTGGTCACGCGCGTCCTTGTTCACATGAGGAGACGTCAAAACGGTGTAGCGCTCTTTTTTAGTAGGTAAAGGGATAGGACCTCTTACCTGAGCACCGGTTCTTTTTGCCGTATCGACGATTCTTCCTGCTGATTGATCAATTAATTTATGATCAAACGCTTTGAGTCTTATTCTGATTTTTTGACCAGCCATGTTAATTTGCCTCTAATTAAAAAGCAGTGGCTTTTCGCCACTGCTCATTTACAAGTTTAATTATTCAATAATTTTTGCTACAACACCCGCACCTACTGTACGGCCACCTTCACGAATCGCGAAGCGCAAACCTTCGTCCATCGCAATCGGTGCAATCAATTCAACAACCATCTTAACGTTGTCGCCAGGCATTACCATTTCTACACCTTCTGGTAATTCACAAGCACCAGTCACGTCTGTTGTTCTGAAGTAGAACTGTGGACGGTAGCCTTTGAAGAATGGTGTGTGACGACCACCTTCATCTTTGCTCAACACGTACACTTCTGCTTCGAATTTTGTGTGGGGCGTAATTGTACCCGGTTTTGCCAGTACTTGTCCACGCTCAACTTCATCTCTTTTCGTTCCACGCAACAAAACACCCACGTTGTCACCAGCTTCACCTGAATCCAACAACTTACGGAACATCTCAACACCAGTACAAGTAGTCACAGTGGTGTCACGAATACCAACGATTTCAATCTCTTCACCAACGTTTACAACACCAGTTTCAATACGACCTGTTACAACAGTACCACGGCCTGAAATTGAGAAAATGTCCTCGATAGGCATCAAGAATGGCTTGTCAGTCTCACGCTCTGGCGTAGGAATGTAGGCGTCCATCTCATCCAACAACTTCAATACAGCCGGTGCACCGATGTCAGACGTGTCGCCTTCCAATGCTTTCAAAGCAGAACCCATAACCAATGGTGTGTCATCACCAGGGAACTCGTAGTCGTTCAACAACTCACGAACTTCCATTTCAACCAATTCCAACAACTCTTCGTCATCAACTTGGTCGCATTTGTTCAAGAACACAACAATATAAGGTACGCCAACCTGACGTGCCAACAAGATGTGCTCACGTGTTTGTGGCATTGGGCCATCAGCAGCTGATACCACCAAAATCGCGCCGTCCATTTGAGCCGCACCGGTAATCATGTTTTTCACATAGTCAGCATGGCCTGGACAGTCAACGTGCGCGTAGTGACGATCATCAGTTTCGTACTCTACGTGCGCTGTAGAAATCGTGATACCACGCTCTCTTTCTTCTGGCGCATTATCGATTTGATCGTAATCTTTAAATTCGCCGCCTTGTTTTTCAGCAGCAACTTTAGTGATCGCTGCAGTCAAGGTTGTTTTACCATGGTCAACGTGACCGATTGTGCCCACGTTTACATGGGGCTTATTGCGTTCAAATTTCTCTTTTGACATTGTTGTCTCTCAAACCTAATATTAATATCCTGTTAATTCTGCCAACACTTCATCAGGCGCCTGACTGTAGTGGCTGAACTCCATAGCGTAGTTCGCTCGCCCTTGGGTGGCAGACCTAAGTGCTGTGGCATAACCAAACATCTTAGACAATGGAATTTCACATCGAATCACCTTGCCAGCCGGCGAGTCATCCATTCCATCTAAAGTACCGCGCCGGCGATTTACGTCACCAACCACGTCACCCATATATTCTTCTGGTGTGACAATCTCCACCTTCATGATGGGTTCTAAAAGCACCGGCTTGGCGCTTCTCGCCCCTTCTCTGAAGGCCATAGATCCTGCCACCTTAAAGGCCATTTCACTTGAGTCCACATCGTGAAACGAACCGTCGAACAAAGTGACTTTGCAGTCCACCATGGGATAACCTGCCAAGACGCCACTTTCCATTTGCTCTTGAATGCCCTTGTCAACCGAAGGAATGTATTCCTTGGGTATAACACCACCCGTGATGTCATTGACAAACTCATAACCAAACCCCTGTTCCATGGGTTCTATCTTAATTTTCACATGACCGTATTGGCCTTTACCGCCTGACTGCTTGATGAACTTACTTTCCTGCTCAACAGCATTCAAGATGGTTTCTCTGTAAGAAACCTGTGGATTACCCACATTGGCATCCACTTTGAACTCACGCTTCATTCGATCAACGATGATGTCCAAATGGAGCTCACCCATTCCTGATATGATGGTTTGACCCGATTCCTCATCGGTCGCCACCTTAAAGGAGGGGTCTTCTTGGGCCAACTTGGCTAAAGCCGTGGCCATTTTTTCTTGATCTCCAGTTGTTCGAGGCTCTACAGCCACTGCGATAACTGGCTCTGGAAACTCCATCTTTTCCAATGTGATGACATGTCCCGCATCACAGATGGTGTCACCCGTTGTTACCTCTTTGAGACCCACAGCAGCCGCTATATCACCGGCCCTGACTTCCTTAATCTCTTCACGAGAATTTGAATGCATCTGTAACAAACGACCCAAACGCTCTTTTTTACCTTTTATCGGGTTGTAAACCATGTCGCCGGTTTTAACGACACCCGAATACACCCTAAAAAAGGTTAAATTACCAACAAAAGGATCAGTGGCAATCTTAAATGCCAAGGCAGCGAAAGGCTCCTCATCCGATGAATGCCTAACCGCTTCCGTTTCTTTTGCATCGTCCTGCACACCCGTGATGGCTGGTACATCTGTTGGTGCGGGCATTAACTCAACCACCATGTCCAACATGGCTTGCACACCTTTGTTTTTAAAGGCTGAACCGCACAAACAACAAACCAATTCATTGTCTATGGTGCCTTGACGCAAACCCATGATGATTTCATCACGCGTTAACTCGCCTTCCTCAAGGTACTTGTCCATCAGCTCTTCACTGGTCTCAGCAGCTGCTTCCACCATGTTTTCACGCGCCAACTGACACACTTCTTCAAGGTCAGTAGGAATGTCTTCAAGACGATAGGTTGAACCCATGTCATCTTCATTCCAGTAGATGGCCTTCATTCTCAACAAGTCCACCACACCTTTAAAATCTTCTTCTGCACCAATAGCGACTTGTAAAGGCACCGCTTTGGCACCCAGTCGCTTATTGATTTGACCCACCACACGCTCAAAGTCAGCACCTGATCGATCCATTTTATTAACAAATGCCATCCTGGGCACTTGGTATTTATTAGCTTGCCGCCACACAGTTTCAGATTGTGGCTCCACACCGCCAACGGCGCAGAAAACAGCTACAGCCCCATCAAGTACTCGCAATGACCTTTCAACTTCAATCGTGAAGTCAACGTGACCTGGCGTGTCAATGATGTTGATGCGATGTTCGTCAAACTGTTTGTCCATTCCTTGCCAAAAGCAAGTTGTGGCCGCAGAAGTGATGGTGATACCACGCTCCTGCTCTTGTTCCATCCAGTCCATGGTGGCATTGCCATCATGCACTTCACCTATCTTGTGCGAGATGCCCGTGTAAAACAACACACGCTCGGTTGTGGTTGTTTTGCCAGCATCGATGTGGGCCATAATACCGATATTACGGTACCGTTCGATAGGTGTTTTACGGCCCACTTCAAAGTCCTTCTTAGTTGATTACCAACGGTAGTGAGCAAAGGCTTTGTTAGCCTCAGCCATTCTGTGAACTTCTTCACGACGTTTCATGGCAGCACCACGGTCGTGTAAAGCATCCAGCATTTCAGCCGCCAATTTACTTGGCATATTGGCTTCACCACGTTTGCGAGCCGCTTCAATGGTCCAACGCATGGCCAAAGCCATTTGACGTCTTGGACGCACTTCAACAGGCACTTGGTATGTGGCACCACCGACACGGCGAGATTTAACCTCAACCATAGGCTTTACTTTTTCCAAAGCAGCCTGCGTGACTTCAACCACATCACCTTTTTCTTTTTCGGCGATTTTTTCCATCGCACCGTATACGATTTTTTCAGCAACAGATTTTTTGCCGCTTTCCATAACCATATTAATGTACTTACTGATCAACTCACTTCCGAATTTTGGATCAGGCAGCACTTCACGTTTAAAATTACTTTTCTTTCTAGACATTTGTTATTTCCTATTATTTCTTAGGACGCTTGGTACCGTACTTAGAACGGCCTTGCATTCTGTCTTTCACGCCATCTGTATCTAAGGCGCCACGAACAATGTGATAGCGAACACCAGGCAAATCCTTCACACGACCACCACGAATCAATACGATCGAGTGTTCTTGCAAATTATGACCTTCACCGCCGATGTAGCTGGTTACTTCATATCCATTCGTCAAACGCACACGAGCCACTTTTCTCAAAGCTGAGTTTGGCTTTTTAGGCGTTGTTGTGTATACACGAGTACACACACCGCGACGCTGAGGACACGATTCCAAAGCTGGCACATTTGTTTTAAAAAATTTGTCTTTTCTTGGTTTACGAACCAATTGATTAATTGTTGCCATTTTTAAAAATTTACCCTGTTAATAACACACGTCAGGCCAGTAAAAATACCGGCCTGGCGAATAAAGAAGGGGGATTTTATTGATTCCCCCATAAATAGTCAAGCACAGAATCATATTTCTGTGCTTGGACATCTCAGTGGGTCAGCCAGCTGACCCTTTTATTCTGCAGAACCGTCACCTTCGTCGGTCAACAAACCCTCTAATCCGTCTGAAAGCATGTCTTCAGGAGATGCATGTGGTTTATCTACAGCCACATCATTCACCATGGCTTGTAA
Organism: Gammaproteobacteria bacterium; assembly: GCA_030432115.1. Taxonomy (GTDB): domain Bacteria; phylum Pseudomonadota; class Gammaproteobacteria; order Xanthomonadales; family Marinicellaceae; genus Marinicella. The sequence continues at coordinate 17,952 of JAUIHY010000002.1, read as the reverse complement.
CTCAGATTGTAATTCTGCTTCTTTTGATTTTTGTTGCTCTTGGTGGTAAGCCAAACCAGTACCTGCTGGAATCAAGCGTCCCACAATCACGTTTTCTTTCAAACCACGCAATTCATCACGCGTGCCTTTCACAGACGCCTCAGTCAAAACACGGGTGGTCTCTTGGAACGACGCCGCAGAAATGAATGACTCTGTCGCCAACGAGGCTTTAGTAATACCCAACAACAACACTTCAAATTTAGCCGGAATACCGTCTTTCTTCAAGATCTCACGGTTGGTCGCCATCACTTCTTTGTATGACAACTGTGTGGTTTTCAAATAATCGGTATCACCAGGTTCAACAATCTCAACTTTGCGCAGCATTTGTCGAATGATACATTCAATGTGCTTGTCGTTGATTTTTACACCTTGCAAGCGGTAAACATCTTGAATTTCATTCACCAAATATGAAGCCAAGGCAGGCACACCTTGTAATCGCAAAATATCATGAGGGTTAGGCTCACCTTCAACCACCACATCACCTTTTTCTACATGCTCACCTTCAAACACGATGATTTGACGCCATTTTGGAATCAACGACTCTACTTTTTCACCATCGGCTTGGGTTATAACCAAACGGTTCTTACCTTTGGTGTCCTTACCAAAGCTGACGATACCAGAGGTTTCTGCCTGAATGGCTGGATCTTTTGGCTTACGCGCTTCAAACAAATCAGCAACACGCGGCAAACCACCGGTGATGTCACGTGTTTTAGATGACGCTTGAGGAATCCTCGCCAAAAAGTCACCCACAGCCACATCTTGACCATTTTGAATGTTAATTACAGCACCGGGTGGCAAGAAATACTGAGCAGGTACATCCGATCCTGGAATCATGATGGGTTTGCCTTTTTTGTCTTCCAAACGCACCATCGGTCTCAGGTCTTTACCTGCCGAACCACGTTGCTTGGGATCGGTGATGATGAAACTGGTCAAACCAGTCAATTCATCCAGCTTCTCTTCAACGGTTACACCGTCAATAAAATCACTCATGGCCACACGACCGGCAACCTCAGAAACAATCGGATGGGTATGGGGATCCCAGTTAACAATGATGTCACCGGCATTCACACCCGCGCCATCTTTGACATTGATAACCGCACCGTATGACACTTTATAGCGCTCTTTCTCTTTACCTGATTTGTCGATAACAGAAATCTCACCAGAACGAGAAATGGCAACTAATTTTTTGTCTGCATTCACAACCGATTTGATGTTGTGCATGCGAATGGTACCTTCTGACTTCACTTGAATGTGGTCAGAGGCCGCAGATTTAGATGCCGCACCACCAATATGGAAAGTACGCATGGTCAACTGTGTACCCGGCTCACCAATGGATTGTGCTGCCATTACACCCACAGCTTCACCATTATTGACTCGGTGTCCACGTGATAAGTCACGACCATAACACTGGGCACAGATACCAAACTCCGATTCACATGAAATCGGTGAGCGAACAATGATGGTATCCAAACCATTGGTTTCAATCACTTCCAGTAAATCGTCAGTGATCAAAGTACCTGCATCAAGCACTTTATTCCCCTGGTGATCTAAGGTGTCTGTTGCCACCACACGGCCCAACACACGATCAGCCAAAGTTTCGATCACTTCACCACCATCAACAATGGGGTGCATTTCCAAACCATTTTCAGTACCACAATCAATCGCAGTAATCACCACGTCTTGTGCCACATCAACCAAACGACGCGTCAAATAACCTGAGTTCGCTGTCTTCAATGCAGTATCGGCCAAACCTTTACGTGCACCATGGGTTGATGAGAAGTACTGCATCACGTCCAAACCTTCACGGAAGTTCGCTTTAATCGGTGATTCAATGATCGAGCCATCTGGCTTAGCCATCAAACCACGCATACCAGCCAACTGACGCATCTGGGCTGCCGAGCCCCTGGCGCCTGAATCGGCCATGATAAATACTGAGTTCATAGAGTCTTGCTCGACATCATTGCCCTCTGCATCTTTAACCACATCTTTACCCAAGACTTCCATCATCGCTGCAGCCACGTCTTCATTGGCTTTAGACCAAATATCAACAACCTTGTTGTAACGCTCACCTGCAGTTACCAATCCTGAAGTGTACTGTTCTTGAATTTTCAACACCTCTTTATCGGCTTCTTCTAACAACACTTTCTTGGCATCTGGAATGATCAAGTCAGTGACACCGATAGAAATACCCGCAATGGTTGAATAACGGAAACCGGTGTACATCAATTGGTCAGCAAAAATCACTGTGGATTTGGTGCCCAATTGGTGATAACACTCATTCAACAGCGTTGAAATGGCTTTTTTATTCAAGGTTTGGTTCATGTAAGAGAAATCCAATCCTTTGGGCAATATGTTTGACAAAATGGCGCGGCCCACTGTGGTGTCTACCAATTCTGTGACCATTTCTTTGTCTTCATTTTGGTGGGTTAAACGCACTTTGATGTTGGCTTGCAATGACACATTGCCCGTTTGGTAGGCACGTTCCACCTCTTGCATATCAGAGAAGGTCATGCCTTCACCGGCTTGATTCACCAATGAACGCGTCATGTAATACAAACCCAATACCACGTCTTGTGATGGCACGATGATCGGCTCACCAGAAGCTGGTGACAAGATGTTGTTGGTTGACATCATCAAGGTACGCGCTTCTAATTGTGCTTCAATGCTCAATGGTACGTGAACCGCCATTTGGTCACCATCAAAGTCAGCATTAAAGGCTGTACAAACCAATGGATGCAACTGAATCGCTTTACCTTCAATCAAGACGGGTTCAAATGCCTGGATACCCAATCTGTGAAGTGTTGGTGCACGATTTAATAAAATCGGATGCTCACGAATCACTTGCTCTAAAATATCCCACACTTCAGGTGTGCCAGCGTCAACTGAACGTTTGGCGGCTTTGATGGTAGATACAAAACCATCTTTCAATAAACGACCCAAAATAAACGGCTTGAACAACTCCAATGCCATTTTCTTAGGCAAACCACATTGATGCAATCGCAAGGTTGGTCCAACCACGATCACAGAACGGCCGGAGTAATCCACACGTTTACCCAACAAGTTTTGACGGAAACGACCTTGTTTACCTTTGATCATGTCAGCCAAAGATTTCAAAGGACGGCGGTTTGAACCAGTGACTGCTCGGCCGCGACGACCATTATCCAACAAGGCATCAACTGACTCTTGTAACATGCGTTTTTCATTGCGCACAATGATGTCCGGCGCATGCAAGTCCAACAAACGCTTCAAACGGTTGTTTCTATTGATCACACGGCGGTACAGGTCATTCAAATCAGAGGTGGCAAAACGACCACCATCCAATGGTACCAGTGGACGGATATCAGGTGGCAAAATAGGCAACACGGTTAAAATCATGTGCTCAGGTTTGTTGCCTGACTTGTTAAAGGCATCATACAAAGCAATGCGTTTTGACAGACGCTTGATTTTAGTTGCAGACTTGGTTGATTCGATTTCTTCATGCAGACGCATCAACTCAGAATTGATGTCAATTTCTGACAACAAGCTGTATATCGCTTCAGCACCCATCAATGCCTTGAATTCGTCACCCCATTCCTCAATTGATTGACTGTATTGTTCATCAGTTAACAAAGAACCTTTTTCCAAATCAGTCATACCCGGATCGGTCACCACAAATGATTCGAAATACAAAATTCGTTCGATTTCACGAAGCGTCATGTCCAACATCAAGCCAATACGTGAAGGCAATGATTTCAAAAACCAAATATGCGCAACAGGACTGGCCAACTCAATATGACCCATGCGCTCACGACGGACTTTGGCCATGGTCACTTCAGTGCCACATTTCTCACAAACCACGCCACGGTGTTTCATGCGTTTGTATTTACCACAAAGACATTCATAATCTTTTACTGGGCCAAACACAGCCGCACAGAACAAACCATCGCGCTCTGGTTTGAATGTTCTGTAGTTGATGGTTTCAGGTTTTTTCACCTCACCATATGACCATGAGCGAATCAGCTCAGGTGGTGCCAATGACACTTTAATCGCATTAAAGTCCTGGATTTCCTTTTTAGGATTAAACAATTGCATTAAATCTTTCATATCAACTCCCGAACTTATTCGCTTTCTAATTCCATGTTAAGACCCAAGGCTCTCACCTCTTTGACCAACACGTTGAATGACTCTGGAATACCAGAAACGATTTGATGGTTACCATCAACAATATTTTTATAGGTTTGGTTACGACCTTGAACGTCATCAGATTTCACTGTCAACATTTCTTGTAAGGTGTATGCAGCACCATAAGCTTCTAAGGCCCAGACCTCCATCTCACCAAAACGCTGTCCACCAAATTGTGCCTTACCACCCAATGGTTGTTGTGTCACCAATGAATAAGGACCGGTTGAACGGGCATGCATCTTGTCATCAATCAAGTGATTCAATTTCAACATGTACATATAACCAACCGTCACAGGACGCTCAAATTTCTTACCTGTACGACCATCAAACAAAGTGGTTTGACCGTCTTCAGAAAGGCCTGCTAATTTCAACAATTTACGGATGTGTTCTTCTTTGGCGCCATCAAATACAGGTGTCGCCATCGGTACACCACCTTTTAAGTTATGCGCCAGGGTCATCACTTCATCTTTGCTGAAGCTACTCAAGCTGACTTTACCGGCTTGATCAACGTTATAAACCTCTGTCAAAAATTCTTTCATCTTGGTAACAGTGGCTTTTTCTTCAATCATTTGTTCAATTTTATAACCCAAACCACGTGCAGCCATTCCCAAGTGAACCTCAAGAATCTGACCGATGTTCATACGCGATGGTACACCCAATGGATTCAAACAAATATCAACAGGTCGGCCATTTTCATCAAACGGCATGTCTTCTTCAGGTACGATCATTGAAATCACACCTTTGTTACCATGTCGACCGGCCATTTTATCGCCCGGTTGGATGCGTCGTTTAACGGCCAAGTAAACTTTAACCATTTTTAACACACCAGGTGCCAGGTCATCACCTTTAGAAATTTTCGCTTTCTTCTCTTCGAATTGTTTGTCGAAGATGTCACGCTGTTCACTGATTTGTTCAGCAAATTCATCCATGCGTGCAGCCATATCATTGTCTTGAGGCTTGATGTCAAACCATTGGTCCAATTCCAATGAATCAAAGTATTCATCAGTCAACACATCACCTTTTTTCAGATTTGGTGCTTTGGCCACTTTGGCGCCCAGCAACATTTCTCTGATGCGTTGGTGAATCACGGTACGCATGATGCGGAACTGATCATTCAAGTTCTTACGAACTGTCTCAACTTCTTCCTGTTCAATGCGCTCAGCACGAGCACCTTTGTCGATGCCTTCGCGAGTGTAAACCTGAACACCCACAACCGTACCTGTGGTGCCTGATTTAACACGCAACGATGAATCTTTCACATCTTGTGCTTTTTCACCAAAAATGGCGCGCAATAATTTTTCTTCTGGTGTCAGTTGCGTTTCACCCTTAGGGGTAACTTTACCCACCAAAATGTCACCAGGGCCCACTTCTGCGCCCACATAAACAATACCAGATTCATCCAGCTTGGTTAAAGTGCTTTCGCTGATGTTAGGGATATCGGCAGTGATTTCCTCTGAACCCAATTTGGTGTCACGCGCAATACAGGTCAACTCTTCAATGTGAATGGTGGTCAAACGGTCTTCTTTCACAACCCGCTCAGAAATCAAGATCGAATCCTCGAAGTTGTAACCATTCCATGGCATGAATGCCACCAACATATTTTGACCCAATGCCAATTCACCCAAATCTGTTGACGGGCCATCGGCTAAAACATCACCTGAAGCAATGACATCACCCACTTGCACAATGGGGCGTTGATTAACACAGGTGTTCTGATTGGAACGCATGTATTTAATCAAGTTATAAATATCAACACCGGGGTCTTTCTCACCAATTTCATCTTGGTTAACACGTACCACGATGCGGCCCGCGTCTGCAATTTCAACCACACCGCCACGTTTGGCCATCACGGTCACACCAGAGTCACGAGAAACAATTTTCTCCATACCGGTGCCCACCAATGGCTTGTCGGCTTTCAATGTTGGAACAGCTTGACGTTGCATGTTAGATCCCATCAATGCCCTGTTTGCATCATCATGCTCAAGGAAAGGAATCAAGGCCGCTGCCACAGAAACGATCTGCTTCTCTGAAACGTCCATGTAGCTGATTTCTGAAGCTTGTTTCAAGACCACTTCACCTTTGTGTCGACAAATAATGAATTCGTCTGTGAAACGTCCGTCTTTATCCAAATTGGCACTGTTTTGTGCAATGGGACGCTCAGAATCTTGAATGGCCGACAAATAAACAATTTCATCGGTCACTTTACCATCCACTACTTTTCTATAGGGCGTTTCCAAGAAACCATAGTCATTGGTGCGTGAGTAAACCGCCATCGAGTTAATCAAACCAATGTTTGGACCCTCTGGTGTTTCAATCGGACACAAACGTCCGTAATGTGTAGGATGCACGTCACGCACTTCAAAACCGGCACGTTCACGTGTCAGACCACCCGGACCCAATGCAGAAACACGTCGTTTGTGCGTGATTTCAGACAATGGGTTGTTTTGGTCCATAAACTGAGACAATTGATTTGAACCAAAAAATTCTTTAATCGCTGCTGAAATTGGCTTGGCATTGATCAAATCTTGTGGAGTCAATCCTTCAGATTCAGCAACAGTCAAACGCTCTTTCACTGCACGTTGAACACGAACTAATCCGACACGGAAAACATTCTCTGCCATTTCACCCACAGAACGCACACGTCTGTTACCTAAGTGATCGATGTCATCGACTTGGCCTTTACCGTTACGGATGTTGACCAATTCCTTCATCACATCGATGATGTCTTCATTACTTAATATGCCATCGCCTGTGCCTTCTTCGCGCGCTAAACGCATGTTGAATTTCATGCGACCCACATCTGACAAGTCATAGCGTTCTTTGGTGAAGAACAAACCTTCAAACAAAGCACGCGATGCCTCTTCCGTAGGTGGCTCGCCTGGACGCATCATGCGATAGATTTCGATCAAGGCTTCTTCTTGTGTTGTGGTCGGGTCTATGTTCAAAGTATTAGACATAAATGGTCCACGGTCCAAATCATTGACCAACAAGATATCAAATGATTTAACACCTGCATCTCGTAATTTTTCCAACAACTCATCGGTCACTGTGGTGTTGGCAGGACACAAAATTTCACCGGTTTCTTTGTCGATGATGTTATGAGCAATCACTTTTTCTAACAGGTAGCTGTCTTCCAATGTCAGCGCTGTTAAACTGGATTTTTTCAATTTGCGTTCATGACGTGCTGTGATGCGCTTACCCGCTTCAACGATGACGTCTTTGCCGTCTTTGATGTCAAAAGCAAAGGTTTCACCTTTGATGTTTTCAGGAACCAATTTCATTTTGGCGTTGCCTTTGTTCAAAGTGATGTGCACTTTGTCAAAGAACATGTCCAAAATTTGCTCGTTGGTGAAATCCAAGGCACGCAACAAAATAGAGGCAGGTAATTTTCTGCGTCTGTCTATTCGTACATACACATTGTCTTTGGCATCGAACTCCATGTCCAGCCAAGAACCACGGTAAGGAATCACACGTGCTGAATATAAAATTTTACCTGATGAATGGGTTTTACCTTTGTCATGATCAAAGAACACACCAGGCGAACGGTGCAATTGATTGACAATCACACGCTCAGTACCGTTGATGACAAAGGTACCGGTTTGGGTCATCAATGGCAAATCACCTAAATATACGCTTTGCTCTTTGATGTATTTAACTTTCTTTTTCTTTTTGGTGCTTTTTTCTTTATCGTAAATCACCAATTGAATTTGGGCGCGGATAGAAGCCGCATAGGTCATGCCACGTAGTTTACACTCCAGAACATCAAATTCTGGATCTTCTACGCCGATACTGACAAATTCCAATCTTGCAAAGCCAGAATAACTTTCGATTGGGAATATGGAATTGAGCGCATCCCTTAAACCATTTAAATCCTTGTCATTGTTGCCTAAAAAAGCATCATATGATTTGGTTTGTGTTTCCAATAAGTAGGGAACCTCTAATGCAGCACTTGACGTGCCGAAATCCTTTCTGATTCTTTTTTTCTCAGTAAATGAATAACCCATTGCTACTATCACCTTTTGTACAAAGCCCAACGTCTTGCGCTTTGGTCAGTATCTATATTTGAAGATAAGCCTTTATTATCAAAGACTTAGCTTCTGGATTTTACAACTTAATTATGGACACATATGTCACATTCTATTAAGCGACTAAAGGCCGACATAAAATGTCAGCCTTTAGGTTTTAGCTAATTACTGATGTAATTATTTCAACTCGATAGAAGCACCGGCTTCTTCCAATTGTTTTTTGATGTCTTCAGCTTCTGCTTTGTCAACACCTTCTTTGATAGGAGCAGGAGCGCCTTCTACCAATTCTTTAGCTTCTTTCAAGCCTAAGCCAGTGATGCCACGAACGGCTTTAATAACACCAACTTTCTTGTCGCCGAAGCCGGCCAAGATTACGTCAAATTCAGTTTGCTCAGCAGCAGCTTCACCGCCAGCGGCAGCAGCAGGAGCAGCAGCAACTGCAGCAGCAGCTGATACACCAAATTTCTCTTCCATGGCTTCGATTAACTCTACCACTTCCATTACACTCATTGCTGAGATTGCTTCTAAGATATCGTCTTTAGATACGGCCATTTTATTTCTCCAAAATAATAATTAATTTGCTTATGCAGCTTTTTGATCTTTGATCGCTGCGATTGTACGGGTCAGTTTCGCGTGAGGCTCAGCCAAAGTTCTAACAAATTTCTCAACAGGTGCCTTCATAACAGACATTAATTGAGAGATCGCTTGATCTTTGGTTGGTAATGAGGCCAAACGGGCCAAATCACTACCAGGCAACATTTCACCACCGATTGAAACAAACTTAACATCAAGTTTGTCGTTGTCTTTTGCATGCTCTTTAATCAAACGAGCGGCGCAACCAGGATCTTCCTGACTGAACGCATACAACAAAGGACCAACCAAAGCTTCTTGAACACACTCATATTCTGTGCCTTCAACCGCTCTGCGAACCAAGGTGTTTTTTGCCACTTTCAAGTACACACCAGTCTTACGTGCATCTGCGCGCATCGCAGTCATCAAATCAACTGATGATCCACGGTATTCGGCAGCCACTAAAGAATGGGCATCTTGAGCCACGACAGCAATTTCACTGACTACTGCTTTTTTCTGCTCTAAATTGAGCGCCATGATAACCTCCAAAGGCTCATGCAGCTATGTGCTGCAGTAGTACATAAACCAGCCAAAAGACTGGAACCATTTTGGTGACCTTACAGTATTCTGCATGGGGTACACCATCTGCGCAGGAAATTAAGATTGATTTGTACGAACCAAGCACCTGCGGTCTTTGATGGTCGCCAAAACAGCATAAGCCATTCTGACAACCCTCAAAATTTGTAACCTACCTATTTAGACTTTGTCCTTCAAGGTGGTTGTTGCACCCAACTGTTGCATAGTAACAGCAGTCAGGAACCATAAACTTTTATTGATCCAATGAAGACGGATCAACTTCAATACCCACACCCATGGTGGATGAGATACTGATTTTGCGAATGAATTTACCTTTTGACTGCGCTGGCTTTTTCTTAACCAAGTCAGCCAATAAAACACTCATGTTTTCTTTCAACGCATCCGTTGCAAACGAAGCTTTACCAACCACAGTGTGGATGATGCCAGCTTTGTCGATACGGTACATCGCTTGACCAGATTTGTTATTTTTAACAGCGGTAGCCACATCAGGCGTAACCGTACCCACTTTAGGGTTAGGCATTAAACCTTTAGGACCTAAAATGGTACCCAATTGACCAACAACGCGCATGGCATCTGGTGCTGCAATCACAACGTCAAAGTCGAAGTTACCTTTTTTAACTTCAGCTGCCAAATCATCAAAACCAACCACATCAGCACCGGCTTCTTTGGCTTGTTCAGCCTTTTCACCCTGTGCGAACACAGCCACTTTGACAGATTTACCTGTACCATTTGGCAACACTGTGGCGCCACGAACCGCTTGATCCGATTTACGTGCATCAACACCCAACTGGATGGCCACATCAACTGTTTCATCGAAGTTTTTAGACGTGTTGTTACGCACCAAATCCAAAGCTTCTGAAACTTCATATTTTTTTGTTTGATCGATTTGCTCTTTCAGCGCACGAACTCTTTTACCTTGCTTGGCCATCAGTTCACTCCTTCAGTTTCAATACCCATACTGCGCGCAGTACCAGCAATGGTTCTGACGGCAGCATCCATGTCAGCAGCCGTTAAATCTGGCTCTTTCATTTTGGCAATTTCTTCCAATTGCTCGCGGCCGATTTTTGCCACTTTTTCAGTGTTAGGTGTACCTGACCCCTTGGCAATGCCAGCGGCTTTCAACAACAAAACAGCAGCAGGTGGTGTTTTGGTAACAAAAGTGAAACTTCTGTCATTGTAAACAGTGATCACAACAGGAATAGGCAAACCTTGCTCAACATCACCAGTTTTGGCGTTGAAGGCTTTACAGAATTCCATGATGTTTACGCCGTGTTGACCCAAAGCTGGACCCACTGGTGGCGAAGGATTGGCCTGTCCAGCAGGCACTTGCAATTTAATATACGATTGTACTTTTTTAGCCATTGTTCTCTCCGGGTTCAAACGCCCTATTCAGGCTCCCCATCAAATTCAATTTACATTTTTTCAACTTGACCGAATTCTAATTCGACCGGCGTTGACCTACCGAAGATGGAGACAGCCACTTTCATGCGACTTTTCTCATAATCAACTTCTTCTACTTCGCCGTTGAAGTCCGCAAAAGGACCATCAACCACACGAATCACTTCACCCACGTCAAACAACGTCTTGGGTTGCGGCTTATTCTCACCGTCTTCAATTCTTTGCAAAATAGCATTTGCTTCGCGCTCTGTAATCGGCGCAGGTTTTTCAGCTGTTCCGCCGATAAAACCCAAAACTTTAGGTGCATCTTTCACCAAGTGCCATGATTCATCGGTCATTTCCATTTGAACCAAAACATAGCCAGGAAAGAATTTGCGCTGTGTTTCACGCTTCTGCCCTTTTCTCATTTCAACAACAGTTTCTTTTGGCACCAAAACTTCACCAAACAACTCTTGCATTCCAAAACGTTCAATTCGCTCTTGCAATGACTTGCATACCTGCATTTCAAAACCTGAATAGGCGTGCACAACATACCATCTCATAGACATTGACAAGGACTCCTTTAATTACTCAAAAAAGTATTCAACTAAATTGCTGAACAGCGAATCAACCAAAAACAAGAACAAACCGAAAACAATCACCAACGCCAAAACAATCAACGTGGTGTGTACGGTTTCATTTTTAGTTGGCCATACGATTTTTTGACGCTCTATGTTTGCATTCTTTACAAACTTAGCAAATTCTTTTCCGCGTGGCGTTGTATAACCAAGAGCAGCACCCAATAAAGCACCACCGATGACCATAGCCACACGCACAACTGTCGGAAACTGATCTACAAAATACAAATTCGCAGCCACACCCGCAATCACGAGCGCAATGGCCACATACCATTTGATTTGATCAGAAAAAGATTGTGTTGTTTCAACTTGACTCATATTTTACTTCCAGCCTAACCACTTAAAAAAGTGGCAGGTCAGGAGGGAATCGAACCCCCAACCTGCGGTTTTGGAGACCGCTGCTCTGCCAATTGAGCTACTGACCTATACTTTAAAGACACCAAAGCCAACAGTTTTCACTGTTGGCTTTTACTGTCGGATGCTAATAATTATTCGATAATTTTAGCCACAACACCCGCACCTACTGTACGGCCACCTTCACGAATCGCGAAGCGCAAACCTTCGTCCATCGCAATCGGTGCAATCAATTCAACAACCATCTTAACGTTGTCGCCAGGCATTACCATTTCTACACCTTCTGGTAATTCACAAGCACCAGTCACGTCTGTTGTTCTGAAGTAGAACTGTGGACGGTAGCCTTTGAAGAATGGTGTGTGACGACCACCTTCATCTTTGCTCAACACGTACACTTCTGCTTCGAATTTTGTGTGGGGCGTAATTGTACCCGGTTTTGCCAGTACTTGTCCACGCTCAACTTCATCTCTTTTCGTTCCACGCAACAAAACACCCACGTTGTCACCAGCTTCACCTGAATCCAACAACTTACGGAACATCTCAACACCAGTACAAGTAGTCACAGTGGTGTCACGAATACCAACGATTTCAATCTCTTCACCAACGTTTACAACACCAGTTTCAATACGACCTGTTACAACAGTACCACGGCCTGAAATTGAGAAAATGTCCTCGATAGGCATCAAGAATGGCTTGTCAGTCTCACGCTCTGGCGTAGGAATGTAGGCGTCCATCTCATCCAACAACTTCAATACAGCCGGTGCACCGATGTCAGACGTGTCGCCTTCCAATGCTTTCAAAGCAGAACCCATAACCAATGGTGTGTCATCACCAGGGAACTCGTAGTCGTTCAACAACTCACGAACTTCCATTTCAACCAATTCCAACAACTCTTCGTCATCAACTTGGTCGCATTTGTTCAAGAACACAACAATATAAGGTACGCCAACCTGACGTGCCAACAAGATGTGCTCACGTGTTTGTGGCATTGGGCCATCAGCAGCTGATACCACCAAAATCGCGCCGTCCATTTGAGCCGCACCGGTAATCATGTTTTTCACATAGTCAGCATGGCCTGGACAGTCAACGTGCGCGTAGTGACGATCATCAGTTTCGTACTCTACGTGCGCTGTAGAAATCGTGATACCACGCTCTCTTTCTTCTGGCGCATTATCGATTTGATCGTAATCTTTAAATTCGCCGCCTTGTTTTTCAGCAGCAACTTTAGTGATCGCTGCAGTCAAGGTTGTTTTACCATGGTCAACGTGACCGATTGTGCCCACGTTTACATGGGGCTTATTGCGTTCAAATTTCTCTTTTGACATTGTTGCTACTCCAAAAAGACAGAGTTAATAAAAAAACATATACCTAAACTTAATTAAGCTGGTGCCCATAACTGGAGTCGAACCAGTGACCTCTTCCCTACCAAGAAAGTGCTCTACCGACTGAGCTATATGGGCGCTATACCTAATTGGAGCGGGTGATGGGAATCGAACCCACGTGGTTAGCTTGGAAGGCTAATGTTCTACCATTGAACTACACCCGCTCAAAAAGACTGGTGACATTCATCATCAGTCAAATTAAATGGTGGAGGGAAGAGGATTCGAACCTCTGAAGTTAGAAACAGCAGATTTACAGTCTGCCCCCGTTGGCCGCTTGGGTATCCCTCCAACGAGTAAGGGCGGCATTTTCTTAGAAACTCGCCCAAAAGTCAACACAAATTAGCAGTATTTTTTTGCCTAAAATTTCGGCCAAAAAAAACAGTTGAGTCAACCAAACTGGATTGCGGATTTTAAGCTTTTTCATCTCGAATGCAATGCTTAATTTATAATTTTTTCCCAAGCTTTAAACCTACAACCATTTTATGGCATGATGGAATCAATTCATCTGACCAATACACCATGTCAAAGACCGTTAAATCTTTATTGCTTCTGATCTTCTGCACACATTCTCTGGCAAGCGAGACCACAATCAAACTCGCTACCTTATCGCCACATTTAACAGAATTGGTGTATTCAGCAGGCGCGGGAGACCATTTGGTTGGCGTGTCAGCCTTCAGCAACTACCCTGAGCAGGCTCAACAATTGCCTGTGATTGGTGACGCCTTTTCCATCAACCAAGAAATCTTGCTTCAATTAAAGCCAGACTATGTCTTCTACTGGAAAGGCAACATTGCCAAACAAATGGTCCAACAAATTGAAAATCTCGGATTGGTGACCATACCCATCACCACAGCATCCATTGAAGACATCCCCCAAGCCATTGACCAAATTGCCAAACTGGCAGGCACCAACCCTAACGAGGACAGCAAACAATTTCTTGCTCGCATCAACGATTTAAAGGAGGCCCATAACACAAAAGCCGTTCGCACAGCCTTGATTCAAATATCAGATCGCCCCATTTATACAGTCAATGGCAGCCACTGGATGAGCGAGGCCATTAATATTTGCGGCCATCAAAATGTATTTGCTGATCTAGCAACTCAATCAGCCAGCGTAGGCATTGAATCCATCATCGCCAAAAACCCAGACACTTTGGTGCGCTTTTCACCGCTCAAACCTGATGAAACATTGGCACAAATGCAACAAATCACAGCCATAAAAAAACAGCAAATCATCGTCGTCAACCCTGACCATTTTTCACGACCCACATTGAGGCTGCTGAAGGCCATCACTGCGATATGCAAGGACACAAAAAAGCCTGTTCAGTCAACTGAACAGGCCCTTTGATTCCTACTTTAAAAGCGACAATTAAGCTTGGCGACTGGCGCGCTTGCGCTCGTGTTCCAGCAAATGTCTTTTTCTGATGCGAATTTCTTCAGGTGTAACTTCAACCAGTTCGTCATCTTCGATGAACTCCATTGATTGCTCCAAAGTCATCTTGATGGGTGGCACCAAATTAATGGCATCGTCCTTACCGGATGCACGTACGTTGGTTAATTGCTTGCCTTTCAATGGGTTCACGGTCAAGTCATTGTCACGTGAGTGAATGCCCACAATTTGGCCTTCATACACATCCACATTGGCTTCTATCAGTAAGCGACCACGCTCTTGCAGATTGAACAGCGCAAAACCCAATGCCTTACCTTTACCGTTTGAAATCAATACACCGTTTTTTCGGTTGCGCTCAATGGTGTTCAATTTGCGACCATAGTGATCAAACACATGAGTCAAAATACCGCCACCAGATGTGGTGGTTTTGAATTCAGATTGGTAACCAATCAAACCACGGGCTGGCATGATGAAATTCATACGCACGCGACCAGTAGCATCCGGCGCTATGTCCTTCACTTCAGCACGGCGACCCAATAATTGTTCCATCACAGCACCTTGGTGCTCAGCTTCGATATCAACAACCACTTCCTCATACGGCTCTTGAATTTCACCATCCACTTCACGATAAATCACCTGTGGGCGAGAAATCGCCAACTCAAAGCCTTCTCGACGCATGGTTTCAATCAATACCGACAAATGCAACTCACCACGACCAGACACTTTAAACTGGTCTGAGTTTTCCGTGTCTTCAACACGCAAAGCCACGTTGTATGTGGTTTCTCGGTCTAAACGATCCCTGATTTGACGTGAGGTCAAAAACTTACCACTTTTACCCGCAAAAGGAGAATCATTGACACAGAACATCATTGAAATGGTGGGCTCATCAACCGTTAATGGCGGCAAAGCCTCGACATGCTCACGGTCACACAGGGTATCTGAAATGCCTACGCCATCAATACCAGATATGGCCACAATATCACCGGCTTCTGCCTCTTTGACCTCAATACGCTCCAAGCCTTTGAAACCAAACAACTTCAAAATACGGCCGTTGCGCGTTTTGCCTTCGGCATCAATCACTGAAACTGGTGAATTCGCCTTGATGGTCCCTTTCTTGATGCGCCCGATACCAATCAAACCCAAAAAGCTGTTGTAATCCAAGGTAGAAACCTGCATTTGGAAAGGTGCATCCACATCCACATCCGGCGGTGACACCTTATCAACAATGGCTTCAAACAAAGGTTTCATGTCTCCTTCACGAGCAGTCTCGTCTTCTGAGGCATAGCCATTGATGGCTGAGGCATAAATCACAGGGAAATCTAATTGTTCATCAGTGGCACCCAATGAATCGAACAAATCGAAAGTTTGATCAACCACCCACTCTGTACGCGCGCTTGGGCGGTCAACCTTGTTAACCACCACAACAGGCGTGAAGCCCATTTCAAATGCTTTTTGCGTCACAAAACGTGTTTGCGGCATGGGTCCATCAACGGCATCTACCAACAACAACACAGAATCAACCATACTCAAAACACGCTCAACCTCGCCACCGAAGTCGGCATGGCCTGGGGTGTCTACGATGTTGATTTTGTAGCCTTCCCAATCAATCGATGTGTTTTTAGACAGAATCGTGATGCCACGCTCTTTTTCCAAATCGTTTGAATCCATCATGCGGTTGGGATCATCTGCGCGCTCACCCAAAGTACCTGACTGTTTTAATAATTCATCAACCAAGGTGGTTTTACCGTGATCAACGTGCGCAATGATCGCAATGTTTCTGATTTTTTCTGTAGACATGATGTCGGCCGTTCTTTAAAAGGCGCGCACTATACCACAAAGGCCAACGCTTTGCGCTTGTTTTGCCATATTCAACACACTTAAGGACTTGTGATACATGTATTTGAAACCATATCGACATAAAATGGTCTTATTCATGTTTTACAGAGGTACAAAATAATGAAACGCATCTTACTCTTTGTCGCCACCAATATGGCCATCTTGGCTGTGATTTCCGTGGTGATGCGCATTTTTGGCTTTGACGGTTATTTAACAGCCAATGGTCTGGATTACAAAGCCTTGGCGGTGTTCTCCCTGCTTTGGGGCTCAGTGGGCTCTTTCATCTCTTTGGCCATGTCCAAATGGATGGCCAAGCGTGCCATGGGTGTTCAAGTGATAGAAACCCCCAGCAACAGCACCGAACAGTGGCTGATGGACACGGTTCGTCAACAAGCAGAATCTGCCCGCATCGGCATGCCCGAAGTGGGTGTGTTTGATTCAGCCAGTCCCAATGCTTTTGCCACAGGCATGAGTAGAAACAACGCCTTGGTTGCTGTCAGCACCGGTTTGTTACAGACCATGAAACGCGAAGAAGTCGAAGCGGTCCTGGCCCACGAAGTCTCACATGTGGCCAATGGCGACATGGTCACCATGGCCTTGATACAAGGCGTGCTCAATGCTTTCGTGATTTTCTTCTCTCGCATCATCGGTCACGCCATTGCAGCAGCCATGCGCAGCGACAACAATTCAGGCTATGGACTGGGTTCATTTATCGGTACTTTGATCGCACAAATCATATTGGGCTTTTTGGCATCCATTATCATCTGTGCTTTTTCTCGCTGGCGAGAATTTCATGCCGACGCCGGTGGTGCAAGACTTTCTAGTTCACAAGACATGGCCAACGCCCTGCGCGCCCTTCAACGCAACAGCCACAAAGAACAATTAGAAGGCGAATTTGCCGCCTTTGGTATCTCAGGCGGTTCCGCCATGGCCAAATTGTTTTCAACCCATCCACCTTTGGAAGAGCGTATTGCCCGATTGGAACAAAACCAGTCATTTTAATTCAACCAATCCACAGAAACTCAAAAGCCCTCGAAATGAGGGCTTTTGAATCATTCACTTACTTTTCGACATATCTATTCGGACCCGGTTTTCAACTCCAAACAATTTGAAGCATTCACTTTCCCTTTATTACTATCTACAACATGAACCAATTGAGCATGTAAAGTATACCTATAGCCTGGCACCAAAACTGATCGCTCTTTTTTAATTTTATCAACCGTGGTGATTCTTGCCTGCATATTTAAACATGATTTATTCAATTCAAAGGCAGATTCATCAAAAGTAAGGTCCACACCTTCATCTACAACAGCGTATCCAATATTTTTGTCACTCAAGCTCCCGACCAGCATTAACCTGTTTTCAATCTCAATCAGGTATCCATAAACCACAACATCATTCAGTTTTTTATATTCTTCATAGTGATCGATCATTCTTGTCACTTTTACCCTCGGGTTAATCCCATAGGCAACTTCGGCTTTTGCTTCAAGCAAACAAAAAGCCATAAGCAGAACCACGGCAGAAACTTTAAAATTTAACATTTGCAATCACTCTTTTATGAACCATAAGTTCATGTTACGAAAA
>JAUIHY010000126.1 GCA_030432115.1 Gammaproteobacteria bacterium | reverse complement strand
CACCTTTGTCACAATTCATTCAAAACTTGTGGGATTTGGGTTTGGATGTGGGGCACGCGGTGCGCACGGTCGAAGAATCTGTGGCTTTGGCCGAAAGTGATGTGACGGTGGCCACCAATTTGATGGAAGCCCGATTCATGACTGGCTGTGAGTCGCTGTTTGATGACATGATGCGCCAATGCAGTGATGACATCATTTGGTCAGGGCGAGATTTTTTTCAAGCCAAATACCAAGAGCAGGGACAAAGGCACAAAAAATGTGGTGGTACGGCTTACAACCTCGAGCCCAACATCAAGGAAGGGCAGGGAGGTTTGCGTGATATCCAAATGGTGACTTGGGTGGCACAAAGACACTTTCATGTCAGTACCATGCATGGCTTGGTCGATGTGGGTTTTTTATTGCCGGATGAATACATCAGTTTGCAAAAAGGCCAGCGCAAATTGTGGAAAATTCGCTTTGCATTGCACCTGATGGCGGGTCGGAAAGAAGACCGTATACTGTTTGAGTATCAAAAAAAATTGGCAGCAATTTTTGGTTACCAAGACGACGATGAATCTTTGGCGGTGGAAAAATTCATGCAAAGTCATTACCGCAATGCGATGCGCTTGGAATTGCTCAACATGCGTTTATTGCAGCTATTCAAAGAAAATATCCTGCAAAACAACGAAGACAAAAACATCCTTGAGTTAAGCGATGATTTTGTCATCATCAATCGATATTTAGAGGCCAAAAGCCCTCAGTTGTTTATCAACCAGCCAGCTGCCATCATGGATTTGTTTTTGTGTCACCAAAAACACCCTGAAATTGAAGGCATCAGAGCCAACACCTTGCGTTACTTAAGTCAATCACTGCATGTGATTGATGATGCGTTCAGGAACAATGCGATAATCAAAGAAAAGTTTCTTTCGGTGTTTAAGCAAAAAGATCTGGTTTACAGCCAGTTGACAATGATGAATGCATTGGGTGTTTTGGGGTTGTATTTACCGGTATTTGGTAAAATTGTGGGGCGAATGCAATATGATTTATTTCACATGTACACAGTGGATCAGCACAGCTTATTTGTCTTGCGAAACATCAGGCGCATCATACGCTATGACAAACCGCATGAGGTGGCTCACCAAGTGGCTTCGGCATTTGATGCCCCATACGTGTTGTGCTTGGCAGGATTCTTCCATGACATTGCCAAAGGGCGAGGTGGTGATCATGCCGAACTGGGTGCGATAGATGCGGCAAATTTTTCCGATGCTTTCGGTTTGCCAACGGCTGACAAAGAACTGCTGGTTTGGTTGGTGAAGTACCATTTGATCATGTCTGTTGTGGCTCAAAAACAAGACATCAGTGATGAAAATGTAATCAGTAATTTTGCCGATTTGGTTAAGGACCAACGCCATTTAGATGCTTTGTATGTGCTGACCATTGCAGACATTTCAGGCACCGACCCCAAATTATGGAACTCTTATAAAGACAGTCTGTTGGCGGAGCTTTATCAGAGAACGCGTCAGTTCTTAAGCAACAGTGAACCCACCGATCAAGTGGCGCAAAGTAAAACAGAGGCATTGGAAATACTGGATGATGACAAGCACAAAATCATTCAGGCTTTGTGGCAAGACATTCCCGACAAGTTTTTTGACTACACTTCGGTCGATCAAATTGCACTGATCAGTGACGCCATTGCCAATAACAACAACCAAGAAACCGTGTGCATCACCGACCAGCATGATGATGGCTTTGAAGTGGTCATTTATGGTCAAGACCACAAAGGGCTGTTTCACCATGTGGTGCAATTGTTAACTCAGCACCAAATCAGCATCGTGAATGCCCGGATTTTCAGTGGCAAACATGCCCATGTGATGGACTCATTTCATTGTTTGGGACGCTATGATGCGCAATTATTGGCCGAATTAAGCGAACAACTGCTTCAAGTATTGAAGTCAAAATCTTATGCAGTTCAAGGCCGCCAGCATCGCATGGACCGCAGGGAGCAGCATTTTTCTGTGGCAACGGAAATCAGTTTTACCAAGGGCCGCAATGCAGAAGAAACCCGCATGGAAATTAAATGTGCTGACCAGCAAGGCCTGTTGGCCAACATCACAGCAGTGTTCTTGGCCCATGATGTGGATGTTCATGCTGCAAAAATCGCCACCTTCGGCCACCGGGCCGAAGATGTGTTTTGGCTCAGCCACGAAGAAAAAGCCTTGTCAAAAGAAAAAGCCAGCCAAGTGATGGTGGATTTAAACCAGGCCTTGGCTGACGATTGATGGCTTAAAAAATTTTATACATCATTCCTGCAAATATTCCCAATGCTTGATCTTCATCGACGATGGGGCTTTGGGTAATTTCATCACCGAACTGGGTGATCCCGATATTGCCTAAAAAGCTGAGTTTATCGTTGATGGGTTTGAGCACCAGAACCCCCAAACTTTGTGAGGTACTGCTGCCTGTTTGATAAAGTGGTCTGGAGTCAGTGGCCGATGCGGTATCCACGCCGTAGAAATAGTTAACCACTTCTTCGCTGTGTTTCTGCCAACTGAGCCTGGGTACCAAAACCCAACTGCCAACAGGCAGATAAGCAGAATAGCCCAGTTTGAAACTGTTGCCATCATGCTTGTTGGTCAATTCAGTGCTATAGCTGGCTGAAAAGTGGCCAATCGGACTTTTGAACTTGGTTTCTATGTTGGCATTCACAGGAATGCCCAAACTGGACATGTCTTTCAAAAGTCGGCTGTCACCTCGGTCTTTATCACCGATAAAGTCAGCGCCCAGCCCAAAGTTGAATTCCCAGTGTTCAGTTTCGGCTAAATGGAAACCCAATTCGCCGCCTTGGAAGTAAAATTTTTTGTATTGGTAATCAATCACTGGGAAAGGCTGAGTGCGGTCTTTACCCCCCGTATAAATAGACTGACCGCTGGCCACGGCCAGTCCTAGACTGAGTTCATGGCTGGTTTCGTCGGCCCAGGTGTTACCACAGCTCAGTGTCAATGCCAATATGATAAGTTTATTCATTTTATGAATGTGTAAAAAAATTAAATGATATCATATTTGACTCAAAGTGAATAATCATTCAGTGTTTGTGAGTCAGGTCAGTGTGGCCCATGTTTATGAATTGTTTGGCAAAATCATCTGCTTCGTTGTCACCTAAATCTGCAAAATCCATCCATTCAATTTGCTTCCAATCAGGTGCGGCTTGTTCACAGTCTTTAAATTGATGCTGGCTTAATTTAACTTGATAACTGTATGTGGCTTGTTTTGCCATGTAAGAAACTGGCCATTGCCATATTGGATGCCATTGGAGTTGTATGCTTTGAAGGCCATTGCTGACTTGAGAAAATTCCACCGTTTCATTTTGCCAAACTTGATTTTGAATGGTTTCAGTTTTGGGGTTTTTGATGTTCATCTGTTGCATCATCAATGATTTAAAACTGCTCAGCCCAATGGTTTTTAAATCACCTGAGTAAAATTGAATGCCCTTTTGAAGCTGTGGGTATGCCACTTTCAGCTCATTCATTTGACCGTTTTTAAAACTTGCCAAGTACTGAGGCTTGTGACGGTCGTCATGGCGAATTAATTGTTGTTGTTCACTGATTTGTTTCCAGTGTATGGATGGAATGGTGTGCAGATTCGGAACACGGGAAATTTCATAGCTTAAGGCACAGGGTTTATCAGCTGTCGTCGTTGTGCTGGCTGATAAGATGAAGATAATCATTGAAGTCATAGAAAAAAAACAGCCAGCTTATTGGGCTGGCTGTTGGCTTAAACAGCTTGGGTTTATTTTAAATTCAATTGCTTTTGATAACGCTTCAGCTTCTGGTATGAAGGCAGGGCCCCTTTTTGGCTTTTGTTGCCCATACCGATCAAGCCCAATACATTTTTGACTGCATTGTTTTGATGTGCCATTACATGGTAAATGGTGTTCTGTTCCATCACACCATCAAATAAGTAAGCACCAGGTCCGCGTGCATAAATGGCCACATCTTCACCAGCGTGAGTCTCAGCGTACATAGGCACAGCAGCTTCTTGCATGTAATTCACATCAGTGGTATCCACATCAGTCAAATCAATGCGCAAGCCGCCTTCAGGTTGTTCTTTCCAGCCTGGACCATTGGCATAGCCCAAAGTGGTGTAGGGCAGGCCCAAGGCATCAGTAGAAAATTCATCGGTAGGCATACCAAAGTAGTCGTTGCTTTTTACTTTACCTAAGATGTCGTTTCCTCGCGTTGGGTAGCCTGCGATGGTGAATACATGTGAGTGGTCAGCAGTCACAATGATCAAGGTGTCTTCTTCTGAAGTCATGTCAACGGCTTTTTGAATGGCATCAGCGAAGGCCACATTGTCTTGTAATGCGCGGCTGGCATTGCCTCCGTGGTGTGCATGATCGATTCTTCCTGCTTCAACAGTCAAGAAAAAGCCTTTGTCGTTTTTTTGAAGGATCTCGATGGATTTCTCAGTCATGTCAGCCAATGAAGGTTCACCACCGGTGTCTGCCATGCGATCGGCTTCATACTCTAAGTGTGAACGTTCAAAAAGTCCCAGCAAACGATCGGTGTTGTCAGCTGAAATGGCATCAAACTGAGTTTGGTTCCAGACAAATTTTGAGTGGCTGCTGCTGTTGACCCACTCTTGGGTCAAATCTCTGCCGTCATCACGTTCACCCGTAGCGCCTTCATCTTCCATGTCTGCAGTGGTTCGTGGTAAAAATGAACGACGACCACCGCCCAATGCAACCTCAATGCCATCACCAAAAGGCATTTCAATCAACTGACGTGCGATGTCTTTGCAACCACTTTCTACCGCTTCTTCAGACAAATCATGGTCGTCTTCCCAGTTTCTTTCAGGTGATTTCGCATAAGTGGCCGCAGGTGTGGCGTGGGTGATTCGGGCGGTAGAAACGATGCCTGTAGACATGCCGACGGCTTCTGCCAGTTCTAAAAACGAAATCACTTCATTGCCTTTTGATGAGGCACAGTGTCCTCGGTAGGCATCATCCGTCACACCAATGGTACCTGCTTTGTTTTTGATGCCGCTGACCATGGCGGTCATGGTGCCAGCTGAATCGGGTGTTTGTTGGTTGGTGTTGTAGGTTTTGGACAGGGCCAAGTGAGGAAATTTTTCAAAACTCAACTCATTTTCTTCACCCATCATGCCCTTTTGTTGGCCTTCAAAAATTCGTGCTGCCGTCACAGTAGATACGCCCATGCCATCACCGATGAATAAGATGACGTTTTTGGCATTGCTGGTAATGGGCTTGGTGGCTGCATTTTCTGAGATGGTGTTTTTGCCTTGTTGGTACCACTCGTTTGCAGATTGAGCTGAGGGCTGGCTTGAAAGCACCACCATGGCGGTTATACAGGCGGCTTTTAATGTGTTCAATTTCATGATATTGTCACTGGGTATAAAAAAAACTGGCATTTTAGGTGGCCAATGTGACGTGACTGTTTTGATATTGTTGTTAAAAAATGACAAATGTGAATGGCAGGTAACGAAAAAAACAAACATGAAAAAAAGGTAAACATTCCATGAACAATTCACCTCAATTAACCATTGGTTTGGCACAGATGGCGCCAGTGTGGCTGAACCGAGAGGCGACCACAGAAAAGATGCTTAACATGATGGACGAAGGGAAAAAGCAAGGCTGTCAGTTATTGGTTTTTGGCGAGGGCTTGCTGCCTGGCTACCCTTTTTGGATTGAACTGACCCAAGGTGCACGGTTCAATGCCCAAGACCAAAAAGAACTGCATGCCTATTATTGTCAGCAAGCGGTGCAAATTGAGCGTGGTGATTTGGACCAGATTTGTGAAAAAGCCAAAATGCACCAAATGGCGTTGTACATAGGCATCATAGAAAGGCCGTCAGACCGTGGTGGGCACAGCTTGTATTGTTCGATTGTTTATATCAACGAACAGGGTGTTGTGAAATCGGTACACCGTAAGTTGATGCCGACTTATGAAGAAAGACTCACTTGGTCTATAGGTGACGGCCATGGTTTGCAAACGCACAAACTGGGGCCGTTCACTGTTGGCGGCTTGAATTGTTGGGAAAACTGGATGCCGTTGGCACGCACCGCTTTATATGCCCAAGGTGAAGATTTGCATGTGGCGAACTGGCCAGGCAGTGTCAGAAACACCCACGACATCACACCCATGATGGCCAAAGAAGGCCGATCCTTTGTGGCCTCGGTTGGTGGGTTGATGCGACCTGAAGATTTTCCTAAAGACACACCACACTATGATGCCATCATGGCAGGTTGTGAAGGCATCGATTTGTTAACCGATGGCGGCTCATGCCTTTGTGCCCCTGATGGTAGCTTCATTATAGAGCCGCAGGTGGGCACCGAAGCTGTGTTCAGTGCCACCATAGACCATAGAAAAGTTTTTGAGGAACGTCAGAATTTCGATCCTGTTGGCCATTATTCTAGACCCGATATTTTTGATTTGGTGGTGAATAAAGAACGACAAGGATTTAAAAGTTAGTTTTATTGTGATGTACAAATAGTTAAAACATGTTGATAATGTATGGTAATGATTTCTAGTCAAAAAAACATGAATTTTCAAACCTTGATATGTTTTGTCTTGTTGTTTTGCAGCCAGCTTGGTCTTACACAGTCTTTTTTCGTACAAATTACGCCCGAAGCGGGTTTTGATGCTGTAGATGCAATCTACAATGAATTCAATCAGCAACAATCGCAAAGTGTATTGACCATATTGAATGAGCACAGACCAGCCGAAGTACGGTATTTGATTTCAAACAGGCCGTATGGACAACTTTTGGAGTTGATGATTGCATCGCCTGACTGGTCGGCAGCCCAGTTGGCTCGAAATTTGGTGATCAGGTTTGATTACCCGCGGG
>JAUIHY010000125.1 GCA_030432115.1 Gammaproteobacteria bacterium | reverse complement strand
GTGGCCCTTTTGATGCGGCTGCCTGTGACGGTGATTTTGCCTTGTTCTTCCAAATCTTGTGGATCGGCCCATTCATCTTGAGTCTTCTCAAGTAATGGCGCAGCTTGGGGTTTGGGTGCGGCTTCCTTTTTGGGTTGGCTGCTTTCTTGTGGAAAGTAATCTTCAGCTTTTTGTATGCTGGTTGGCTCGACATTGAGGGTCAACCACAACAGCAATGGCACTACTAAGGCTACGCTGGCAGCGGCCATCCACATGCTGCGATTGTTGCTTTTTTGTGGCAGGCTGGCTTTGGCGGCATTCAAGATGGCATCGTCCAATGCTTTGGGTGGTTCTTCGCCTGTTTGGTTTTTGTATATATCGTTCAAGTCTTGATCGTTCATTGCCATGCCTCCAGTGCTGATTTGAGTTTTTTGACGGCATAGCGGTATTGGCTTTTGATGCGTTCAAGTGGTTGTTCTGTGGCTGTGGCGACTTCATTCAGGCTCATGTCGGCTTCGTGTTTCATCACAAAGGTGCGCCTCTGAGCCTCGGGCAGGGTGGTAATCGCTTGGTGCAGTTGTTTGGCCAAGCGTTTTCTTTCCAGTTCGTTGTCGGGTTGTTTAAAAGGTTTGTCTTCTGTTTCGAGTTCTGATTGGTCTTCGATGTTTTTGCCTTGTTTTCTGAACCAATCAATCAACAAGCGGTTGGCAATGGTATAAGCCCAGGTGGTGAATTTGAATTCAGGGTTGAAGCTTTGTTTGTTGTTGATGATTTTTAGCCACAAATCCTGAAACAGTTCATCGCATTGGGCGTCATTGCTGCATGATTTTTTGATAAAGCGGTATAAAGGGCCTTTGTGCCTTTGGTAGAGGCATTCGAAGGCCCTTTGTCCTTGTGTGATGTCGTTGTTGGCGAAAAGTAACATCAGTTCTTCATCTTTCATTGAATCCATGCAGTGATTTTAACCGTTCATGTCCAACACTACAAAATTAATTGCCATTTCAATTGGCGCTTCAATTGGCAAGGCTTTTGGCCAAAGACACCAATTGCAAGAATTCGCCGCGATATCCAAAGGGATCTTGGCCTTTGCTGCCGCGAGCCATATTCAATACATCATCGTAGTTGAATTCAGCGACATATTGCCCATCACGCAACAATTGGCCAAATGCGGCCACAGAGGTGGCGAATTGGAATGATTCGCTGGCTTGGTTCATCGGTTGAATCAAATCGCGTTTGATCGGCCATTGCAGCAATTGACTGGTGTCAGAATCAGGTTGTTTGTAGCGCATTTTCAAAAAGGCCAATTCGTTGCTGTAGCCTGATTTTACATTGCGTTTTTGGTAACGTGATTCACCCAACCAACCGTCATTGCCTTGCAACACCACTTCATAAATGGCGGTGACGGTGTGGCCTGCGCCAATTTCTCCTGCGTCTATTTTGTCGTTATCAAAATCTTCAGTTTTTAATTTTCTGTTTTCATAACCAATCAAACGGTATTCCTTGACCGTGTCTGGGTTGAATTCGATTTGGATTTTGACGTCTTTGGCAATGGTCATCAAGGTGGAGTTGATTTGATTGACCAGCACTTTGTTGGCTTCTTTGATGGTGTCGATGTAGGCATGGTTGCCGTTACCCACATCGGCCAATTGTTCCATCAGGTGGTCGTTGTAGTTACCCGTTCCGAAGCCCAAGGTGGTCAAAGATACGCCGTTTTTGCGTTTTTTCTCAACCAATTCTTTCAAAGCTTCGAAGTTGGTGGTGCCCACATTAAAATCACCATCGGTGGCAATCAAAATGCGGTTGATACCGTCTTTGATCATGTTTTGTTCGGCCAATTGGTAGGCCAAGTGGATGCCAGCCGCGCCATTGGTTGAACCACCGGCCCGCAATTGATCCAAAGCTTGAGCGATTTTGGCGTGGTTATTGCCGGCGGTGGGTTCAAGCACCACACCTGCAGCGCCTGCATAAACAACAATAGACACCTTGTCGTTTTGGGTCATTTGTTGGGTTAATAATTTCAGTGAAGATTTTAATAAACCAATTTTGTCAGGGCTGTTCATTGAACCAGATACATCAAGCAGGAAAACCAAGTTTGCCGCAGGGCGTTCACTGGCGTCTTTTTCAAAGCCTTTGATACCGATGTGCAGCAAGTGCGCGTTTTTATTCCACGGCGAAGGTGCCATTTCGGTGTTGGCCAAGAATGGCTGGCCTGCATTGTCAGGTGTTGGGTAGTCGTAATCAAAGTAATTGATCAATTCTTCCACACGTACTGCATCTTGTCGTGGCATCTGGCCTTGGTTCAAAAAGCGACGAACATTGGCATAAGCGCCGGTATCGACATCTATGCTGAAAGTAGAGATGGGGTTGTTCAATACATTTTGTATGGCTTGGTCTTCAAATTGTTTGTAGTTTTCACGGTCAACTGTGGGAGGAAGCGGTGAGGGCATGTGGTGCATAACAACACCCCCTTCAGCTCGCATCAGGCGGCTTCCAGTGACAGTGATTTTGCCTTGTTCTGTTAATTGGTCCTGACTGGTAGCAGGTCCAGCTTGGTTCAACTCTAATTTTGGGGGAGTAGGAGCGACTTTCTTTCTTGGTAATGACTTGACTGACACTGGTCCCAACTCTTCTTCAACTGACACCAAATTATCCTGACTGACCACCTTCACTTCAGTGACTTCGTATTCAGCCAAATCGAGGTCTTTTTCTTTGGCTTTGTTCTGCCCACTACAGGCGGCCAATGCCAAGCTGATGGCGGCGGCAAGAATCAGGTTTTGGGTGTGTTTTTTTGAAACGGTTTTCATAGCAATCTCCTGTTGAGTTTTTGTTGATGATGCCGGTGTATACGTAGTTGAGACTGCTTTGGGGTTAAAGAATTCTGGATTTTTTTTATTTTTCTCTGATAATGCGGTTTTGAACCGCTTATTGTTGTTGCCATGAAAACTGTATTGACCATGTTATTTGCTGCCTTTTTGATCAGCACATCCAGTGTTTGGGTGCGCTGGGCTGAATTGGCGCCTTCGGTGTCTGGCTTTTATCGCATGGCCATTGGTGGTGTGTTATTGATTTTAATTTGTCTGGTTCAAAAGCGCCGTTTGTGGGTTGATGGTCGGTATTTGGCACAGCTGTTTATTGTGGCCTTGTTCTTTGCCGCAGATTTGTGGTTGTGGCACCGCAGTATTTTTTATGTGGGACCGGGTTTGGCCACTGTGCTCGGAAATTTCCAAGTTTTTTTTATGACCTTGTTCGGTGTGTTGTTTTTACAAGAGAAAATTGGCTGGCGCTTTTTGTTGGGCTTGGCGCTGACTTTTTTTGGCTTGTTTTTATTGGTCGGCATACATTGGTCAGATTTGAATGCTGATTACCGTTTGGGCGTGTTTTATGGCATAGGAACAGCGGTGGCTTATACTGGCTTTATGGTGACTTTGCGCCGTGTACAGGGGCAGAAAGATGCCTTGACCGCCATGGCGAATTTGGGCGTGATGTCGCTGTTGTGTGCTGCCTTGTTATTGATTGAAGCAACGTTAAGCAATGAGTCCTTGTACATCACCACTTGGACTGCATTTGGTTCAATGTTGGCTTTGGGCGTGTTGTGTCAAGTGATGGGTTGGGTGATGATCACCAGAACCATGCCATTGCTGCCAGTGTCTATTGTTGGGTTGTTGCTTCTGTTGCAACCGGCCATGTCCATGGTTTGGGATGTGTTGTTTTTTGACAGGCCGATGTCGAGTAACGATTATTGGGGCTTGATGTTGGTATTGCTGGGCATTTATTTGGCGACACTGAAAACGCGCAAACGCATCAGCTAGCCATAAGCTAATTTTGGGCAATCAAACAAACTTCTGTTTTTTGGCTGGTAGGTTCAACTTGTTGGTTCATAAACAAGGTTTTCAAACCATATCGTTCTAATAATTTTTGTATGGTTTCAATAGGGTGGTAATACATGGTTAAACTGTGTTGACCGTCGCTTGAAACACTTTTTTCTCTTTCAAGTGATGGGAGCACAATCCATGTGAGAAAAAGTAGGCCATTGGGTTTGAGTTTTTTGCAACTGTGTTCAATGATTTGAAAACTGTCTTTTGGTGGTAAATAAGGGATAAGAAAAGCATTGCAAATCACATCAAAATAGCCGGATATGTCATTGATATCCATTGCATTCATGACCCTGAATTCAGCGCTTAATTGAGCGTTCAATTGAGTGCTGGCCACATGCTTTTTAGCCAGTGCAATCATCTGTTCAGACATATCAATTCCTAAAAATTGACAATCTGGTTTTTGTTTGATGAGGTGGTTGATCAATAAACCTGGACCGCAACCGAGGTCTAAAACACGAGAACCATTTTCAATGTGTGAACCCAGTTCAAGGTACCAACCATGGTATTGATGGTCTTTTTTAAACCGTTCGAAATACTTTTGTGCATTTTCATTGAACGCTTCAATTACATTTGTGTCGAAAGTCATGGTTCCATTATACTAAGCCCTTTTTAAAAAATATGCCTCACATGAAAAAAATCACGCTCTTATCTTTCTGTATTTTTGGGTTTTTATTTGGCCCTCAATCACAAGCCGCAGAAACCACAAAAATCATCAAAACATTTGCTGAATCCACTGAAAAAGTTGAATTGGCTACGGGCAGTGGACAAATTAAAGGCCAATTGTTTGATGCAGACACTCAACAAACCATAGATGCTGGGCTCACTTTTGAAGCTTATCTTTACCATAAATTACCAAGATTAGGGCAGTGGGTTTATGCATCCAGAGTTGAAGTGGTAGGCGGTGGATTCATTTTCGATGCTTTGCCTGATGGGCAATATGCTGTCAGGGTCATTTGGCAAGGTGCTTTTGAATATGAACAGGTTGAAAAATTCTATTTGCCTGCTTTGTGGTCCCATGCTGGGACTCAAGAAGATGTAGATTTTTATCAAAGAACACAATTTACTGGAGGTAACATCATTTCGCTGAATGAAGAAGATGTTATTAAAAACATCAGCTTGTATTTAGAACAAGGCGCATTATTTGAATTGTCACACCCTGGCAATTTCAACGATTATAATAATCAGGCTTTTGCTTATGCAGAGGAGTTAGGTGACAGAAATTTCAGAAATTCTTTATTTTCAATCATCAATACTCAAATTGGAAACAATGGCCAAGGTAGCAGTCATGTAAATCATATTTTTGTTTTACCTGAGGCCAAGTATCAATTTTATGTAACCCAGCCAGGCAGGCAAGATCATTTATTGGGATGGGGTAGCTGTCAAAATTGTAGACATGAAATTTATCATGGACATGGGGAAAAAGTGAATTTACAGAAGCAAGGAAGCATTGAATCAAGACTGATATCCCTTGAATTAAATAGAGGAAAAATTTTAGGTTCTTTTGAGGGTGAAAGTGAAACTAAATACATCACTGCCATTTCAATGGACAAAAAAAATGCTAACTCAGGATTTGCTGATCAAAATAACCAATTTCAGATTGATTACTTGGAAACTGGTTATTATTTTCTTCACATCAAGCCATACTTTAGTAGCAATTATGATATAGGTTTTTTATTTGGAGGGTCACATTGTTTTCATCGTACATGTGAGTTTGAAGACTCTCGGATAGTCAAAGTTGATAATACTTCTGTATCTTTACCTCCAATGGGTAACAGAAAAGGCGGAATAGTGAGTGGTACCGTCAAAGATAACTTATCAGTTGATGGTAATTTAATACCGGAAATTCCGGATAATGACCATTTGTTACATTGGATAAGTTTTTATGATGAAAATCATAAATTGGTTTCTGATAAAGAAGTAAATGAGGGTGGTTATTATCAAATCGCATTGCCTGCAGGTAAATACTATGTAAGAACAGGTAATGCGTATGAGCGAGTCACCAATCGTGGTTACATCAATCAAGTATATCCAGGAGTGGATTGCCAAGGCCAAAGATGTGAAATCTCACAGGGACAATTAATCATTGTGACTGAGGGAGAAGAAACTTCTGGCATTGACTTTGAATTAAAAAGAGGGCATGTGATATCTGGAGCCATTTATGCAGAAGATCACAACTATTTATCCATACCTCATGCACGCATCGAGATTTATGACGATCAAAAACGATTCTTGATGGATGTAGATACATTGTCAGATGGTACTTTTGCCATTGGTGGTTTGCAGGATGGACATTATTACTTAAAAACCAATAACGGAAAAAAATATCACCAGTTTTTTGACCAAAAAAATGATGCATTTGCTTGGTTAGATGAAGCATATCCTGATATTCCTTGTCCTGATAATTCTTGTGACTTTGAGCTGGCAGAATTGGTAGAGGTTAATGGAGCTGATGTCCAAGGAGTCAATTTTAATTTGCATAAAACGCAAGCTATTACTGGTTGGATTAAAGAAAAATACTCGGGTATTCCAGTAAAAAATGCCACTATTAATGTACATAACATGGGTGGTGAGTTAATTGGTACCTATAAAAGTAATCCTGATGGTTGGTTTGCCACCAATGGTTTGGCAGTTGATTCTCAAATCAAAAATTATCTATTAACCGTCGAAGGTGGTCCTTTGTACTACAACCAAACGGTGGGTGGTGTGCATTGTATCTATGGGCTTTGTTCTCCGGAACAGGCTGCGGCAGTTGAGTTAAATGGTGAGCCGATAACCATCGAATTGAAACACAAAAAACAAGTCGATGAAAAATACAGTGGCATGTTTTATAACGCAGAGGAATCTGGGCATGGTTTGCAGTTTGAAGTGATTTCACAAAGTGAGGGTCAGGTCCTGAATGTGGCTTGGTTTGCTCACAAAGACGGTGAACCCATGTGGTTGACTGGCACGGGCATGTTATTGGGGAATCGGGCTTTTGTTGATTTGCAAAT
>JAUIHY010000124.1 GCA_030432115.1 Gammaproteobacteria bacterium | reverse complement strand
TGAATAAATTTGGTAAATCATACCGCGCATCCAGGGATTGACATGTTTAATAAAGTTTCATTGAGTAAAAAACTCACCTTTGCCACCAGTCTGTTAATCGGACTGACCGCGTTGATTGCAATCTTGGTCTCTTTCTTTTTAGGTGAAGAAATAGCTGATGACACGGTTTCACAAAAATTGTCAGCCAGCCAATCTGTACAAAAAGCCTTCACTGAACAAAGGGCCACACAACTGGAATTAATTTCTATGTTGGTGGCATCAGACCCAGCGTTTGTTGCTTATATTTCAGCTGCCACCAGTCAAGCAGAACGGGATGAAGATGTTGATACCGCCTCTATCCAAGATTTACTGTTAGAACGCAAGCAACAATTTGGTTTTGACTTCGCCATGGTCACCACAATAGATGGTCACCAATTAGCCCGCTCTGACCAAGCCATGACCGCTTTCAAAGACCTGTCTTCAGAGCCATTACTAAAACTCACCATGGAAGAGTTGTTACCTCAAGCAGGATTTTGGGTTGATAAAGAAATGCTGTATCAAGCTTCGATCATACCATTGGCCAGAGGAAGAAATTTGATTGGCTTTATGATAACTGGTCTTTCTATTAACAGCACATTTGCCAATGAAATCAGCCAAATCAGTGGGTCTGATGTCATCATTGCCCAAAAAGAAGCAGGCATTATTAAATCTCTGGCTTCGACACACAGCTTGGATCAAACCAATGAGATCTTACAACACCTTTCAAGCAAGTCATCACAATTTAAAAATACAGATGGACAGATAAAAATCAGTCAAAGTGTATTGTCATTTGAGTTGACTCCCTTTGATACCGTTCATTCCATCAATGAATTGTTTTTGATATCAACTGTTTCCAATGATTTGGCCTTACAACCATTCACCAACACCCGCAATGCATTGATTTTGGTTGGTATTTTGATGGTGCTCATTGGTTTTATCCTGTCATACTTGATGATAAAAAGCACAATGAAACCATTGAATCACATTGCCAGGTCCACAGCCGCTTTTGCTAATGGAGACTATGAAGTTACTTTTCCAAAAACGGTCAATCAAGACCTTTTCTTACTCAGTAACTCAGTCAATAAATTAAGTCATGAAATCAGAGGACGTGAAGCCCTTTCTAATCATTTGATTACCATCAGTAAAAACAAATACTTTGACAAGGAAGAACAATCACTTAATGAAAAATTCAAACCAGGTACGGTCTTAGGTAAACGCTTTAAAGTCATAGAAGGCATAGGTTCAGGTGGCATGGGGTTTGTGCTCAAAGCTTTTGACCAAGAATTGAATGAAGTGGTTGCTTTAAAAGTATTGAAAACATCTGTCAATGAAGCGCAAAGCTTAGACAGCTTCAAAGAAGAAATTAAAATTGCACGCAGAATAACCAATCCCTATGTGGTCAGGATTTATGATTATGGACTCATTGGCAAACATTCTTTTATTTCCATGGAGTACATCAGCGGTCACAGTATTCAAGAAATCATCAATCAAGAGCGCAAACTGACACCATTGGCCGCAAAAAGTGCCGCCATAGATGCTTGTATTGGCTTACAAGCTTCTCACGAAGTCGGCATCATTCACAAAGACATCAAACCTGCCAATTTAATTGTTTCCTTGGATTCAAAAATCAAATTAATGGATTTTGGAATTGCTTCATTTAATTCTTCAGTCACGAAAGAAGCCTCTGAGTTGAAAGTTGAAGGCACCACTGACTACCTTTCACCTGAACAGGTACTAGGCAAAGGTGCTGATGAACGTTCTGATGTTTATGCCATGGGTGTTTTGATCATGCAGATGTTTGTTGGGCACAGACCCTTCCATGGAGTCAGTGCAGATGATTTGATGATGAAAATTGTCAACGATGAACCCATTCCAGTGCGGTCTTATTGGGCTGATGCTCCTCAATTATTGGTGGAAATCATTGCTAAATGTTTAGAGAAAAAACCCAATGACCGTTACCAAAGGGTTTCTGCTTTGCTGATTGATTTAAAGAAACTCAGGTTTGACTGAAGCCACAAAAAAAAGCAGCAAAATGAAATTTTGCTGCTTTTTTCATGATGGTAGTTAGCCATCCAATCGTTATTGATAAGTCACGTCTTCTCGCATGGGAGCGAAAATCGCCAAAAATTTATTTTGCAATGTAAATGGTACATTGGCATCCTCCATGGCTAAGATCAAATCTTCAACAAAAACATCAAACTCTGAATATTTAATTTCCTGACCACTGTGCGCCTCTACCATATCCAAACCTTCATAAACACAAGGCCCGCCAGTTTCTTGGCACAGTTGACTGACAATTTTTTCATGCAAGTCTTCTCTCACGGTTTCTTTGAACAAAAACGCAATTTTTTCATTATTTAAAATCCTATCCAGCAAATTTTTGGTGATCAAATCTATGGTAGGTGCACCACCCAGTTGGTCATATAAACTTTCTGGTTTGGTCTGTTTGACACATGCATTGAGCAAAAACAAAGCGATCAGCAGCATTGATATTTTTTTCATCTTAAAACCCTCCGTTTACAGAAACATACCAACCTTTCTGATTTTCTAAAGTGGCAACATTGCCTAAGTCCGCATAAGCCAGAACCAAGGAAACATGTCGATTCGGCACCCAAGCTATAAATACATCTTTCCAATGGCTTTCTTTGGCAAAATTCAATTGCCTTTGCTTTTGTCTGAAGTCAACGCCCAAAGCCACGCTTTTGTTGAAAAATACACCAAATGATGCCTCAACATTAACGTCCCTACCTGAACCATTGTCACCTCCAAAACCCAACAATCCTGTTTCGATCGCCTCAGTAGATCTCAGTGTCATGGTGGCAAAGCCATTCAATCCACCGGGTTTTCCTAAAAACAACTTACTGGCACTCAAATAATAATCGATGCCCTTGTCATCTTTGGCCCCCACCACTGAAGGAATCAAAAAGTCTGTGTTCTTCTTGTATTGAATGCCGAAGGCAATTTGAGGCATCTTGCTGTATACCAAATTTCCACCTAATCTTACTTTGGCACCAATCACATCTTGATTCAAAGTCGCACCCGGTAATCCAATCGCAGGACCCAAAGTAATCAAGTCCAATTCTTGTTTGGCAAAAGAAACCTCGACACGGTTTCGCCAGCCCACTGAAATACCTTGCATATCAAAGCGATAATCTCCAGTATCGACTCGTGTCAAAGAAGCCAAAAAGTCAGTTTCATCAGATTCACCATAACCTGCAATGGTGGCCCAAGGCACTAAACCACTGCCAGATGCCCCTTCTATTTGTGTCACAGCACCTGTGCCTAATTGGCGGCTTCCTGCATGTACATCGTGAACTGTTGTCAAAAACAAACAGCTTAAAACACTACATAACTTTAATTTTTTCATATCCTACCTTTATAAAACGCCTTATCAGAATACATTAATTTTTCGTAAAAAGCGAATCGACCTTGCTGAGCATTTATGAGCATTGGCTTAAAATACACTGTTGATTCAATTAGATAAAGCCATTTGAAACCGAAAATCCATGCCGATTCTTTTAACATTGTTTACATTCAAATGAATGCGTTGTTCCATTTGCGTCAAAGATAGATTCAACAATGGCCTGGCGTTTTCACCCATAAAAACGGGGGCTGTATACAGTAAAATTTCATTCACCCGTTTGGCACTGACTAAAGAAGCTGCCAATGTGGCACCACACTCAAACAACACCTCGTTGATTTTTTGTTCACCCAGCCAAGCAATCACTGCTTCAACATCAACGCGTTCTTGTGTCGAATCCTGTTGAACCACTTTCACACCTTTGCTTTGTAAGATATTGATTTTATTTTGATTGTCGTTGCAGGTGAATACCACACAAGCACCATCTTCTCCAATGATTCTGGCATCCAATGGTATTTTCAACTGGGAATCCAGCACCACTCGCAAAGGTGTATTCTGTTGAAAATCATGAGGTAGTTTGCGGTATTTTTTAGGCAAATCATCGGGCCGAATGGTCAATTGACAATCATCGGCCAAAACCGTTCCGATGCCTGTGACTACGGCACCTGAACGACCACGCCAATACTGCACATCTCGGCGTGCTTTTTTACCTGTAATCCAAAAACTGTCGCCATTGGCCATGGCGGTTCTGCCATCCAGAGATTGAGCCATTTTAAGCCGCACAAAGGGCAAGTCCGTTTTCATGCGATGCAAAAAACCTGCATTCAAAGCTCGTCCTTTGTTTTTCAACAATCCAGTAACCACTTCAATACCCGCAGCCCTGAGTTTGTCATACCCTTGGCCCGCGACTAAAGGATTGGGGTCATCATTACAGACCACCACACGTTTGACTTTTGCATGGATCAAAGCATCGGCGCAAGGTGGGTTTTTCCCATGGTGGCTGCACGGTTCCAAGGTCACATAAGCCGTTGCACCAACCGCTTTGTCACCAGCCTCACGCAAAGCCAGAGCTTCCGCATGGGCTTGCCCTACGTGCTGATGATAGCCTTGTCCAACGATTTCACCGTCATTTACAATCAAACACCCCACACGAGGATTTTCTGCCACAGTGAACAAACCCTTGTGTGCTAACTTGAGGGCTTTTTTCATGAATTTTCTATCTAGGCTCTTGTGCATTCGCTGACAGTTTCTGATAATGTTAACTTTGCATTTTAACCGAATATCAAGCCATGAATCCAAAACATTACCGCCACATCATCGAAGACGCTTTGCATGAAGACATCCAAACAGGAGACCTGACCAGTGAAGCCATATTCCCACGCCGACAAATGTGTACTGCACAATTGATTGCCAAGCAAGACGGCATTGTGGCGGGCATCGAAGTCTTTCGTGAAGCATTCTGGGTTTTGGATGAAAACGTTGAAGTTAAGCTGAACTTCAAAGACGGTGACCATTGCAAAGACCGTGAGGTTATAGCTGAAATCAAAGGCCCAGTACTTTCAGTTCTAGGAGCCGAACGCGTGGCCTTGAATCTGTTACAACGCATGAGCGGCATCGCTTGCTTGACCCACGAATTTGTTAAGCGCTGCGAAGGCAAATGCAAGGTCTTGGACACCCGAAAAACAGCACCTAATTTGCGCGTTTTGGACAAATGGGCGGTGACATTAGGCGGCGGATTGAATCACCGCATTGGCTTGTACGACATGGCCTTGATCAAAGAAAACCACATCAAAGCCGCAGGTGGTATCACACAGGCCGTCAACCACATTTTGGATTTCGATAACCACAACCGAAAAATTGAAGTCGAAGTGACCAACTTGGATGAACTGCGCGAAGCTTTGACCTGCCCTGTTGATCGCATCATGTTGGACAACATGGACAACGATACCATGAAAGAGGCTGTGGCGATCACTGCCGATAAAGTCGATTTAGAAGCCTCGGGCAATGTGTCACTGGAAACCATCAATGGCATTTCATTGACCGGTGTGGATTACGTTTCTATCGGCGCTTTGACCCATTCGGTCAAAGCCATGGATTACAGCTTGTTGGTGGTTTAATGAAAGTCGCTATTGCCCAATTGAATGTCAAAGTCGGTGACCTGCACGGTAACACCGAACGCATCATTGAAACCATCAAAAGCCAAAGAGACTCGGTTGATTTGATCGTGTTTCCTGAGCTGGTCGTCTGTGGCTACCCGCCTGAAGATTTGTTGTTCCATCGCCAATTCATTCACGATTGTTACCATGCAATCCAGACCATTGCTGATCATTGTAAAGACGTGGCCGTGGTTTTGGGCTACCCTCGGTTTCATGCCCATGAGCCAGATAAATTACACAATGCGGCGGTTTTGATTCAAAACGAACACATCAAAATGGTTTATGACAAACACAAGCTACCGAATTATTTGGTCTTTGATGAAATGCGCTATTTCACGCCGGGCGGTCATGACGGTCTGGTGGACATTAACTTGACAGGGCAAAACATGAAAGTTGGCATCACCATTTGCGAAGACATTTGGTATGACGCCGAACCAGTGGTCAACCAATCTGCACAAGGCGCAGACTTATTGATTAATATTTCCGCATCTCCTTATGCTGCTGGAAAAATAGATCGCCGCATAGACATGCTACAAAGGCGCGCTGAAAGTTTTGAAACACCCTTGTTGTATTGCAATTTAGTCGGTGGACAAGACGAATTGATCTTCGATGGCAGCAGTGTGGCCATAGACCAAAACGGCGACATCATACACCGAATGGAAAGCTTTAAAGAACAGGTTCATGTTATTGATTTAAGTGATAATTCAAACACTGAAAAAACATCAAACTCACTATCAGATGAAGCAGAGCTGTACCAATCCTTGGTCATGTGCACGCGCGATTATTTTGTTAAAAATGGTTTCTCAAAAGCCGTGCTGGGTTTGTCTGGCGGCATTGATTCAGCTTTAAGCGCAGTCATCACCTGTGATGCCATTGGGGCCGAAAACGTGACCGGTCTTTTGATGCCTTCTAAGTTTTCATCAGATCATTCAATCGCCGATGCCAAAGCTTTGGCCCAAAGCATGGGCATGCCGCATCATGTATTACCGATTGAGGCCATGCATCAGGTTTTTGAAAACAATTTATCACCAATTTTCGATGATTACTTTCAAAACCTTACCGACGAAAACCTACAAGCCAGAATCCGTGGCGTATTGAACATGGCCGTGGCCAACAACCAAAACGCCATCCTGTTGTGTACCGGCAACAAAAGTGAAACAGCAGTCGGTTACACAACATTGTACGGCGACATGGCCGGCGGCTTTGCACCGATCAAAGACCTGTTCAAAATGCAGGTCTATGCGCTGTGCCAATACCGCAACACCATCGCACCACAAGATAAACCAGCGATACCGCTGAACACCATTGAAAAACCACCTTC
>JAUIHY010000123.1 GCA_030432115.1 Gammaproteobacteria bacterium | reverse complement strand
GTTTTGTGCTTTTTTAGCATCAATTGGGCCATTTGGCAAAAGGAACGTTTATTGTCTGAGGGCAAATCCATTTTCTTGGCTTTGGCACCTGTTGATCCGCGTTCAATCATGCAAGGTGATTACATGCGGTTGCGTTTTGCTTTGTCGAGAACCATTTCACAACAACAAGATCAGGTGGATGGTGATTCAGGCTTGGTGGTGGTTCGTACGGGTGATGATGGTGTGGCTGAATTTGATGATTTGTATCAAGGTCAGGTTTTGGAAGCAGGTCAAATGGTTTTGGCGTTCCAAAAGCGTGGTCATGATATTCAGATTGGCTCAGGGTCTTTTTTCTTTCAAGAAGGGCAGGCCAAATTGTTTGATACTGCGGCATATGGCGAACTTGTGGTTGATGAAAAGGGACATGTCTTGTTAAAAGCGTTAAGGGATAAGGATTTAAATTTATTGGGACTGAACCGATTAGACTGATGGGCTTGGGTTCATACTTTGGCGCATGATATAATGCGCTTTTTAAACGTTTGAATGATTTCATGATTAAATTGGTGCTGTTAAGACATGGTGAAAGTGAGTGGAATTTAGCCAATAAATTCACTGGCTGGAAAGATGTGGATTTGACTGAAACCGGACGCGCTCAAGCCAAACAAGCCGGTGTGGTTTTAAAAGAAGCGGGATTTGAATTCGATAAGGCCTATACATCTGTGTTGAAACGTGCCATGCGCACATTGTGGATCACTTTGGATGAAATGGAACGTCTGTGGTTGCCAGTGGAGCGTTCTTGGCGTTTGAATGAACGTCATTATGGTGCTTTGCAAGGACTTGACAAAGCCGAAACTGCCGCCAAATACGGTGATGATCAAGTGTTGATTTGGCGCCGCAGCTACAGCACACCACCACCCAAATTAGACTGGGAAGATGAGCGCAATGCCGCCGATGACATCAGGTATAAATATTTAGAAAAAGAACAAGTGCCATTGGGTGAATGCTTGGAAGATTGTGTGGAACGTGTGATGCCTTATTGGCATGAGCGCATTGTACCTGAATTGAAAGCGGGTAAACAGTTGATCATTGCGGCCCATGGCAACTCCCTGCGCGCTTTGGTGAAATATTTAGATGATGTGTCTGAAACTGATATTTTGAAGCTCAATATACCAACTGGCATGCCTTTGGTTTATGAGTTGGATGATGATTTGAAACCCATCAAGAGCTATTACTTGGGTGACCAAGATGCAGTGGCAAAAGCCATGGCTGCGGTTGCCAATCAAGGCAAGTCGAAGTAAAGAGTACATCATGGATAAGCAATACCCACTGTTAGACAGCATTGATAAGCCTGCAGATCTGCGCCAATTGGACATCACTCAATTACCTCAAGCAGCGAATGAAGTGCGTGAGTTTTTGATTGAAAATATTTCACAATGCGGCGGACATTTTGGCTCAGGCTTGGGGACAGTGGAGTTGACTGTGGCTTTGCACTATGTTTTTGACACGCCACATGACCGCATCGTTTGGGATGTGGGGCACCAAGCCTATCCACATAAAATTTTAACTGAAAGAAAAAATCGTTTACAAAGCATCAAGAAAAAAGGTGGTTTGGCACCATTTCCTAAGCGTTGTGAAAGTGAATATGACACCTTTGGTGTGGGGCATTCTTCCACATCAATTGGTGCTGCATTGGGCATGTCATTGGGCAGTCAAGTGATGGGTCAACAACGTGAAGTGGTGGCTGTGATTGGTGATGGTGCCATGACAGCAGGCATGGCATACGAGGCTTTGAATCATGGTGGAGAATTAGACACCAATATGTTGGTGGTGTTGAATGAAAACGAAATGTCGATTTCACCCAATGTGGGTGCGTTGACCAAAATGTTGATCAAAATCGTATCGGGCCGCACTTACAAT
This sequence comes from Gammaproteobacteria bacterium, assembly GCA_030432115.1. GTDB lineage: Bacteria > Pseudomonadota > Gammaproteobacteria > Xanthomonadales > Marinicellaceae > Marinicella. The sequence goes on along the minus strand of JAUIHY010000123.1, from coordinate 4,977 downwards.
CGCATGCGTGAAAAATCAAAACGCATCATGCGTCGTGGATCCTGGTTGTGGAAATTCATGTCACGTTGGGAAGAGCACACCAAGGGCATGTTTGTTCCTAATACCTTGTTTGAAGAATTGGGATTTCATCATTTGGGCCCAATTGATGGCCATGATGTTGAACTGTTGGCAAAAACATTAGAAACAGCCAAAGAAATTCAAGGTCCCAAATTACTCCACATCATCACCAAAAAAGGCAAAGGCTACAAACCTGCGGAAGAAGACCCCATTAAATACCATGCAGTGGGTCAATTTGACCCAGAAGTGGGAATTATTCCCAGTAACAAACCGAGCAAGCCCAGCTATACCAGCATTTTCAGTAATTGGATATGTGATATGGCGCGTATTGATAAACAAGTGGTGGCCATCACTCCAGCGATGCGTGAAGGTTCTGGTTTGGTTGAATTCTCAAAATTATTTCCGCGTCGTTATTTTGATGTTGGCATTGCGGAGCAACATGCTGTGACAGTGGCTGCGGGCATGGCTTGTGAAGGCGTGAAGCCAGTGGTGGCTATTTATTCCAGTTTTTTACAGCGGGCATATGATCAATTGATTCATGATGTGGCGATTCAAAACTTAGATGTATTATTTGCCATTGATCGTGGTGGTGTGGTGGGGCCAGATGGTGCCACGCACGCGGGTAATTTAGACATCAGCTTTTTGCGGTGTGTGCCCAATATGCTGGTGATGGCGCCCAGTGATGAAAACGAATGTCGCCAAATGCTCTATACAGGTCATCAATACAATGGTCCTGCATCGGTGCGTTACCCGAGAGGCACAGGACCGGGAGCAGCTGTGCATCAGCAAATGCAAGCATTGACCATTGGTCAGGCCAACCGCGTCAGGAAAGGAGGCAATGAAGTCGCTATTTTGTCTTTTGGTGCTTTGCTGGATGTGGCTCAAGTGGTTGCAGAAAAATTAGATGCCAGTTTGGTGGACATGCGATTTATCAAACCATTGGATGAAGCCATGATTGTAAAAATGGCGGAAAAGCATGGTTGTTTGGTGACAGTGGAAGACAATGTGATCATGGGTGGTGCAGGCAGTGCTGTCAATGAGGTGGTGCAACGATTGCAGTTGGATGTGCAGGTGTTAAACTTGGGCTTGCCCGATGTGTTCCAGGACCATGGTTCAAGAGAAGAATTGTTGGAAGAAGCGGGCTTGGATGCGGTTAATATGCGTCATCAGATCACCCGATTTCTTAAGCATGAAGTCAATAATGTGGTGAATTTTAAACCCAAAGCTTAAAGTGTAGTGCTCGGCTGATTAGCGCATGAATTGAGGGCTGTCGCCGCAGTGGTTTACCTTTTAGAGATGATGTAATCCGTCATTTCATGGTCTTTGAAATGCCATTTTAAATAATTGACATAGTTTTGCGCTTTTTTAGAGTCCTGTTTTTCATCTAAATAATTAATCATGGCAACCAAGGCATCCACCATATGAGGATTGATGCATTCTTTGCGCATCATTTGGTTGATGATGTAAATGGCATTGTTCTCAAAGCCATGAGAAGCAAAAACAATCGATAATTTGATCAAGGTTTCATCGTCAATGTTGATTCGCCCTTGCGTGGTGGTCATGTATTTAACAAAATCGGCATGGATTTTGTCACCAGATACATCAAACTGCATTTGCAAATTAAAATAGTCAATGGCAGCCTCATGATGAGAATTATCAAAAGGTATGTATTTCCCATACTCGAATCGCAAACGTGCCAGATCCAGACTGTTGGGGTATTTTTCAAAAGTTTTGTGAAGCAGTTTCATGGCTTTCAGGTATTTGCCTTTTTCTATGAATTTTTCTGCTCTGGCTACTGGGTTCAGTCTTGATCCAAAAAACACGTTCAGTCTCGATTAATCGTTAATTTAACCTCAAGATTATAGCATTTGATGTTCTGCCATTGAAAATGTTTTGTCGCCGCCCACGATAAAATGGTCGAGCACATTGACGTCAATCAGACGCAAAGTTTTGATCAATCTTTGGGTCAGTAGCTTGTCGGATTCACTGGGAGTCACATCGCTTGAGGGATGGTTGTGGGCGAATATAACCGATGCGGCATTAAATTTCAAACACTGTTGTGCTACTGTGCGTGGGTAAACTTGAGCTTGGCTGATGCTGCCTGTGAATAAATACTCAAAGGTCAGCAGTTTGTTTTTGCTGTTTAAAAACAGGCAGGCAAAACGTTCGAACTCTGTTTGTTCAAAGTGATTAAGTAAATACCGCCGTACCAAGTCAGGATCGGTGAAGCTGGGTTGTTCAGCAATTTCTGAACGCAGGCTGCGCAAAACCAATTCTTGCACCGCTTGTAACTGGACATATTTTGCCTGACCTAAGCCTTTGATTGCAGTGAATTCCTGGCAGCTGGCATTCAATATAGCGTTCAGGTTTCCAAGTTGGTTGATTACATGCTGTGACAATTTCAACACCGGCATGTCTTTGGTACCTGTGCGCAGGAAAATTGCCAACAATTCACTGTCAGTAAGTTGTGCAGCTCCTGAGTGAAGCAATTTTTCTCTGGGCATGAGCTGAGGTGGCTGGGGTGACAACATTGGGCATCCTTTGGTATGAGTTTGTGTTCATTATGTCAAAATGCACTGTTTATTTCTGTCAATGTTTTCCTACTTGGCTGTAGGAAATCATAACATTGGCGTTATTTGATAAATTGCTTTAAAATCATTGCCCAAATATCACAATAAAGTCAGAAAAAAATGAAAACCATAGATGTCAAAATACTGGATGACCGATTAAAATCTGAGTTTGGCTTGCCTCAATATGGCACCGAAGGATCTGCTGGACTGGATTTGATGGCCTGTGTGACGGATGAGTTGACAGTGGCAGCAGGAGAAACACAATTGATTCCAACTGGCATGGCCATACACATCAAAGACCCACAATTGGCAGCGGTGATCTTGCCTCGTTCGGGTTTGGGTCATAAACACGGAATAGTTTTGGGCAATTTGGTGGGTTTGATTGATTCTGACTATCAAGGACAATTGTTTGTTTCCTGTTGGAATCGATCGCAGCATGATTTTAAGATTGAGGCAGGCGACCGCATTGCTCAGTTGGTGGTTTTACCGGTGGTGCAGGCGCAGTTGAATGTGGTTGAAGATTTCAATCAATCAGATCGAGGCACAGGAGGCTTTGGTCACACGGGGGTGAGTTGATGTTCAGAAAAAAAGGTGGCGAGCCAGCTGATACAGAAGAAGAGATACAAGCGGCGGTTCAACCTGACCAAGGAAAAACTGCTGAAAACAATGACGAAAGCAGCAAAAAGAAACCAAAAATCAATTTAGACTTACAGTTGATTCCTGATGGTGTTGATTTCACCACAGGTTCTCTTTGGAACACGGCTTTGGTTATGGCCTTGTTGGTTACGGTGTTGTTTGGGTACATCATTTACTCAAACATCAAAGAGAAAGCCACCATGGCTTTTTTGGCTTCGGAAAGCGAAGAAATTTATGATCACGTCAGTGAGCAATTGACCGCATTGGATGATGTGGCCAGAAACCTCATCAAACACAATCCAGACTCTGATCAAATTGTTGAGCTTTTAAATAAGGCCATTCCTGATAATTTACGTGTCATACGAGTACAAGAACCGGTTAAAGGCATTGAGCCAGAAACTGAATTTCCTGGCATCAATTTCGCTACGCTGGACATGATCAAAACGACCAGCAAAACTCAAGAAGAACAATTACCTGAAATTCATTTGTATGGTCAAAAAAATCAATACTTGAATTATGTCTATATCCAAAAAGCCAATGAATCTTATGTCGTGATCAGCTACCCAGTCAGTGCCATCGTTGACAGAAGTAAACAATTGAGTGTGGGTAATGGTACCTTGTCATTGATTCAAAAATCTGGAGAGTGGAGTAACATCACCCTACAGCAATGGGGTGAGAAGGACGATGGGGTTTCGTTTACCAATACGCAAATCAATGTACCGGGTTCTCACTTCTATTTATCATACGGTGTGAAGCAGCCACAACTGGGCTTTATGAAGTTGGGATTGATCAGTGCGCTGGTGGCTTGTGCGGCCGGCCTGCTGCTTTTCATCACAGTGTTTAAAAAACGCAGTATGGTTTTCGCCAAAGGCATGGCCAAGGTGGCCAAAGAAAAAGAAAGCACACATTACGTGCCGCAATCAGTCCAAGCTGCGGCATCAAAAAGTTTACCTCAAGATACCAAAGACATATTAATGGAAAAAGAAATGGAAAAGAAAGCGGCATTGCCTGATCAAAGCATCTTCAAGGCCTATGACATCCGCGGCATCGTAGATAAAACGTTAACGGAGTCTGCTGTAGAACAAATCGGACAAGCCATTGGAACGGAAAACATTAACCGTGGCTGTCATAAAATAGTGGTGGCTCGTGATGGCAGGTTGTCAGGCCCCATATTATTGGATGCTTTGATAGCCGGATTAAAAAAATCGGGCTGTGATGTGATTAACATCGGTGCTGTGCCTACAGGCGTGTTGTATTTTGCCACCCACCACCTGGAAACAGGATCGGGTGTCATGCTCACTGGCAGTCACAACCCCGCAGATTACAATGGCTTGAAAATCATGCTCAATGGTGAAACATTGGCAGGTAAGTTGATTCAAGATTTGTACAAAGCGATCGTGGCTGGAGACTTGAAAGAAGGAGAAGGCACTTACCAAGAGATGGACATTGTTGATGACTATGTGGATTTCATCAGCTCTGACATTCAATTAGAAAATCAGCCCACCATCGTGGTTGATTGTGGTAATGGTATACCTGGAGGTATTGCGCCAGAATTATTGGAAGAAATTGGTTGTGAAGTGATCCCATTGCATTGTGAAGTGGATGGCAATTTCCCCAACCACCATCCCGATCCCAGTGTGCCGGAAAATTTACAAGATTTGGTCGCCACATTGAAACAAGTGGATGCGGATTTGGGTATTGCATTTGATGGTGA
>JAUIHY010000122.1 GCA_030432115.1 Gammaproteobacteria bacterium | reverse complement strand
AGAGGCATCAATAATATCAATGTCATCACCCAAGACATCAATCAATTGGAATTAGAGACACAATTCGATCGGGTGGTTTCTGTTGAAATGTTTGAACATGTAAGAAATTACCAACAGCTATTTGCAAACATTGCTCATTGGTTGAAGCCAAGTGGTTTGTTATTTGTTCATGTTTTTTGCCATCGGTTTTTGATGTACCCTTTTGAAACTGAAGGAGATGACAACTGGATGGGCAAGTATTTTTTTAGTGGTGGACAAATGCCGGCCTTTGATACCTTTTTGAACTTTCAGGACGATTTGAAACTGAAAACACGTTGGGCTATAGATGGCACACATTATCAAAAAACAGCCAATCATTGGCTGGAAAATACTGACAAGAATAAAGCAAAGATTTTACGCTTGTTTGATTCATCTTATGGAGAGGATGCCAAACTGTGGTACCAAAGGTGGCGGATGTTTTTTATGGCTTGCGCAGAATTATTTGGGTACCAAGGCGGTAGTGAATGGTTGGTGGGACATTACGTGTTTTCTAACAGAAAAAATAATTGATTTCACGTACAATGATAAAAACAGTGGCATGTCATAAAATTTATGGGTAAAAAAGTCAAAAACAAAGACATCAACAGCAGGCTGATTAAAGTATTGCTGTTCCAACTGCTGTTCATCAGTCTGGCAACGGTTGGTGGTGTTTTTGGTGCAGCCAAAGTGGTTGAAAATGTTTTGATCCGAGAGGCCCTAGAAGGTGAAGCCAAGTTTTTTTGGGAAGCTTACAAAGAAAACCCTGATTTTCCCCTGCCCAAAACCATGAATTTAACAGGTTATTTTGCTGACCCTGCGAATCAAGACACTCCTGTTGAGTTATATGATATGACAGCAGACTTTCAACGTGTGACTTTGAACGAAAAATTACCGATTGTCTATAGAACAGAGCAGATGGGACGCACACTGTATTTGGTGTTTGAAGAAGCGCAAGTGGGTCGATTGGCTTTGTTTTTTGGGATTGCCCCCTTGGTTCTGGTGTTGTTGCTGATTTATGTTCCAGCATTCTTTTCGTTTGTTTTATCAAAAAGAGCCATCTCGCCTTTGGTCCAAATGGTCAAAAAAATAGAAAGTATAGACATCAATAAAGCCAGTTTGAGTGAATTGCATTTCGAAGGATTGACAGGTGATGCAGAAGTACTTTCCTTGGTGAAGTCTTTTGAGGATTTTTCTGCAAAGATTGCAGGAATGATAGAAAGGGAAAGGAACTTTTCTCGTTATGCCAGCCATGAGCTCAGAACGCCTTTAACGGTATTGAAAGTGTCATTGGCCTCGTTGAAGAAAAGGCCTCTGGATGAAAAAGGCTTGAAGATAGTCAATCGGATGGAGCCAGTTATTGATGAGATGAGTGAGTTACTTGAAGCGCTTTTGGTGCTGTCTCGGGAGCAAGATTTGGCGGTCTCTGAGTACCCAGTTTTGATCAATGATGCATTGAAACAATTGGTGGCACAAAACATCATGGCTTTTGAGGACAAAGACCTTAGAATTGATTGGCAACTGAAACAATTATTAGAGGCTCAAATTCCAGAGCAAGCGTTCAATATTGTGATAAGCAACTTACTGAGAAACGCATTTGCTTACAGTAAAGATGGTGGCACAGTAACGGTCTCGATAGAAAACCAAAGTATTTCAATCAAAGACCATGGCATTGGTATGACCGCTGAACAATTAGAGAAAATCACACTGCCTTTTTATCGAGTAGATGAGTTTTCTCAACATCGAGGTGTGGGTCTTGGCTTGTCCATAGTTGATTGGCTGTGTAAACAATGTCAGTGGGAATTGGTATTTAAAAGTGAACCGGGTGTCGGAACAGAAGTGGTTCTGACCATGAATAACATCAATGTTTTAGCAAATAAATATGAAAATTAATGTACTGTTAGTTGAGGATAATGCTGTTTTATCAGAAACCATAGGTGACCATTTAATCGAAGCTGGGTTTGAGGTTGATTATGCTTTGGATGGCATCACCGGTTTGCACATCGCTGTGACCGGGTCTTATGATGTTTTGGTTTTAGATGTGATGCTACCTGGCATGGATGGTTTTGCTATTTGTCAAAAAGTCAGACAAGAGGCCAAATCAGATGTACCCATTATATTCCTCACAGCCAGAGACCAAATCAACGACAAACTGAATGGATTTGACATTGGTGCCGATGACTATTTGGTTAAACCATTTAATCCTGATGAGCTGGTGGCTAGGATTTCCTCTATGGTTAAAAGGTACAGAGGTGAATTCAACAACAAGCAAATTACAGTCAAAGATTTGGTCCTTGATTTGGACACCATGCAAGTCACCAGGCAGGGGCAAATCTTAAAAGTATCGCCTACAGGCTTACAAATACTCAAAATTTTAATGAACCAAACGCCGGCTGTGATCAGTAAAGAGCGACTCACAGAATTACTCTGGGATGATTTTTCACCTGAATCAGATGTGTTGAGAAGTCACTTGTATCTTTTAAGAAAGGCCGTTGATAAACCATTTGATGAACCATTGATTAAAACAGTGCCTGGTGTGGGCATCACATTGTCATGAATTTGGTGTGGCTGCGTAACGATTTACGCTTGGAAGACAATCCAGCTTTGTGGCATGCTTTAGAGCAAGGGGGGCCAGTGATGGTCGTATATTGCGACTGTGAACCCCAAGACCGCAATCATGGCGAATCAAGAAAAAAAATCGCTTTTCGTCGAGCACATGCTGAAGATTTGGCGAACAAACTAAGGCAGCAAGGTATCAAGTTTCAAATGTTAGAAGGTTTGAATTACCACACTTTGCCCAGTCAAATACAAAAGTTTTGGAAGACTCATAAAGTCACAAAACTTTATTTTAATGAAAATTATTTGTTGAATGAGCGCCTCAGGGATCAACATGTCATCAATTCAGCAAAAAATGATCAGCTGGTGGTGCACACTTACCCTGCCAATTACTTAGTGCCCCCTGGATCCGTCAGAAAGCAAGATGGCAGCATGTATCATGTGTTCACTCCATATAAGAAAAAGATGGTAAGCCAATTGTTGGTTAATCCTGGAAAGTCATATCCTGTCCATGGCAAAGTAAAGATTCCAAATCATTCGAAATTGAACAATGAAACCAAGGCCATATGGCCTGTGGGTGAACAGGCTGCTTTTCATGCACTCCAACAGTTTACTCAAAATGGTGATTATGATCGATACAGAGACCGACCAGATGTGGCAGGGACATCACAGCTTTCACCCTATTTAGCCATAGGGGCAATCAGTGCCCAACAGTGCCTGCAATTTTGGATATCACTGTTTGGTTCAGAAGCGATAGAATCTAAATGGGTCAGTGAACTGATGTGGCGTGACTTTTATTCAGATCTGTGTTTTGAATACCCCAAATTGGTGAAAGGTCAACCATTTAAGCGCCAAGCGGTTGATGATTGGCAAAATAATATGGATTATTTTGGCGCGTGGAAAGCAGGACAAACTGGTTTTCCAATCATTGATGCAGGCATGAGACAAATGTTAACAACAGGATGGATGCACAACCGGGTGCGCATGTTGGTGGCTTCATTTTTAACTAAATTGTGTCTAGTAGATTGGCGGATGGGTGAAAAGGTTTTCATGGAACATTTGATTGATGGAGATTTTGCTTCTAATAATGGTGGTTGGCAATGGTCTTCGGCCACAGGATGTGATGCGGCACCATATTTTAGGGTTTTCAATCCTTGGACTCAGTCAAAAAAATTCGATCCTGAGGGAGCGTACATCAAAAAGTATGTGCCTGAGTTGCAAAGTTTATCTGCGAAAGACATTCATGAGCCCAGTGCTCAACAAAGAATGGATTGTGATTATGTTCAAACTATTTTTAATTACAAAGAGCGGCGCGAAATGTGTTTGTCTTGGTACAAGTCAAAAAAAAATTAAAAAAACCTTGATTTTTTCCGTAGTTGTTAACAACGGGTCACACAAGGGTAATAATCAGAAGCTTAGTGGGCTTGAGTTAAATGCTTGATTGCAAAAAAGTCGTATGCTATTGAAATATAAGTAAATATTCGCGGTGGTTAATAATTAACCAATGTGGCGAATAACAAGGACTGGTGGGGATTTAAGCTACTTATTAAACAGTTATTAACAAAGTTATCCACAGCTTGTGTGGATAACAAACGCAAAGCCTTGTAAACCGTATGTTTGCTGCGCGGAATGTTTATAATGGTGCAAAATATATATATGTGAATGATCGGCTTGCTTAGTGGGTACTAAAAAGTATAGCTACCATTATTGACCAATTGAGCACCGCACAGCATCCTTTCAACCGAATCGGGATTGTTTTTTTCACTTAAGGTAAGGCTGATATAAATTCCACCTAACTGATGCCAAGACCTAGCACAAATGATAATGGTTGGGAGCGGTTTTTGCAGCTTGCTGCAAAAGAAGTGATTCATTGTGATGTAGAATCCGTCCTTCCTGACAAACGCCAAATGAATAACCTTGAAACTTTTGTTCACCAGCCGGCGTCAGCCGCTGGTTAACTCATAAAAGACAATGGTTGGGAGCGGTTTTTGCAGCTTGCTGCAAAAGAAGTGCCCAGCCATTCACCTAATAATGTGGCGGAACTTCGTCTGCTGAATTGTTTTTTCCTAGATCGCTTTGTATCTGGGTCATGTGTTTGGTCAAATGTTGGATGTGATTCTTATAATTGACCAACTGTTCCTGTTGTCGGTATACCAGTTCATTCAGTGTATTGACAGTGTCTTCCAAAAAAGCGATCCTGGTTTCTAGGTCGATGAATCTTTTTTCAGTCATGATGATTTTCCTTGGTTTTTGCGTAGTATAATCCATGCTTTGATTTTTGGCATGGTGTTGTGCGCATGTTTGCAGAACTGTTAAAACGACGAATCCCTCATATTTTGGGCATGTATGTGGCTGCGGTCTGGCTCTGCGTAGAAATTGCTGACTGGATGAGTGAACGCTTTCCAGTTTCAGAAAGCTTGTCATCTTATGTTTTTGTGATTTTGCTGAGTTTGGCACCTGCGGTGGCAGTGCTTGCTTGGGGTCATGGAAAGCCAGGCAAAGATCAATGGACAAAAGGTCAGTTTGTCGTCGTTATTTTGAATGTTTTCTTGGCTTTGTGTGCCGCTTGGTATTGGGTAGCCTTGCCGCAAAATAACTTACCTGTGCCGCCCACCACACCAAAACAAGCACAATTGGCTGTGACTGAGACAGTTATGGTTGAGGATGAAACCTCTGGTGAGTCAGTGGCCTATGAAGTTCCTGTAAAAGGCATGAGTCAAAAGGTCAGCTTGTCATTCATGCCAAATGAAACGGGCGATGAATCATTGGATTGGATGCAGTATGGAGCCAGTTGGCTGTTAAGTAAAGATTTGAACCGCACCCCATTGATTGCGGTTGAAACACCCTTTAACTCTGAAAATATGAAGCTGTCCCTACAAGACAAGGGGTATGACCAAGCCATAAATGAGCCATTGGCTTTGTCATTGCAGGTGGCTCAATCACGGTCAGCACAATGGTTGGTTCGTGGTAGTATTATTGAAGAAAGTAAGCAGCCGGCATTCAAAGCTGAGATGTATGATGTACTCACAGGTGCTTTGGTAAAAACAGTGACTCACCAACACGTCAATTGGTTGGTGGCTTTGGATAACATATCATCAGAACTTTCTGAATTAATTCTGGCAGATCACCCAACCATTCAACAACAAATCCCTGATTTATCTATCAAAGATCATATTTCTTCTGACATAGGAGCCATCAAAGAAGTGGTGGCTGCCTTGCATGCGGTGGCTTTTGAGAATGATTACCTCAAAGCCAAAGCGGCTTTGCATAATGCCATAGCTGCTGATTCAACTCTGGCCGAAGCCTATATGCTACAAATGAAGATGCATGTGAATTCTGGGGAATTTCAACAAGCAGCGAATTTGGCACGCAAAGCCTTGAATTTGGACCATAAACTGTATGGTGAAGATGTGTTTGAAGTCAAAGCCCAGCTTTATGGAATCACGGGTGAAGAAGACAAAGCGTTACGGGTGCTTGAAAATTGGACCAAGGTATATCCAGAAAGTATCAGGGCTTGGCTGAGTTTGGGCAATAATTTATTGGTGAAAGGTAACCGTTTGGATGATGCGGCGGCGGCATTTGAACAATTAAGGGATATAGAGCCTGGCAGCAAGCATTTATTGCGTTTAAGTAATGTACATGTATTGCGTGCCGATTTCGAGGCAGCTGTACAGGTATTAAATGCCTATTTAAAACATCAGCCAGAAAGTGTTTCTGCTGTTCTGGCCTTGGGTAAGGTGTACATGAGGCAAGGACAATTTGAACAAGCCAGAACACAATTTGAATCAGCTGAACTGATGGTCAATGACGACATCAGTCCGGAGTTGGAATTGGCCAAACTTAATATGTTGATAGGCGATCTAACGCAGGTTGAAAGTGATTTGTTGTCGCTGTTGGACCGGGCCAACAACGACAATGAAAAACTGGCAGTTTATCTGGTTTTGGAAGCCTTGTATTCACAACGTGGACAAATGACCAAAAGCATGCAAATCAACGAATCTTCCGCACCAGTGGCGCAAGCCTCCATGTCACCCATTGCTTTTTTGCTCACCTATAACGGTAAAAAAATGGGCTATTTATCCGCTTTGGGGCAGCAAAAGGCATCACTGGCTTTGCTGGATGCACTTTATAAAAAAACAGAGCCGCCATTCAATCAGATGTTGGTTTATATGCGCTTGTCTTACCACAGCACACAAAATGACAAAGCGGGATTAGAAAAGTACCTTGAAGAAGCCAAATCTGTCATGAAAGCGTTCAAAATGTCGGTGTATCAACAGTTTTTATATAATTATGAAGCGATGATTAAACGTTTGAATGGTGATTATGATGAAGCATTGCATTTTCATGATTTGGCCATCCAAGAATCCACTCAATCAATCATCACATTCAATACCATCGAAGTTTTGATCGAATTGACCAGGCAAAAAGTTAAAACCTTGGTGGCCAAAGCTGATTATG
>JAUIHY010000121.1 GCA_030432115.1 Gammaproteobacteria bacterium | reverse complement strand
TGATTGGCCAAAGATGCGCATCAAATTGTCTTCTAGTGAAATATAGAATCGAGAGGAGCCTGGGTCACCTTGTCGACCTGATCGGCCACGCAATTGGTTGTCGATGCGTCGTGATTCATGGCGCTCTGTGCCTATGATGCGTAAACCACCGCTAGCCAAGACTTGTTCATGACGTTTTTTCCATTCAGATTCTAACTGCTCTTTTTTGCTTTCTGTCAAATCGTCGCCCAATTGCTCTAATTCAACTGAGAAGTTGCCGCCAAGCACAATATCTGTACCACGACCTGCCATGTTGGTGGCGATGGTAACAGCACCTGGCAGTCCCGCTTCAGCCACAATCATGGCTTCGCGCTCATGTTGTTTGGCATTCAAAACATTGTGTTTGATTTTTTTCTTTTTCAATTGTTGTGATAACAATTCTGAAACTTCAATGGAAGCGGTACCCACCAAAACAGGCTGTTGTCTTTCAACGCAGTCTTCAATGTCTTCAATGATGGCATTGAACTTGGATTGTTGATTGAAAAACACCAAATCCTGTGCGTCTTTTCGGATCATGGGGCGGTGTGTTGGAATCACAATCACTTCCAAGTTGTAAATGGTTTGAAATTCGTAAGCTTCGGTATCAGCTGTACCTGTCATACCTGACAGTTTGGGATACAATCTGAAATAGTTTTGGAATGTAATGGAAGCCAGTGTTTGGTTTTCTTTTTGGATGGGCACATTTTCTTTGGCTTCGACTGCTTGATGCAGCCCGTCAGACCAACGTCTGCCCTCCATGGTGCGGCCTGTGAATTCATCAACAATAACAATTTCACCATCGTTGACAATGTAGTCCACGTCTTTTTCATACAGGTGGTGGGCACGCAATGCGGCACTCACATGATGCATCAATGAAATGTGTTGAGAATCATACAATGACTCATCTTCTTGCATTAAGCCGTTTTTCTTTAGCAAAATTTCGGCATTTTCCATGCCTTGTTCGGTTAAGAATACTTGCTTGGTTTTTTCGTCAACTGAAAAATCGCCGTCAGGTTCTGGCAAGCTTTCACGGTTCATGATGGCTTGTGATACGGCTTTGCTGTCTGGTTCGAAAGTGGACTTTTCTAAGAAAGGCACCACACGATTGATGCGGTTATAAACTTCAGGTGACTCATCCACCTGTCCAGATATAATCAGAGGTGTTCTGGCTTCATCAATTAAAATGGAATCCACCTCATCAATGATGGCAAAAAACGGTTCTCTTTGTGCTTTCTGTTCTAAGGAGAAGGCCATGTTGTCACGCAAGAAGTCAAAGCCCAGTTCATTGTTGGTGGCATAGGTGATGTCAGCGGCATAGGCGCTGCGCTTGGCTTCGGGTGGCATGTTGGGAACAGCAATGCCGACAGTCATACCCAAAAAGTTGTAAAGTGGTTCCATCCATTTGGCATCACGAGCCGCCAAATAATCATTCACTGTTACCACATGAACGCCTTGGCCAGCCAGCGCATTCAAGTAAGCGGGTAGGGTACACATCAAAGTTTTACCTTCACCGGTGCGCATCTCAGCAATTTTGCCGCGATGGATGGTGATGCCACCAATCAATTGTACATGGTAATGGCGCATACCCATCACACGGACAGAAGCTTCGCGTGCCAAAGCAAAAGCTTCAACCAAAACATCATCCAGAGCGGTTCCTTGTGACACTTTTTCTTTTAATTCGCGGGTTCTTTGCGGAAAATCTTCGTCGCGCAATTGTTGCATTTGAGGCTCTAAAGCTTCAATTTGATCGGCTATTTTGTCCAGTTGTCTGATATAGCGTTGGTTTCTGCTACCAAAAACTTTAGTGAATAATGAGTTGAGTGCCATAGTTCCGTTGATTGCTTAAGCAAAAAAATAATGTGTTCAATGTGGCTACACTGAACACATTTATCAAGTGTTAATTATTAAGACCTTCATTTGTTTAAAATAAAAGCCCAGATTCCTTTGTTTTATGAAGATTGAATAAATGGCAAAGGGTTGACCTTGTGACCATTTTTCAAAACTTCGAAATGTAAATGTTCAGAAGTGGCCCTGCCTGATTTGCCCATGATGGCAATCAGTTCGCCCGCTTCCACCCTTTGTCCAAGGTTTACATTCAGAGATTTGGCATGGGCATAGCGGGTGGTGTAGCCATTGCCGTGGTCAATTTCTACCATGTTGCCGTAATTGCCACGTTTGCCTGCCCAAACCACTATGCCTTCAGCAGCAGCTGTGATCTCAGCGTCGTATTTGCCAGAAAAATCCATGCCATGGTGACTGGCTTTTTTGCCGGTGAATGGGTCAATGCGTTTGCCATAACGTGATGATATCCAGCCACCTTGAAGGGGTTTGTTGTGTGGCATGGCTTGGTTGTTGGCAGTCTCATTGTTTAACATTTGCGTCAAAATATTGAGCTGTTCTTGTTGTTTGAAAAAACTGTTTTCTAGGCTGAACAGGTTTTGGTATAAATCTTGGGGGGTGTTGTGCTCGCCAGTCAGTGCCACTTCAGCACCGCCCACACCAGGTTCAGAATCTAAGTTGAATTCTTCCGGGTTGATGTTGTTGACTTCTGTCAAGCGGTTGCCCAAAGCATTCAATCTAGTGGATTGAGCCATCAGACGGCCCACTTGTAAACTCATGGCATCTAGATCATTTTGCACCATGGACTTGTATTCATCTAAAGTGATTTGGCTGTGTTCGACTTTGGCCTGAAGGTCTGCGATTTTGTCGTAGTCTTTTTGTTTGCCAGTAAACAATGAGCCAAGCAGTATGCCCAATGCCATAACCAGTGCGACCACAAAGCTGGTGCCGGCTATCAATAATCCTTTGACTTTGGGGTCAGTCAAAGCATATTGTTTCATGCCCTGGCGGTCATGTTTGATGATGGTAAATTTATTCATATATAATGTGTCGTTTTCTTATTTTATTTTCATGCGCCCTGTGAATGACTTCAAACCTTTACTTGATAGCTTGCCAGAAACCGCCAAAATGGCGCAAATCATTAAGCGAGCCGAGCAGTTAAACCGGTTAAATCAATTGTTACAGCTACAATTGCCGGCCCCTGTCAAAGGCATGGTCACTTTGGCCAATCTTCGGGGAGAGTCGGCCATTTTGCTGTGCAAAACCCAGATGGAAGCCAGCAAAGTACGCATGTACAGCCGAAGCATTCTACAGATTTTGCAAAACGAATTCAAAGTTTCGGTAAAGAAAGTAAAGGTAAAAGTCGAAAACAGTTCACAAAAATAAACATTTGGGCTGAAATTCAGAACAAAATTTGATACTGACGGAATTCCCTTCGTCTCTAAAGACTTTTTAATGTCTGCATACTATAATTCAGGGCTTTCGGAATCTTGTCAGTAGCATGTCGATAGAACAACAAATTTTGGCCGCGTGGGATGCACGCGAAGAACTGAGCCCTGAGGGGCTGGACAAACAATACGGTGCCAGTATTTATGAATCAATCAGGGGGTTGGAATCAGGTGAATTCCGCGTCGCCTCGCCAACAGCTGATGGCTGGCAGGTTCATGAGTGGTTGAAAAAGTCGGTACTGTTGTTTTTCACCATTTCGAAAAATCAAGTGATGCCCGGTTCCACGCATGAGTATTGGGATAAAGTGCCTTGTCGCTTTGAAGGTGCTGATGAAGCTGAGTTCAGCCGTGTGGGCGCTCGCATTGTGCCACCTGCGACCATCAGACGTGGCGCATTTTTGGGTCAAGGCGTGGTCTGTATGCCATCCTATGTAAATATTGGCGCCTATGTGGATGCTGGCACCATGGTGGACACCTGGGCCACGGTCGGCAGTTGTGCCCAAATTGGTAAAAACGTGCATTTGTCAGGCGGCGTAGGCATAGGTGGTGTATTGGAGCCGCTTCAGGCCGCACCGACCATCATTGAAGACGGCTGTTTTATTGGCGCCCGAAGTGAAGTGGTGGAAGGTGTACGTATCGGTAAAGGTTCGGTGTTATCCATGGGTGTTTTCATTGGTCAAAGTACAAAAATTTATGACAGAGAAGCAGACACTGTGAGCTACGGTTATGTACCGCCGGGTTCGGTGGTGGTGCCTGGTTCATTGCCAGCAGAAAATGGCAAGTACGCTTTGAATTGCGCTGTGATTGTTAAAAAAGTGGACGAAAAAACACGTGCCAAAACGTCAATCAATGAGTTACTGCGCGCATGATTGTTTACGGTATTAAAAATTGCGACAAAGTGCGTGCAGCATTGAAAGCGGCTAAAGCGGATGGTGTAGGCGTCAGTCTGCATGATTTTCGTGTTCAGGGAATCGATGAGGCTTTGGTTAACGCGATGCTGGCTGACATAGACTTGAGCCTGTTGTTGAACAAAAGAAGCACCACTTGGAAGCAGTTGGACGAGTTTCAAAAGATTGAGCCGAATACGGGTTTATTGGTGGCCAACCCTACTTTGATCAAACGCCCAGTGGTGTTTGATGGTAAAAATTACCGCATCGGTTATTGAGCATAGGAAATGTTAATGGAAGCAGAAGTCATCACGCTGGCACGCCAGCTCATTCAAAAACCGTCCTTCACACCAGATGATGCCGGATGTATTCCTTTGATCATGCACCGCATGGAAGGGCAGGGCTTTCAAGGCACACACCATCAATTGGGCCCTGTTGATAATGTCTTGATTTGGCACGGTGAAGAAGAAGGCCCTGCCTTATTGTTTTTGGGGCACACCGATGTGGTGCCGACCGGAGATGTGGCAGATTGGCAACACGACCCACTCAGTGGTCACATTGAAAACGGCATCATGTATGGCCGTGGCGTGGCTGATATGAAAGGCTCAGTGGCGGCGATGATTCTGGCGATGGAAAAATTTGTTGGCGAGAATCCCAACCACAAAGGCAAGATTGGCTTGATGCTGACTTCGGACGAAGAAGGCGAGGCCATAGATGGCGTCAGAAGATTCATGCCCCTGATAGTGAAAGACCATCATTTTGATTATTGTTTGGTGGGTGAACCCAGTTCTTCTGAGCGCTTGGGCGATACCGTGCGCGTCGGTCGTCGGGGTTCGTTACATGTCACCATCAAAATCCTAGGAAAGCAGGGCCATGTGGCCTATCCACACAATGCAGAAAATCCTGTCTTCAAAGCGGCCAAAGCCATAGATGCTTTGTCAAATGTGGTTTGGGATGAAGGCAATGAAGATTTCCCGCCCACCAGTTTTCAGATTTCTAATGTCTCAGCAGGCACTGGCGCGGCCAATGTGATTCCCGGTTCGATGACCTTGCAGGCCAATTTCCGCTACAGTCCCGAATCAACCCAAGCTTCGCTACAGGCGCAGTTAGAAGCAGTGCTATTGCAGTACGGCCTTGAATATGAATTGTCATGGCAACTGTCTGGTGAGCCTTTTCACTGTAAAGACGAACATTTTAAGCGCGAATTGCAGGCCTCTGTCGAACAAATTGCTGGCGTGACACCTGAGTTCAATACCGCAGGTGGTACATCAGATGGTCGCTTTGTGGCACCACATGGCATCGCCACCATGGAGCTCGGCCCAATCAACAAAACCATTCACCGAGTGAACGAAAGTCAGCCTGTTCGAAATTTGTTGTTATTGGAGTGTATTTATTTGGATCTAATCAAACGGCTGTTGAAATGAGCAAGGTACACTCCCATAAGCTTTGCGTGGCACCCATGCTCGATTGGACCGATCGCCATTGTCGTTATTTTCACCGTTTGATTTCAAATCAGGTGATGCTCTATACCGAAATGGTTACTGCACCTGCGATTTTGCGTGGTGACCGTGATAAATACATTGGCTTTTCACCCGAAGAAAACCCGGTGGCGATTCAACTCGGTGGTTCGGATGTCAAAGACTTAGCGACCTGCGCGCGTATCGCTGAAGATTACGGTTATGCTGAGGTGAATTTAAACGTCGGCTGCCCGAGTGACAGGGTGCAAAAAGGGCGTTTTGGTGCCTGTTTGATGAAAGAGCCTGAATTGGTGGCTGCATGTTATGACGCCATGGCAGGGGCTGTGAATATACCCGTGACCATCAAATCGCGCATCGGTGTTGATGAGCAAGAAGGCTATGATCAATTCAACCATTTTATTCAAACCGTAAAAACAGCCGGTTGTGAAACCTTTGTGGTCCACGCCAGAAAAGCCCTGCTCAAAGGCTTAAGCCCCAAGCAAAACCGTCATGTGCCGCCGCTGAAATACGATTATGCTTACCGTTTGAAAGCCGAAAACCCTGAGTTGAACGTGGTGGTGAACGGCGGCATCAACACCGTCGAAGATGCCATTGAACATTGGCAACACAATGACGGCATCATGGTTGGCCGCGCCTTTTGGAATGCGCCTTGGTTGATTCGCGACATGCATGAAGCCGCTGGTCTGACAGCTATGAAGAGCAGTCGGGATGATGTGCTGCAAGCCTACAAAGCCTACTGTGCTGAACAAATCGATAAAGGATTGAGCCTGCATTGGCTCATTCGCCCCATATTGGGCCTATACCACGGTCAAATGGGCAACAAAAAATACAAATCCTACTTGGTTACAGAGGCACCAAGAAGGAAAAATGATGTGGCCGTGCTGGATGAAGCGCGCGCTTTTGTTATCGATTCAGAAAAAAGAGAATTTGAAGATGTTAGTTAAATCTGTTGAAGCATTCAAGACCGCCATCAACCAAGCGGATTACCCAGTGAAACAAGCGGCCAGCATGAAAGCGGCTTTTATGGTCAGTCCTGTGGGTTTTCGGCTTGATGACCAGACGGCACAAGACAATGAATACATGCAAATGGACCAGCAAGTTGATGTCAAATTGGCCATGTATCAGCACCAGCAATTGGCCGCCAAAATCACCGAAGTGGGTGTGCCAGTGGTGACCTTCCCAGGCTCAGAAGAGACACCCGATGCGGTGTTTCCGAACAATGCGTTTGCCACATCGCACAATTGCCGCTATGTGATTGGCTCCATGAAGTATGAAAACCGCCAAAAAGAGACCCAAAGGCAAGACATCAGGACTTTTTTTGGTGATTTATTGGGCTATGAAAAATACGAAATCAACCACGATGAAGCCGTGGCAGAATTGAC
>JAUIHY010000120.1 GCA_030432115.1 Gammaproteobacteria bacterium | reverse complement strand
AATACTTACATGACATCGGCCCGGGTGATGATTTCCCATTGATCAATGACCCCAACTTAACAGATGGTCGTTTGTCCATTGATTTCAATGTGGCCACAGCAGCGGCTCACCCCAGTTGTCAAGATGGTACAAATAGGGTGATGACTCATGTGGCTTTGGCGCGTTGGAAAATCAACAATGTCGAACAAACCTGGTGTATTGAGCCACAAGTAGCTGAACGCAGCAAGGCCAATCCAGACTTAGGCACGGCTTGGTATGCCGGGGCACAAGACACCGGCTGGGGACTCTCTTTGGTTCACTTAAAAGACCAATTCATCTCGTACCTGTTCTATTACGATGCCGACGGCATCGGTCGTTGGGCACAAGGTCAAGACACTGGTTTTGTGGTTGGGGAAGACTATGAAATGACCATGTACAACCCAGAAGGTTATGGTCGTTTGAATACACCCGAAGCTGTTCAGTTTGAGCAAGCTGGCAGCATCACTTTCAATTTGAAACATGCCATCCAAGACCTAGACACCGATGGTCAAGTGACCATAGACATGGGCTATACAGGAACCGCCGGTGGTGACTGGCTGCGTCAAAACATTCCCCTGTCAGCATTGTACAAAAAACACTGAGTCGGAAATTGAAACCAAAAAAAAACCCAACTTCATGTTGGGTTTTTTTGTTTAAGGCAGATTGAATTTAGATTTCAGCGTTATGGAATATATTTTGCACGTCGTCTAAATCATTCAGCATGTTGATGAATTTATCAAACATGGCCAACTGTTCTTCATCGGTGATGGGCGATGTGTTCTGCGGCACAAATTGAATCTCATCCACTTCCCAGTCAATCTCACCAAAAGCTTCTGTCAGGGCTTGTTTGGCCTTGAAATACTCGGTATGTGGTGCGAAAACTGTCAACATACCGTCTTCATTTTCGATGTCCGTGACATCCACATCGGCTTCCATCAAAGCTTCTAATGCACCATCTTCATCATCGCCTTTGAATACCAGAATGGCACTGTGATCAAACATGTGGCTGACCGTACCTTGGGTACCAATTTTGCAATCCGTTTTGGTGAAACACAAACGCACATCACCAAAGGTTCTGTTTGGGTTATCTGTTAAACAATCAACGATCACCATGCAACCACCAGGGCCATAACCTTCATATCGGGCCACGGCAAAATCTTCACCACCACCACCTTTGGCTTTATCAATGGCCTTATCAATCACATGGGCAGGCACTTGGGCTTTCTTGGCGCGATCTAATAAGCTGCGCAAAGCCAAATTGCCATCAGGGTCCACCCCACCTGACTTGGCACAAACATATATTTCTCGGCTGAACTTGCTGTAAACCTTGGCATTGGCATCCGAAGTTTTGGCCATCGATTCTTTTCTGTTTTGGAAGGCTCTTCCCATCTTGATACTCGAGTTCTAAAGCCGCTATTTTAACCACTCACCTCAGGTTTAGAAAGTCTGGGCAGCAAGTTTCATGGTTTTGCCACACTTTGGGGTATAATTTTGTACTTTCTAGACCAGCCAAGGAACATGTAATGAAACCCATTGTCTTTTTTTTCGCCGCCTTAATCACACTCAGCGGCTGTGACAATCAATCCAAATCAAGTCACAGCGTGAATGTAAAAACCACAGATTACCGCTTTGATGCAAAAAAAAGCAGCTGGTTGCGCAACCATTTGCCCGCACAAACCTTGGCCTATGTGAGTATACCCAGCCTGTGGAATGCCTTGTTTGACCCCAAAGCAGACAGCTTACATCCGATTCAAGCACACCCTGCGTTTCAAAATCAGGTTTCGCAAATCAAAAATTCAGCGGTTCAAAAATACCTCAAGCTGATCCCAAAGGAACAACAACCATTGATCAACATCCTGGCCAAACACCAAAGTGGACCACTGGAAATGGCCACATTGAACTATTCTCCAAGCGCCATGATGCCCGTTGTTGCCACGGGCACCACATTCAACGACCTGCCTGCAAATCAACTGGATGATTTCATCCAATCAACACTCAAACTATGGGCACCACAAATCAAAAGCCAAGTTGAACACAGCGGTGACCTGAACAAATGGCAATTCCAAGTCCAAGGAATAAGCAACCTCATCCAATACAATGAACAAACGGGTCAACTGTTGGTGCTGTCTGGATTGGGTGCCAGTGAAAACAAAATCAGCCAAATCTGGCAAAACAAAAGCGACCATTCCTTAAATCAAATCATCCAGCTTGACCAACAAGCAGACCCCAGTGGTTTGAACCTCAAAGCATGGGTGGCGGTACAAAAATTCTATGACTTGGGCGCCGCATTCCTTCCACCTCAACAGCGTGCTGCCATGGAAAAACTGGCTGTGGATCAAATGGAATATATTTGGTTTGGCATGGAATCAGCGGCAGGAAAATCTGCTTTAAGCATGCATGTATTGATGCCAGAAACTGGTTGGCGTTTGCTGCTACCCCGCAACTCAGAAAGTTTTGATGTGGCTCTGGCTGGCCGTCCTGAAAGCGTGGTTCAAATGGCATTACCGACTACTGACCAAATCAAAGCCGCGGTCGATTTATTGGGCTTTTCCAACCAAGAAAACGAAACATGGTCAACAATCTCTGACCGATTTACAGAAGTCATGGGGTTTGATGCCGCTGACTTGCTCAATGCATACAATCAAAATTTATATATGGTGAGCGACCAATCAGGTCGCTGGCTGGCATTAAAAATCAAAAACCCCAGCTTGCATAACAACATCTTCAATCAATTCAGCTCGGTGGTCAAATCTTCAGCCGACTCACAGAAATTAGCTGGTGTTGAAATCAATCAAATGCATTTTTCTGGCTTACTCGAGTTGTTTTTATCACAGGATAACAGCAAGAATTCCAAAGACATTGAGCAAATCAGCCAAGTCTTGGGCATGTTTAAACAACACAGTTATTGGGTAAGAGAAGGCGATGTGATTTACTTTGCCGCTGTGCCTCAAATTTTGGCCGAAAAATTCAACAGCAAGCAAACCCAACCTCTATCAAATTGGTTAGACCACAACCAACAAGTCAATTGGGACAGCGCCATCCTGGCCTACGGCAAAGAAATCGACCACTTACCCAAAGACATCTACCACATTTACCTGTCTGTGATTCAAATGCTGGGTGACGTGGCCGGCACCCATGTGGACTTATTCCAATTGCCCACAGCCAGCGAATTAAATCTGCCCAACGCAGGTCGCATGAACATGGCGCTCAGCTCAAACAGCGAAAAAGTCTCACTGACATTGGCCTATGAGTATTCAGTCCTTGAAGGCTTCCTCAACAGCGACAGCAACATGATGAGCATGTACACCATCGCCATCCTGATGGCTTATGCCGTCCCCGCCTACCGTGATTACACTGTGCGTGCCAAAGTGGGCAATGCATTGGCACAAGCCTCTGCCCATAAATTGGCCGTATCTGAACATGCCATCAACACCGGTAGCCTGCAAGGCATCGATACCACCTCATTGCCACAAACCGAAGGCATCACTGTTGACCCAGAATCAGGTACCATTGTGATTCAACTGCGACATTGGGAATCACAACTCATTCGCGATGGCCAAGTCTATTTGATTCCTCAAATGACTGAACAAGGCTACATCGAATGGCGGTGTGAATCCAACACCAAACACAGATATCTACCCCGCATGTGTCAAAATAATCACTGATGGTACAATAATGATTTGAGCGCAAGGAGGGTTGAGTTAGCTCACCTTGACTTTAAGGTATGCTTAAGCACGAGCCACAGCATTTCTGCTGAGCACCTTGAAAAACAAACCTTTCACAACCTTGGATTGCGTACATTTCACTTTTATCATCGAGCTGTTAAAGCAACAGAAATGATTTCAGTGTATCGACATTGTTTTTCATTGAAATTGACAAATCAATTTTGTTTTTGATGGCTTTGATGGCCTGAGGAAAAATCAACTCAATCGACAGGATGTCTTCTACTGAAGATTTAAATTTGGCTGGGTGCGCTGTACCGAGAAACAAGCCTGTTTCATTTTCCAAAAGTGATTCCTTTAATGCACGGTATGCCACGGCCGCATGCGGTTCGCTGATATAGCCTTGTCGGTACATGTTTTTCATGGCTTGGGCTGTTTGGCTTTCGGTGACAGAAACTCCCTGCAACAAATCGGCTTCAAATTGACCAGATGTGATCAAATATTCTATCCTGGGCCAGTTGTTCGGCTGACTCACATCCATCGCATTGGATAGTGTTTCAACCGTGTCATAAGGCAGCCATTGCCCCGTTTGTAAATAACGTGGTACGGTGTCATTGGCATTGGTGGCGGCAATGAATCGCTTTATTGGCAGCCCCATGGTTTTGGCAATGATGCCGGCTGTCAGGTTGCCGAAATTACCGCTCGGCACTGCAACCACAACCTCTTTTCTGTTCTGTTCAGGCAGTTGTGCCACAGCATCAAAGTAATAGCAAACCTGTGCATACAGTCTACTGATGTTGATCGAATTGGCCGAATTCAGTCCCATAGTCTGCACCAAGGGGGCATCATCAAAGCATTGCTTGACCAGTTTTTGGCAATCATCAAACGTCCCATCAATAGCCACAGTTCTGATGTTATCACCCAAGGTGGTGAACATCTTTTGCTGCCATTCACTGATTCTTCCTTGCGGAAAAAGCACCACCGCTTCAATGTTATTGATGCCATAAAAAGCCTGCGCCACGGCAGCACCGGTGTCTCCCGATGTGGCCGTTAAGATGGTGATTTTTTCGCCTTTCTGATTGAATTGCTTGAGACAATTGGCCATGAATTTGGCACCAAAGTCTTTGAACGCCAAGGTCGGACCATGGAACAACTCAACACAATGTGTACTGTCATTCACTGATTTCAATTTCACAGGCGTGTCATAGGTTTTTTTAATGATCAACTTCAGCTGTTCATCAGAAAATGCACCGCCAAGCAAAGCCTTCAAAACGATAAAGTTTCGCTCAAAAACGGGCAGATCCAACAGGGCTTCCACATTGGACAAATGCGGAATGGTTTCAGGAAAAAACAAACCTTGATCTCTACCCAAGCCCATAGTTACTGCGGCATCAAAATCTACTGATTGAGAATTGTCTTTTAAATTATATAATTTCATTTCACACCTGATTTAATTCTGTTTCTTATCATTCAGCATTCTTGCGCCGGCTTCATCAATCTGACAAATACGGACAAAACCTTGCTCCGTGCTGAGGTAATTGGCGGCCAACCATGCAGCTTGTTGTTCTGCAGTTTTCAAATCATCACAGGCTGAAAACAAAGTTGGACCTGAACCTGAAATGCCCACAGATAAACTGCCCATGGTCAACAGTTGCTTTTTACTTTCTGTAAATTGAGGAATGGTGCTGGCTCGGTATGGCTCTGCCATAACATCTTTCAATAAAGAAAAAACCATTCCAATATCCTGGCGATGACAGGCATCCACAAAACCGGCCAAATGTTGAGCAAATTGAATCGCTGTAGCACGCTTATACTGCTGAGGCAACAAATCACGCGCCGCTTGGGTGCTGACGACCACGTCTGGGTAAGCAATAATCCAATACACTTCAGTTAATGCCGGCAGCGTTTGTGTCACTTTATCCTGTGTTGGCAACATCAGTTGCAAACCACCCAGATAACAGGGTGCAACATTATCATAATGTAGACCACCTGAAATTTTGGCCTCAGCTTGCCCCATCATTTTCAACAAATCATTTACTGAAAACGGCTGACCATACCAAATATTCAAAGCTTCGAATGCCGCCACAACCGAACAAGCACTGGATCCAAGGCCGCTTGAAACCGGAATGTTTTTTTCTAATGTGATATGGCAGGGCTTGACCCTGATTCCTCGTTCAGTCACAGCCTGTTTAAATTGTTGCAGCACATACCACACGATGTTCTGTTCTTTCTCAGCAGGTAAATAATGTGCATGACTCCCAGCCAAAACAAAATGATCTGATTGATCATTACTCGTATCGATATGTACCATATCTCCCAAATGTTCACCCTGAATCGGTTTCAATGCCATGCCCAAACTGTCAAAACCGACACTGACATTGCCAACTGAGATGGGTGCAAAAACAGTTGTTTTCATTCAAAACTCCCGATTTAAGGTGTCTATACGCATCAAGTCACCAAACAAACCTGCCGCTGTCACTTCGGCACCAGCACCATAACCTCGAATAACAAATGGCTTGGGTTGATAATATTCAGTCAACATGGCCAGCGCGTTTTCTCCTGCTTGGATGTCGAACAATGGATGGTCGCTACCCACAGTTTGGATGCCCACACGACAGTTACCGTCACTGATGTTTGCCACATACCTCAGCACTTGCTTATTGGTTTCTGCTTGTTGTACTTTTTGGGCAAAAACCTCGTCATAAGCGGGTAAGGCCTGCATAAAAGCATCGGCGTCTGTTATTGATGCCAGTTCATCAGGAACCACCGCTGTTAAGTCAATATCCGACAATTCCATTGTTAAGCCAGATTCTCTGGCCATCACCAGCACTTTTCTTGCCACATCCAAACCACTGAGGTCTTCAGCCGGATTGGGTTCAGTAAATCCCAGTTCTTTGGCCTTGAGCGTGGCTTCTGATAAGCTCATGCCTTGATGAATGGCACCAAAAATATAAGACAAAGATCCAGACAAAATACCCTCAAACTGTAATAACTCATCACCTGCGCGACGTAAATTTTGTAAATTATTAATCACTGGTAAGCCGGCACCCACATTGGTCTCATAGAGAAACTGCTTTTGCCTTTCAGCAGCCAATTGATGTAAGCCATGATAGCGTGACATGGCATCGGTATTGGCTTTTTTATTTGCAGTCACTACATGTAACCCGCCTGCCAAATAGGTTTCATAATCACGAGAAACCGATTCACTGCTGGTACAATCAATCACCACCGGATTGATCAAATGATTGTCACCTACCCAATTCACCAGCTGCTGTGCTGGCAACCTGGCCGGGGCCATATCTAGATGTTGCTTCCAATGCTTTAATTCCAAACCTTGCGCCGACAACACCTGCCTGCTGCTGTTAGCAATGCCTACCACACGTAAGTCTATGCGTTGCTTTTTTAGCCAGGCTTGTTGTTTCTTGATTTGACCA
>JAUIHY010000119.1 GCA_030432115.1 Gammaproteobacteria bacterium | reverse complement strand
CTGGCAATCCCAGATGTAAACGGTATAATCACGGCCTGTCTCACCGCTTCATTGATATTCAGTAAAAACAATGAGATCAATAAAAAAAGAAAAATTACGGTGAATCTGACCATATCACTTGAATGAAAAAAAACGGCATTTTAGCACAGTCACATCCCTTACAAAATTTTAACATCTTTCTAACTTCTGCTTAACCAACATCTTAATATAATGTCTTTAACGTCATTGTTCTCCAAATGATAGTGACACGTAAGAAGGGCATTCTTATTTTCCCAAGGCATTGGACAATGTCTTGGGATTTTTTTTACCCAAATAACTACCACAAACATTAAAATAGCGTAAAAAAACACCATGAAAATACTTGTAGTTGAAGACAACACTGACATCGCCGCCAACATCGTAGATTACTTTGAAGATCGTGACCACATTGTCGATTATGCCGGTGACGGCATCACAGGATTACATTTGGCAGTCACCAATGATTTTGATGTCATCATTTTGGACTTGATGCTGCCTGGCATGGATGGCTTAGACCTGTGCAAAAAGCTTCGAACCGATGCCAAGAAAAACACACCCATCATCATGCTCACCGCCAGAGACACTTTAGAACAGAAGTTAGAAGGATTTGAATTTGGTGCAGACGATTACATGGTTAAACCGTTTGCCCTGCAAGAATTAGAAGCGCGTGTGTCCGTATTGGGCAGTCGCCAAAAAGAAAAAATCAATCGTGAGTTACAAGTTTCTGATTTAGAGTACAACCTTAACAGCTTGATTGTCAAACGCGCCGGAACCACTTTGAAAATGAACCCAACCGGTTTAAAATTGCTAAAGATACTGATGGAAGCCAGCCCCTATGTGGTACCAAGAGAAGAATTAGAGGTCAAGGTCTGGGGTGAAGAAATGCCAGACTCTGATTCGCTTCGCGTTCACATTCATGGCTTGCGTACCATCATTGACAAACCATTTGATAAACCCTTGATTCACACCAGACACGGCATCGGATACCATATTTCAGACCCAGATGAAGTTCAAGAATAGCATCAAAAGCCGAATCATCATCGGCTTTTTAGGTTTCAGTACCTTATTAACTTTACTTTTTGCTGTTTCCTCTTTGTCCATCAGGCAAAGCTTGCAAACTGATTTAATTGCCCAAACCATCTTGGATGATTTGGAAGGTTATATGCAAAAATTTGCTGAGAACCCTCAGGAAATGATCAACCAACCTTTGTCCAGCAATGTCACAGGTATTTTAACCACACCTGATAATTTTCACTTAGACTTGCCGCTGCACTATGCTGAGCTGAGCAATGGCAAACACATACTTGAAGAAGATGGCCGAACTTATATTGTCGCAGTTAATAAAGGCCACCAAGTAGAGAGCAAACCGGTTTGGGGTTATATCAAATTTGACATCAGCCACATGAATCAAGACAACACCATCATTTATGTTGCCTTCACTGGTATCACATTGGTGTTTTTATTGCTGGCCTATGTTTTGGCCATCTTCGTTTCCAAACGGGCACTCAAGCCATTGAGTGATTTGGCTTCACGATTAGATCACCTGACCAGCGATCAGACCATTTATGACATCCATCCCGAGCCTTTGGCACCTTATTTCACGGAAGACGAAGTGGGAAAAATTGCCACCGCCTTGGACGGCTATGCTGAAAAGTTAACCAACTATGTCACCCGAGACAAGGAATTCAATGCTGATGTCAGCCATGAACTGCGCACCCCTTTGGCTGTGATTAAATCAACCACCGAATTGATCGCCTCAAAACCAGGCATGACACCCAAAGAATTAAATCGCATCAATCGCATAGAACGGGCGGTTAAACAATCCACCGAACTGATTGAAACCCTGCTGCTACTGGCCAGAGAAGAACGCAAAGAACAACACGGATTGGAGCGCACCCAACCGGCATTGATCATACGAGACATTATTGAAGGTTTTGAGCCCACCCTCAGACTCAAACCGGTCACCACAGAAGTGGTTGAAAATGACTGGTTGCAAGTCAAAGCTCCAGAGTCAGTGGTATCAGTGGTTTTGAGCAATTTGATTGGCAATGCCATCAAGTACACCCCAGAAGGTGTTGTCAAAGTGGTGATAGACAAGAACAGTATCACGGTTTCAGACGAAGGCATTGGTGTGTCAGAGTCCGAGCTTCCTAAGTTGTTTGAACGCCACTACCGAGTCGGAAAATCCACCAGCAAAGGCTCAGGTATAGGATTAGCTATCGTAAAACGCTTGTGCGAGTTGTATAATTGGCAGATTGACATCAGCAGAAATCAGGAAACAGGGTTATCGGCCACATTGACTTTCAATCATTGACTAACAATGCCATGTCGTACCAAGGATAAGTACCATGACAACGCCACTTCCAGAACAAGCCAAAAACATCATCAAGTGTTGCCGTAATGGACAACTGGCTCAACTGAAAGCACTGTTGTCTGATGGCATTGATTTCCACCTTTTTGAACACCCTCAGTTTGCTCCTTTGAACACCGCATTAAAGTATGGCAGGTGGCAGATTGTCCGTTTTTTATTCAAAGAAAACAATTTACCCTTGAATAAAAAAACACCGCCCATCATAGCAGCGGCACAACACAGTAAAGACAACACCACAGGTCTCGAAGTGGTTTTTGCCCACACTGGCAACACCGAAGCAACCGACAGCCAAGGCAGGACCGCTTTGATGACGGCTGCCCTTTTGGGTCATGAGAAGAAACTGTCCTATTTGGCCCAAAATGCCACCAACATCAATGCCGCAGACCAATCTGGCATGACAGCGTTTTTAGACGCGGTAGTCAATCAATCATTAAAAAATGCAGACACCTTACTGAAAAAAGGTGCCGACCCGCACCACCTAACTCAAAGTGGTGACAATGCCATCACTTTATTATTACAGGATGCCACCCCCAACCCACGGTTGATTAAAAAATTATTGCAGCAACAAATTGACCTCAACCACAAAAATCACCACGGTCAAAATGCCCTCAGCTTAAGCAAAAACAAGCACCCTAAGCTGTATAAAATATTGTTGACACACATTGAAGCAGAAAAACAAATGGAGTTGCCCATATTTGCACCGGACAGCAAACCAGCCATAAAACCAGTAGCAAAGCCGCAAGCATCAGAAAACCACTGCGAACCCCAGACAACAACAGCTCCTGCTCCTGCTCCAGCTGCACAGCCAACAGAACAAAAGCCGAAGCAGCTTTCCAGCGAAGTCAGTGCTTGGTTTCATGCCGCCATTGCGGGCAACTTGGGCTTGTTGAATAAATTGAAAATACAAGGTGTTGATGTCAATGTGACAGACACCAAAGGCTGCACCGCTTTGATACATGCCGCGGGCAGCGGGAACCGTGCAGTTTGCTCATTTTTGATTGCCAATCAGGCAAACATGGAACAGCGTTCGAATAACGGCTCCACCCCCATGTCCAGTGCCATCATCAGCAACTCAAAATCAGTGGTGGATTTGTTAATTAAAAAACAAGCCAACGCATCAGCGACTGGCCCTGGACAATACCCCTATATTTCTTTGGCCGCCGCGCAATGGAACGCCGGCATCCTCAGCATATTGGCCGATGCCGGAGCGTCTCCCAACACATTAGACCCCAACCAATTCAACCTCTACCACAATGTCATGCTGGCGGCTGAATATTACAGCAACATGATGAAAGCCAAAGACACCATTCATGTGATTCATCACCTGGGACTGGATGTCAACCAATCCGATAAAGAAGGCAACACACCGCTGCACATTTTATGTGGCGCTCACAAAGAAAAGGGTTACCGAGCCGATGACAACCAAGTGGCCAGTTTGGCCCATGAACTGCTTAAATTAAATGCAGCCACACATTTAACCAATAAAAAGGGCTTTACTGCATTACAATATGCCAAAAAACACCGTTTATTGAACTGCAAAGGTGTTATTTATTCTTTTATGAAGTGACGCCCTTGCCGTGAATAAAAACAAGTTAGAACAAATTTTTCTTCAGCACCAGCACCTGATTCAAAAAGCAGTGGCGTCGCAAACTGTCAATATCCATGGCGTCACAGCGGACGATGTGGCCCAGGAAGTGTCTATTCGTGTGTTTAAATTGCTTCAAGGTGACCGAGAAATTGAAAACCTTTCGTCTTATATATACAGAACAACGGCAAATGTCATCATCGACTTGGCCAGAAAGCATAAAAAACATCTGATGGATGTCACCATGCCTGACCAGAGTGAAGAAGATGACTACCGACATGAATTGACCAGTTCACAGGCTGAACCTGATCAAAAAGTGGCAGGTAAAGAGGTTCAAGAATTGGTTTTAGCAGCCATTGAATCATTACCTGAAAGCCGTAGGATAGCAGTCAAAATGCGTTTACAAGGCTATTCTGTTAAGGAAATGTGTGACATGACCGGTTGGGCATTTTACAAAGCAGAGAATTTATCAAAACGTGGCATGACTGCTTTAAAAGACAAATTAAAGAAGATGAATATTGATTATGAAGTTAACTGAACAACAACTGCAAAAGCTATTCCAGAACAACAGCATGCATCATCAGGCTCAAGTTGCAGCAGGTGATTGTTTGCAAAGCTCGGAAGCTTCAAGCCAAAGGTTGCAACAAGCCGAAGACTTACTTAATGATTACACTTCAGCACAGGCCATGAAAGCCGCTTTTGCCTCAAAAGATTGGGCCAAGCAGATTGCCCACTCAGTAAAAGATCAATCTGTTGGCAGTTGGTTTAATTGGTTGGCACACCCTTTTAAAGCCACCATCACAGCCACAGCTTTTGCTATGACCTTGTTTATTGCCATGCCAAACCTCAGCCACAAAGAACAAGAAGTGCTACCAACACAGGTACAAAATGACATCATCAATTCCGCAGCATTTGAGAGCGATGTGCTCAGCAGTGCTTCTTTTGATGAACCCAAGGACGCTTTGTTCAACGGCAGCTTTGGATAACAGCCATTGGTAACAATTAAATCTTGGTTGCAAGACCAACACATAAACAGCAAGCTCAAGCGTTTCGACCTTGAGCTTTTGTTATTGGGACTGTTAAAAGTTGAGCGAAGCTGGTTGTTTTCTCACAATGACGACTCACTAACAGACACTCAATTGCAGCAGTTGTCTCATTGGGTGAAGGATGCTGAAAACGGCAAACCAATTGCTTACATCCTTGGCTACAAAACTTTTTGGACCTTGAAGCTACAGGTCAACCAGGACACTTTGATTCCCCGACCTGAAACTGAGCAAATCATTGAATTGGCCTTGGCTTTGCCCCAATCTCCAAAACGCATATTGGATTTGGGTACTGGGACCGGCGCTATTGCTTTGTCATTGGCCAAAGAATTCCCAACAGCTGAAGTCTTGGCTTGTGACTTTTCTGAGGCCGCATTAAGGGTGGCCCAAACCAATGCAAAAAATAACCTAATCAACAACATACAATTTATTAGCAGTGACTGGTTCAAAGGAATCAACACAAACCATACCTTTGATCTGATTGTCAGCAACCCTCCATATATCGACCCGAATGATGAACATTTGAGCGATCTGACCTTTGAGCCCATCACTGCATTGACCGCTGAAAACAAGGGTTTAAAAGACCTTGAAACCATCATTTCAGAAGCACAAAATCACCTTGAATTTGAAGGTGTATTGATGTTAGAACATGGTTATGACCAAGGTATGGCTGTAAGAACACTGTTAATTGAAGCAGGATTTAAGCAGGTCAACACTCACCAAGATCTGGCTGGACATGACCGCATCACGGTGGCACAAAAAAACACTTAATCAGCGTTCAATATCACCCTTGATATATTGCCAATACATCACCCAATCCCCCATAAAACTGTACAAAGGATAAGTGAAAGTGGCTGGCCTGTTCTTTTCAAAGAAAAAATGTCCCACCCAAGCAAAGCCATAGCCCAAAAATGGCAACAAGCAAAGCAGCCACCAACGCTGAGTCATCAAAGT
Source organism: Gammaproteobacteria bacterium (assembly GCA_030432115.1). Lineage (GTDB taxonomy): Bacteria > Pseudomonadota > Gammaproteobacteria > Xanthomonadales > Marinicellaceae > Marinicella. The sequence goes on along the minus strand of JAUIHY010000119.1, from coordinate 1,153 downwards.
CAATACCAAACACAACAACACCAAAGTCGAACCCACAACATGCAAGCGCCGACAACTTAAATTACTGTGTTCAGAAAGGTAGTAGGGGTAAAAAGCCTTGAAGGATGTATATACTTTGTTTTTCTTCTCCATATCTTCAGTTTACCACAACGACCTGACTAAGTTATAATCATTGCTTTTTCAAACAGACTGCGATGCAACAATGACCAAGCTCATACCTTTTATTTGCTCAATTTTGTTGCTGACTGCCTGCCAAGGCGGCGAAGAGGATGTCACCTTTTCAAACACTTCTTCCATTAAAAACGGCATCAAAACTTACCGCCATTCAGAAGATGGCAAACCAACATCCTTAGACCCCATCAAGGCTGCAACACAGTATTCAAGTTTGGTCGTTGCCAATGTATTTGACACCTTGTACACCTACAAATACCTGAAGCGTCCCTATGAATTGAAACCCAACTTGGCTGTGGCCATGCCGGAAGTCAGCGAAGATGGCTTAACTTATACCATCTCACTAAAACCGGGGGTCAAATTCCATCCTCACCCTGCATTTGGCACAGAATCTGGAACGCGAGCGGTGGTGGCAGAAGACTTCATATATTCATTAAAGCGCAGCTTTGACCCCAACAATAGAGCTTCTGGTGCTTGGTTATGGCAAGGTAAAATCAAGGGCCTGGACGACTGGAAAGCCATGGGATCCAATTATGATGAACCGGTCTCCGGCTTAACAGCAATCGATGACCACCGCCTGAAAATACAACTGACCCAACCTTATCCGCAATTGACTTACACCTTAGCCATGGGATTTTCTGCCATCACACCCAGAGAGGTGGTGGAAGCCTTGGGTCAAGAATTTGGCTCTAAACCCATTGGGTCAGGCCCTTTTATATTGGAAACTTTTGACTCAGAAGTGGCCTATTTCAAAAAAAATACTGACTTCAGAAAAGAACCTTTGGACGTTTATGCCGAAGGTTATGATGACGATATTCATGGTCATACTGGCATCAAAGATTTGGATGGCCAGTCACCACCCTTTATCGACCAGTTAGAAATTCATTTTGTTAAAGAATCGACTTCGCGCTGGAATTCGTTCACTAAGGGCAATGAAATTCAATACACCACAGTGCCCAAAGACAAGCAGAATTCAGTGATT
>JAUIHY010000118.1 GCA_030432115.1 Gammaproteobacteria bacterium | reverse complement strand
TCACTTTTTTATCTGTGGTTTTTTGTTTTCGGTATGTTGTTGATCAAGAGTCCTAACATTTGGGGCATGTTATTGCGTCAAAGGAAGCTGCACTTGATTTGTTTGTTAACCAGCTCCTTACTCTTTTATGGCTATTACTTTTCTCCTGATTTAAGCCCCTATTTGTCATTGAAAGTCAGGTGGGCACTGTGGTGGGCAGTGTGTAGTTTGGTGGCCTGGACAGCGCTGTTGACCTTGTTGGGTTATGGTCAAAAATACTTTAACAGCAGGCCCAATTGGTTAAAGCTGACCAATGAACTGATTTATCCTTTTTATATTTTTCACCAAACAGTGATTGTGGTTTTGGGCTATTTTATTGTTCAGATGCATGCATCACTGTCTTTCAAAGCCTGGGTGCTGTTGTCGTTGTCATTTGTTGTTACATCAAGTATCTGTTTGCTGTTGGTTTATCCATTCAACATCAGCCGTTTCTTGTTTGGTTTGAGGAAAAAAGCAAAAGGCCACAGTTGAGTATTGGAAATCAGGGCTGAAACGCCCTGATTTTCGCAAATCGAAGGAGGCCAAGGCCAGCAATTAAGCGTGTGGTTTTGACTTTCAGATTCTGGTGAGGTTTTCAATGCCCTCTTTTTTCACCACCACATTGTCTTCGATTCGGATGCCACCATAGGGTTGGAACTCGGCGACTTTGTCCCAGTTAATGTCTTTGTGACCAGCAATTTCTTGCATCAACATGGGGACAAAATACAAGCCAGGTTCAATGGTGATGACGGCATTTTCGCGCAAGGAGTCAGTCAAGCGAAGGAAAGGGTGCTCCGCCGGCGGTGCTTTGACAGTGCCTAGTTCATCAATCACATGCCCACTGACGTCATGGACCTGAAGGCCCAAGTAATGACCCAAACCATGAGGAAAGAAAGTGCGGCTCAATCCTTGGGCCACTGCGCTTTCGGGATCACATTTGAACACGCCGAATTCATGTAACACTTCACTGATGTAATGGTGGGCATTGAGGTGCATTTGAACATAATCCTGTCCTGCGATCGCTTGTTGGCACAGTATTTGTTGCTTGGCATCCATCATTTGAATCATCCCAGCAAAGGCGTCATCATTAAAACTGTAGGTGCGGGTGATGTCTGAAGCGTAGCCTTTGAAGTTGGCGCCTGCATCTATCAAGAATGATTTTAGATCTGCTTGCGGGATGCGTGTTCTGCTTTGAAATTGGTAATGGAGTACCGAGGGGTTTTCGTTCAAGGCGACGATGTTACCATAGGGCATTTCGTATTCATTGTGCTCACAAGCTTGTAAATAAGCCATATGAATTTCATATTCTGAGCAGCCATCGTAAAACGCTTTTCGCGCGGCTTCATGACCTTTCAGTGCCAAAACATTGGCCTGTTTGATGCAATGAATCTCGTAATCTGTTTTTTGGATGCGTGCAAAATGTAAATGATTGAGCAGTGCTTTGGGGTTGGTGTCTTTTTCTTCCAGTGGTTGTAGTTCTTTGGAACCAATCCAAGCATGGTTTTTAGCGGCTTTGAAATCGGGTAATTCTGAATAATGGCCAATCACTTTGACATCAAAATATTGTGCCCATTTGTCTTGACTGTTGTCGATGATTTTGTGCCAAAAGTCAGCCGGCTGATGCAAATAAACGGTGGGTTTTTGACCGGGAACAAAGTGTAAAACACTGCTGGTCACATGTGCAACCGGTACCCACCATTTAAAATGTGGGTTGATGGTGTGGGCAGGACCCATGTCATCCAAGAAATTGTTTTCAGGGTGGCCAGAATAAATCCAAACGCCATCATATCCAGATTGTTCTAAGGCGTTTGTTGTTGCTGCGATCAGTTTGTTAATGTGGGCTTTAAATAGGTTCATTGTTCTCAGTCAAGAAAAATTCTTAGGTTATCAACTTGTGGTGAAACTTTCCATAATTATTCACGCCAAATAGACACTTGAATTGATACAATTGAAGGTAAGTAATAAGGTTAAAAAGTGCGTCTATGGAAAAAGTTCGGTTCATCCAAAAGTTCTTAAAACTTGAATCATCAGGTGGTATTTTGTTGATGTGTTCAGCAGTGCTTGCCATGGTGTGTGCGAATACAGGTTTGGATTTTTATTATCAAAAACTGTTATCTACATCAGTAGAAATCAGGGTGGGTGAATTTGAAATTGCTAAACCATTGTTGCTGTGGATCAATGATGGTCTGATGGCAGTCTTTTTCTTTTTGGTTGGTCTTGAACTCAAACGAGAGTTAATTGAAGGTGAATTATCAGACAAGAAAAACATTGTTCTGCCTGGTGTTGGGGCTATTGGCGGCATGTTGATACCTGCATTGATATTTGTGGCATTTAATTATAAAGATCCAATTGCTGTCCAGGGTTGGGCCATTCCAGCGGCGACGGATATTGCTTTTGCACTAGGTGTACTGGCAATTTTGGGCTCCAATGTGCCCACATCATTAAAAATATTTTTAACTTCCTTGGCAATTTTTGATGACATAGGTGCCATCATCATCATTGCCATGTTTTATACATCGCAAATATCGATCACCGGCTTATTGGTCGCCTTTGCTTGTGTTCCAGTTCTTTTTATCTTGAACAGGAAAAACGTCGCGTCCACCAGTCCTTACGTCTTGATAGGCATTATTATGTGGGTTGCCACCTTGAAGTCAGGGGTGCACGCCACTTTGGCTGGTGTTGTCTTAGCGATGTTCATCCCATTGAAATCGAATGATGACCCAGGATACTCTCCTTTGAAAAGTTTAGAACATGATTTGCATACTGCTGTTGCATTTATTGTATTGCCGGTTTTCGCCTTTGCCAATGCAGGCATTAATTTTACTGGAGTTGGTTTGGATCAGTTAATGCATGGTGTGCCGTTGGGGATTGCCCTGGGTTTGTTTTTGGGTAAGCCCATAGGTATTTTTGGCTTGTGTTGGTTGGCGGTGAAATTCAATTTAGCTCACTATCCCAGTGGCATGAATGCTTCTAGGCTTTTAGGTGTTTCTGCTTTATGTGGCATCGGGTTTACCATGAGCTTGTTCATTGGTTCGTTGGCTTATGAAGAAACTGGTGTTAATTTGTTGTTCGATGAACGTTTGGGGATTGTAGTTGGATCATTGTTATCAGGTTTATTGGGTTTTGTCGTGTTGAAACAACAGCTCAAAAAAGCTTAATTAATACAGCTTTGATAGGCAGTCAAGGTGTGCCTGGCACAGTTTTCCCAAGTGAATTTTTGTGCCAGTTCAATGCCTGCTTGGGCTGCTTTTGCACGCCATTTGGCATCATTCAGAGCAGATTCTAGCTGCCACTTGATGCTTGCTGTGTCTTCTGGGTTGATCAGCAAGGCTTGGCCACCGGCCACTTCTTCCATGGCCGAATGATTGGCGGTTAATACTGGTGTGCCTGAGGCCATGGACTCGATGATGGGTAATCCAAACCCCTCGTAAAGTGACGGGAAGGCGGTTAATGCGGCGCTTGAATACAATTGATGTAATTGCTTTTGAGAGACAAAACCAGTGCAAATCACTTCGCCCTTGCGGCCCATCTGATGGATGATTTTTCTGACTTTGTTGTTTTTCCAGCCTTTGCTGCCAACCAAAACCAATGGGTACTGGGTTTTCAGTGTGGCCGGCAAGTCTTGGTAGGCGTTGAGCAGTCGGAGTAAATTTTTTCTGGGTTCATTGGTGGCCACGGACAAAACAAATCGGCGATAAGACAGGCCAAAATGCTTTAAGCTTTGTTCGCAATGCTCAAGGTTTCTGGGCTTGAATTGTTCAGAGACCCCGAGTGGTGTCACACTGATTTGTGATGCAGGATGGCCATAATGGGTCACGATCTCTTGGCGAACGAACTCCGAAGGTGTGATGATGTGTTGTGCTTGTGCCAAAGTTTTGGGGATTTCTTGGTCTAAAAATTTGAGTCGGTATTTGGGCTGAGTTTCGCGAAAGTGGACAAAGCTCAAGTCATGAAAAGTGGCCACCGATGGCCCATCATAGGGCATTAAAATAAAATTGGGGCTGTGAAAAAGGTGACCATCCATCGCGGCAGTTAATGATTTCAATTGCTGACTGCGCATTTGGTGATAGCGAACTAAAGCCGTGTGTTTGAAAGGGACAAAGTGACGCAGGCTGCTGATCCATTGATTGCTTTTGGTGGCTGTTGATAAATCATCCAACCAGCGATTGCTGGAAAAAAAACGAAGACTTTGAATGGGAGAGTCCTGTTGTTTCATCAAATCGGCCAAACTTTGTCCCAAATGCAAGGCATAGCGGCCAATCCCTGTCAATGGCTCGGTGATGGCGTCGGCGTTGTAGATGATTTTCATGCAGGCATTGTAGCATTTGAGCTACAATTTGTTGTTTTCAAATTGCTTTGGGTTTCATTATGGTACAACCATTTCACCTGGCTATTCAGGTTAAAGATTTAGCGGCTTCAAGAAAATTTTATGGTGGTGTGCTGGCTTGTGAAGAAGGTCGTTCATCAAGCCAGTGGATTGATTTTAATTTGTATGGCCATCAACTGGTTTGCCATGAAAACAAAGACATGATGGTGGTTAATCACCATGGTGATGTGGATGGGCACTCTGTACCTACACCGCATTTTGGCGTGGTGTTGGACATGGCCGACTGGCAGGCTTTGGCTGATCGCTTGACTGAGCAAGCGGTGCCATTCATCATTGAACCTCACATCAGATTCAAAGGAGAAGCGGGAGAACAGGCCACTTTGTTTTTCTTAGATCCTTCGGGTAATGCTTTGGAGTTTAAAGCTTTTGCTGACATAAAAGCGCAATTGTTTGCCAAATAGCATTATTTGGTGGCCAGCTCAAAAGGGCAGGCAATGGCTTGCCACCGTTCTTGTTCTGCCAATAAGTCAGCTTGAATCAAAGGGTGGGCCGCCAACCAATCTTTAGGCAATGTCAAATGCTGCTGATTCAAATCAAATCCATTGATGGGGATGTCGTGTAATTCTCGGTCCCGAGAAAAAATCAAAGCCAATCGCAAGACCAGTAACATGGGCTGAAAACGCTGCCATTGCTTGCTGTTCAGCAAAGAACTGCTTTGGTTGCGAATCTTGCTTCTTTGGTAACGGATCAGCTGACTGATGATCAATTGTTGCTGTCTGGAAAAACCTGGCAAATCAGCATGTTGTACCACATAGGCACCATGCTTTTGATACTGGCTGTGTGCTATGGACAAGCCCAGCTCATGAAGCTGAATAGCCGTTGACAGAAGAAAATCATCTTTTTTATCTAAGGTTTGTTCAGATTGTGCCAGTAAGGCTTGGCTTTGATGTTTGACACGTTGAATTTGTTTTTGGTCGATGTCAAATTGCACTTGGAGTTTGTTGATGCTCCTTTCGGTGACCTGTTCTTGTTCTGCCTTGCCGGATAAGCTGTAGGCCAACCCCTCCCGTAAAGCGCCATTGGATACGCTCATATGGCCGATTGATAATTCATCCATCAAGGCAGCAATGATGGCCAGACCTCCAATAAAAACGGGCTGTCTTCTTTGGCTTAAACTGGGAATTTGGTGCAAGGCATCAATGTGACCCAATTCAATGCAATGTTGTTTGAGTAGGCTGACACCGGATCTGTTGATGCCTGTTTGGCTCCAGCCAGCTGCGACCAATATTTTGGCAGCAGCACGCATGGTGCCTGATGCACCAATGGCATGTTCCCAGCCGGCTTTTTTAAATGCTTTACTGACCGGTTTCAGTTCTTGCTTGGCATGGGTGTAGGCTTGAAGCCAGTTGGCCTCAGTGATTTGGTTGTTGGGGAAAAAACGTTGTGTATAACTGACGCAGCCCATGTGTAGGCTTTCTCTTTGTTTGGACTCAAAGCCTTTGCCCAAGATGATTTCTGTGCTGCCACCACCGATGTCCATCACCAATTTCTTACTCAAATGTTCTGACATGGATTGGGCAACGCCCAAATACAGCATCCGGGCTTCTTCTCGGCCAGATATGATGTCAATGTCATGGTTTAATATGTCTTCAGCTTGGTTTAAAAATTGATTGGCATTTTTGGCCACTCGTAAGGTGTTGGTGCCGACGATCTTGATGTTTTCATCGGGGATGTTTTTGATGCGTTGGGCAAACATGGCCAGGCAATCCATGGCGTCATTCATGCCTTTTGGGGTGATGTGTTTATTCTGGTCTAAATTGGCCGCCAAACGGACCATTTGTTTGACCTTATCAATTTGTTGTAATTGACCTGTTTTGAATGTGGCCACCAACAAATGAAAGGAGTTGGAGCCGAGGTCTATGGTGGCAAATGTGTCTTTGGCTTGAATCGACATTGGGTTATTGTACCCAATGCCGATAACAAAAGGGTGTGAATTTATCGCTTCATCGAAGTGAAAAACTCTTCATTGGTTTTGGTGTCTTTGAGTTTGTCTAATAAGAACTCAACAGCAGCCAGGTCGTCCATGGGATTCAATATTTTGCGTAAAATATGGGCTTTCTGTAAGAACTCGTGATTAACGATCAACTCTTCGCGACGGGTACCTGATTTGTTGATGTTCAATGCTGGCCAAATGCGTTTTTCAGCTGCACGGCGATCCAAATGGGCCTCCATGTTACCGGTGCCTTTGAATTCTTCAAAAATCACTTCGTCCATTTTCGAGCCTGTTTCTACCAAACCGGTGGCAATGATGGTCAAAGAACCGCCTTCTTCTACATTTCGAGCAGCGCCAAAGAACTTTTTGGGTCTGTGTAAGGCATTGGCGTCCACACCACCAGTCAGGATCTTTCCTGAAGCGGGTGTCACGGTGTTGTATGCACGGGCCAGTCGGGTGATGGAATCAAGCAGAATGATCACGTCTTGTTTGTGTTCAGTAAGGCGTTTAGCGCGCTCAATCACCATATCGGCCACTTGCACGTGGCGGGTGGCAGGCTCATCGAATGTTGATGCAATCACTTCACCATGGACGGTGCGTTGCATCTCTGTGACTTCTTCTGGACGTTCGTCAATCAACAAAACGAACAATTTTGCTTCTGGATTGTTCTTCGCTATCGATGCAGCAATGTTTTGCAGCATCATGGTTTTACCAGCCTTCGGCGGAGAAACAATTAAACCACGCTGACCTTTACCAATCGGTGAAACCAAATCCAAAATTCGGGTGGTCAAATCTTCACGAGAGCCGTCACCACGTTCCATTTT
>JAUIHY010000117.1 GCA_030432115.1 Gammaproteobacteria bacterium | reverse complement strand
GTAGTGGCCAGCTTGTACACGGTATATGTGGCGAGCCAACATGCACCGGAGGTGATAGTCAAACAAAATAAATTCCAGATGGAAAAGAAAGACGGTGAACAATGACAGTTGTTTTCATTGTGGGGCGGCATTGCCAGTCAGAGGCCGGCTGACCGTTCGCATCCAAGGACAGGATCAATTGGTGTGCTGCCATGGTTGTCGTGCTGTGGCCCAATTTCTCAATGACAACCACCACCAAGACTTTTATCAATACAGACAGGATAAAAAACCACACAATCAAGTGACCGATGCAGCCAAAGACTTTTCGGGAATGGACCTCGTAGTAGATCAATACACCCGGAACATGGCAGACGGGATGTTAAGAACACGGATTAAAATTGATGGCATGTATTGCAGCGCCTGTGCTTGGTTGATTAATAAGGTGTTACATCAGGTTCCGGGTGTGCACCGCATCCAGATTGACAGCGTGGCACAGTCGGTTCAAATTGATTACATCGCTTCCAGGGTTCAACTGAGTCAGTTGTATCAAGCGGTGTCACAATTAGGGTATCGACCACTTCCTATGGATGTGGAGAATGAGCAGAACACAGCCCGTAAAAAACAGCTCAAAGAAATTGTGGTGGCCGGATTGGGGATGATGTTCATCATGACCTTGTCGGTGCCGCTTTATGTAGAAGGGTTGGCTGCAGAAGCGCCATTGATGCGTAAATTTTTCTTGATGCTGAGTATGGTGGTGGCCACCGTTGTTTACTTTTATTCTGGAAAAAGTTTTGTCAAAAATGCCCTCAGAGACATAAAGAACAAACATTTGGGTATGGATGTGCCGGTGGCATTGTCAATTTCTTTGGCATATTTTGCCAGTGTTTATTTAAGTTTTAAAGGACAAGGACATGTCTATTTTGACTCTTTGACCATGTTTGTGTTTTTCTTGTTGGTGGGTCGCCATGTAGAACAACGTATTAAGCAGCACAGTTTGAATGCGCAGCATGCACTTACGGCCCTGATTCCAGTCAGTGTTTTGCGTGAACTGGCCAATGGTGAGCGAGAAGAAGTGCCATTGAAAAGCATCAAGAAAAATGATGTCTTGGTGGTCAAACCAGGAGACACATTGGCAGCAGATGGTGTGATACTCGCAGGGCATGGCCAATGTAATGAAGCAATTTTAACGGGCGAGGCCAGACCGGTGGAAAAAGTTGTTGGTCAAAAAGTTTACGCGGGTGCCCAAATCATCAAGGGTGAATTCAAATGCCAAGTGACTCAAAATACCCATGACAGCCTGTTGTCTCAAATGGCGGACATGATGGCTGCTGCTCAGTCACAAAAGCCCAAGCAGTTACAATTGGTGGATCAAATCGCCAGTTATTTTATCGCAGTGGTACTGCTTCTGGCGGCAGTGACTTGGGTGGGCCATATGTGGTTAGGTACTGGCCTTGGTATGAGTGCATTGATGGCGGTATTGATTGCCACTTGCCCCTGTGCCTTGTCTTTGGCCACACCCACTGTGCTCACCGCAGCAGGTATGAATTTAATCAAACATGGATTGTTGATCAACCACACCGAAGCGATCACACAATTGGCCAAAATCAAGCACTGGTTTTTTGATAAAACAGGGACTTTGACAGACAGTGAATTGGCGGTGGTCAAAACCCATGATGTTCGAAATCACCAACAACAAAACATCGATTTAAGCCAAGTTACGGCTTTTTTGCAGCAATTCAGCAACCACCCCATTGCATCGGCTTTTCCATTGATGTCGGAAGCAGATGCCCAAGCAGTGGTGGTTAAGTCCCAGGTCAAAAATCACCCAGGGCAAGGAGTGTCTGGGTATTATCAGGGCAGCCATTTTTTATTGGGTAGCGCCGCTTGGCTAGAAAGCATGGGTATTGAGTTGCCAAAGATTGAAAATAATCAAGCCAATACCTTGGTGTATTTGGCTGCTGATAATAGCTTGTGGGCTGTGTTTGAGTTGAGTGGTAGGGTAAGAACGGGCGCCAAAGCCCTTTGCCAACAATTGAATTTATTGGGGCATGAAACAGCAGTCATCAGTGGTGACAACTCAGCAGCGGTCGAATCTTGTGCCAACACTTTGGGTATTCCGCATTTTCAAGGAAACTTAAGTGCTGCTGACAAGGAACAGCTGATTGCCAACACCCAGCATGCAGTGGCCATGGTGGGAGATGGGGTGAATGATGCCCCAGTATTGGCCAGGGCCCATGTGTCTTTCAGTATGAAACAAGGTGCTGATTTAGCCCACGCCGCTTCAGATTTTATTGTCTTGGGGCAAAGTTTGGCACCCATTGGTCATGCGATCAAGGTGGCAAAGATGAGTCAAAATATCATCAAACAAAACTTAGCCTGGGCCTTGTTGTATAATTTCAGCATCACACCATTGGCCATGATGGGCATGCTACCACCTTGGGTGGCGGCACTGGGCATGTCTGCCTCTTCATTGTTGGTGGTGATGAACTCAAGGCGTGTATTGGGCATAAAGCCCCAGGAATAAGCAGATGAATATGGTGGTGATTTTGGTGTTATTGAGCCTGCTGTTGGCAGTGCTTGCCTTATGGGCGTTCTTTTGGGCCATCAATAGCAATCAATTCGATGATTTAGACAGTCCTGCCATGTCGATTCTGAAAGAAGATGAGGATCAACGGCCGCCTGAGGATTGACCATGTGGCTGTTCACCCCATTTGTTATCGGCTTGTTTTCAGGTTTTCATTGCATTGCCATGTGTGGTGGTTTGTGTGCAGTCCTGTGCCCCAAAAACACCGCCAGCAATCTGGCCATGACTCATTTGGGCAGGTTGTGCAGTTACAGTGTATTGGGTTTGCTCTTTGCTGGCGTGGTCCAAGGTGCAGCATTACAGATAGAGGGGGCCTGGTTGTCTGTGTTATTGCGCAGTTTGATGGGGGTGATGTTGGTTCTGGCAGGCTTGACTTTATGGATGAAAAGCAAAGCCTTGACGATCACATTTGAACTGCCTTGGTGGACTCGAGCCAGTCGCAAGCTTTCAGAAATGCAACAAAAAAATGCCACATTGGCTCAGTGGTATAAGGGGTTGTTGTGGGGCTTGCTGCCATGCGGCTTGCTTTATGGCATGTTGTTGATTGCTGCCACTACAGGCAGCGCTTGGCAAGGGGCATTGTTCATGTTGTTTTTTGGCTTAGGCACGGTCACGCCTTTGCTACTCAGCCAAAAGCTTATCAGTCAGTGGCACAGAAAAGGCCAGCATGTGGCGGCCATTTTCATTTTTATTATTGGCTTGTGGACCTTGCTGTCTCCCTGGTTGGCCCATCATTTATTGCCGGTCAACAGTCCATGGTTTTTGACTTTGTCTTTGGTTTTAGAGCGTTGTGTGCCTTGATGAAAAAATAAATAACAAAAAATTGTGACGTTTGGCATAATAAGTTGTCAAATTTGGACTCTATAATGCATGATCATATGCTGAACCTCAAACAAATCACAAAGATATACAAGACCCAAGGGGAAACCATCACCGCCTTGAATCAAGTCGATTTAGACATAGCACAAGGTGAATTCGTTGCCATCATGGGACGATCAGGCTCTGGCAAATCAACCATGTTGAATATACTGGGTTGCATGGACAAACCGACATCAGGCCAGTATCAGTTGGCTGGTAAAGATGTCAGCGTGTTGGGCGATGATGAATTGTCACAAATTCGCAATGACCACATCGGCTTCGTTTTCCAAGGTTTTCACTTATTGCCCAGATTAACGGCTTTGGAAAATGTCATGGTGCCGCTGCGATATGCAACAGATGCCAAACAAAAAAATGGCGAAAAAAGGGCCAAAAAGTTATTGGATAAAGTGGGCCTCGGTGAGCGCTTGCACCACATGCCAAATGAGATGTCTGGTGGACAAATCCAAAGGGTGGCCATTGCTCGGTCATTGATCAATGAACCTGAAGTGTTGTTGGCCGATGAACCCACTGGGAATTTGGATTCAGCCATATCACAGCAAATCATAGACCTGCTTAAAGAATTGAATCAAGCGGGACAAACCATTGTGATGGTGACCCACGAGCCTGACATCGCGGAAAACGCAGGTCGCACCATTCACTTTCTTGACGGGAAGATAGTGGCATGAAAAAAATAATCCTATTAATCCTTTTGATGGCACCGATAAGTCAAGCCGATTTGCTGGTCACCGGTGTGGTGGAATCCAGCCAAACACAGCAAGTGATTATGCCCTTAGTGCGTTCTTTTCAAGGGAAAATCAGTGAATTGGTCGATGAGGGCAGTTTTGTTGAACCCGGTGATTTTGTTGCGCGCATGGATGGAAGTGAGTTAGACAGCACCATAGAATCCAAAAAAGAGCAATTGGATGTGTTTCGAGCCACATCAGATCGTGATGAGATACAGCTTAAGATTGAATTGAACAATGCAGAGTTGGCCTTTCAGCAAGCCATAGTTGATAAAAAAGTAGCCGAACTCAAAGCCAATGTGCCGGTGAATTTTATTGGTGAACTGGAGTACAAAGAGCGCCAACTGACATTGAAAAAATCCGACAAAACATTGGCAGATAACCGCAACACTCTGGCTGCCATCAAAAAGAAAATGGTCGAGAAAAAGGAAGAAATTGCCCTTGGATTGAAGCAAAAAGAAGATGAACTGGCCTATTGGCAAAATCGCTTGAAAGGCTTGACTGTCACAGCCGATCAATCCGGTTATGTGATTTATTCGTCGCATCCTTGGACAGGCAGCAAATACCAAACTGGCGATCAAGTGCAAACCGGAATGGAAATTTTGAAGGTGTCCAAAAAGGAGGGCATGCAGGTCAAAGCCTGGATCAATGCCATTGATGTGGAACAAATTAAGCTTTCACAAGCGGTGTCGGTTGAGTTTGACGCTTTACCCAATGTCAAAGCTGACGGGCACATCAGCCTGATTTCTTCAGGTGGCCATGATAAAAAAGATTGGGGCAATGGCTTGTACTATGAAATTGAGATTGAATTAACGGAAGCAGATGCTTTGCCATTGTTGCCTGGCATGAGTGCTCAGGTGGTGATCAAACAAGGGGGGCAATCATGAAGCAATTGATTTGGGTGGCATGTATGTTCTTAGCTTTGCCAACGTGGGCCGATGAAATTAAAGCCAATGGTGAGCTGTTGGCAGTTGAAACAGACAGTTATTCTCCACCAAAAATAAGAAGAATATGGCAGTACACCATCGCTTTTATGGCACCTGATGGCAGCCAAGTTAACCCGGGCCAACCTGTGTTGATGTTCAAAACCGATCAATTAAGAGAACGGTTGATGGACAAACAGGGTGAATTGGATGTCAAACTCAGTGAATTGAAAAAGGCCAAAGTGGCTGAAGTGGAAACGTTGCAAGACAAAACATTGGTGATTGAAGAAAAGAAAATGTTACTGGACAAAGCCATGCGCAAGGCTGAATTACCGAAAAGTGTGGTGGCCTTGAATGAATATGAAGAGAATCAGTTAAAACATGAATTGGCAAAATTACAACACCAACATGCTTTGACAGACATGCAGTTGACCAAAGAGAAGTTGAAAACTGAAGAAAATATTCTGAACGCCAGAATCACCAAATTAGAAGCTGAAGTTCAAGAACTGAAAGGGTCCATTCAATCCATGCGCATCATGTCGAAACGCAAAGGCATAGTGATGCACCAAACCGATCATTCTAAAAACAAATATGCCGTTGGTGATTCGGTTTGGGGTGGTGCACGGGTCACGCAAGTGGCCGACTTAGAAAACATCACCGCCAAATTGGAAATCAAAGAAAACGACATGTCAAAGGTCAAAGAGGGCCAAACCGTTAAGTTCACCATGGATGCCTATCCTGATTTGAGTTTTGAAGGAACCATTAAATCCTTATCCAAAGTGGTGCGTACCAAGTCGAAATTTCAACCTTCTAAGATCTTGGATGCAGAAATCGACATCAAAGAAACCAATTTAGAAATCATGCGCCCAGGCATGAGTATCAAGGCCAGTATTTTGACGGGTGAATCATGAAGAAAATAATATTGTGTGCAACAGTTTTGACACTAGCTGCCTGTCAACAAGAAGAGCCTCATGTCACCCCGAGTATCATTATCAATGAATCAGCCGTTCATTTTTCAATCAAGTCTGAAGGCGAGTTAGAGGCTGTTAAATCAACCGCTTTGACCGCACCAGCTGCCACCCGAAGACCGCAAACATTGGCGTGGATTATGCCGCAATTTTCACGCGTAAAAAAAGGGGATGTGGTGGCCCGGTTTGATGGCACCAGCTTTCAATTAGAGGCAGATGAGTCCAGTTATGAAATACAAAAATTGATGTATTCCATGATGGCCAAAGACCGTGAAATTGGAAACAGCAAATACAGTTTTGGGGCAGAATCTCAAGTGATCGATTATGAACATGAATTGGCCAAACAATTCAATATTGATGACCCCTTGCTGTACACCAAAATTGAAATGATTGATGCCGCTGACAATGAACAGTTTTTAGAAGCCAAAGCCGAACACATAGACAAAGTTGAGAAGAACTATGAAGACAAGTCAGCGGCTGAGATTGAAGTATTAGAAAGCGAACAAAAAGTGCAGCAAAGTAAACTGGCAATGAATCAAGCCAGTTTGAGTGCATTGGAAGTGGTGGCGCCGCATGATGGCTTGTTTGTGCTTGAGCCCAGTTGGGATGGTTCTTTGCCAGAACCCGGTAAATCAATTTTTCCGGGTGGAAAATTAGGCTCTTTGCCAGATTTAAGCGAAATGCAGGCCAAAATTTTCGTTCCTGAAGTGGAAGCCATTGGTATCAAGGAAGGCTTGGAGGTCAATTTTACCCTTCACGCCAGACCAGACATGCAAATGACAGGTTCAGTGACATCAATCAGCAAAACCGCACAGCCCAAAGAACGTGACAATCCGGTGAAATATTTCACAGTGATGGTCAAAATTGACGAGCAAAATACAGATGTTCTAAAACCGGGGCAGCGACTCAGTGCCATCATCAGCGTCATCAAAGAACCGAAAGGCTTGGTGGTTCCGATTCAAACCATTTTCCGCCAAGAAGGTGCGGTTTGGGTTTACCTTAAGAATGGCAATGATTTCAAACAACAAGCTGTAGAAACAGGATTTTGCAGTGCCACCTTATGCACCATCATCCGTGGACTGAGCAGTGGTCAGACCATTGCGCTGAGTAAACCAGAGGCCAACCCATCATGAACACTTTGAAAATCAATTTGCAACATGCGGTTTCTGAAATGTTGCACCACAAACTTCGCACATTAC
>JAUIHY010000116.1 GCA_030432115.1 Gammaproteobacteria bacterium | reverse complement strand
GGAAAAAGCACATCACAGGTGCCATAGACATCCATGAAATGGGCTACGACAAAGCCGATAAATTGTGGTTTATCAACACCAAAATGTCGTGTTTGTGTGTCTTGGATGATGAAAACAGTTTCAAACCCGTGTGGCGGCCACCGTTTATTTCTTCCTATGATTTAACCGACCGTTGTCATTTGAATGGCTTGGGATTTAGGGATGGATTGCCCCGTTATGTCACCATGCTGGGTGCTACAGATGAACCAGGGGCTTGGCGTAACAATAAAATTTCAGGCGGCCAAATCATGGACATCAATACCAACGAAGTTTTGGTGGATGGTCTGTGTATGCCACATTCGCCACGATGGTATAACAATGCTTTGTGGTTTTTATCATCTGGTTCTGGACAATTGATGCGCATGGAGCTGGGTAAGGCGCCAGAAGTGGTGGCCGAATTACCTGGATTTTGTCGTGGCATGGATTTCATTGATCGCTATGCCATCATTGGTTTGTCGCAGGTTCGGGAATCGGCAGTGTTTGCTGGTTTGCCTTTAACCAAACGCGTTGAAGACAGGCAAAGTGGCGTGTGGGTGGTCGATACCACCAATGGTCAAATCGTGGCTTTTTTGGTGTTTACGGGCAATGTGCAAGAGGTGTTTGAAATCAAAGTGTTACCGCACCAGTTTGCGGCAATAGAGGATGAGGGCAGTCCCTTCTTGGCACAATCTTATGAGCTGTCACAAGAAGTGTTGTCGAATTTGGCACCGACAGATCCTGCTCAGAATGTTTTAGATGTGGCCACCCGTGCCCATGTGGAAGGCAAGCTGGATGAAGCCATCAATCATTACCAAGAAGGTTTGAAGCATTTTGCAGACCATGCGGGTTTGAATCACCAGTATGGCTTGTGTTTGGTAGATGCCAAGCGTTGGGATGATGCTGTTATTCAATTGAAAAAAGCGTTGGACATCAATCCCGACAATGCCGAAACCATGAATTCATTGGGCATGGTTTATAACCACTTGCATGACAGTAACCAAGCCATGCATTGGTTTGATCAGTCGATAGCCAAAGACAAACAATTTGCCTTGGCTCACATGAATAAAGGCATGTTGTTATTGAAGCAAAAAGATTATAAAAATGGCTGGCAGGAATATGCTTGGCGTTGGCAAACACCGCAATTTGTACCGTTCCAGTGTAAAAAACCCCAATGGCAAGGTGAAGACATTTCAGACAAAGTGTTGCTGGTGCATTCAGAACAAGGCAGTGGTGATCAAATCATGTTTTGGCGCTTTTTACCTGAACTGGCTAAACGCTGTAAAAAACTGATTTATTTTGGACCTGAAAATTTATCGGCCTTGGTGGCTGAGGTTCCTGGTGTGGCCGAAAGCCGTATTCCAGGTGCTTTGAGCAGTGATTTATTTGATGTCTATGTGCCTTTGATGGATGTGGCCATGCATTTGGACATCACTTTGGAAAAATTGCCCGCGCCTGAACGTTACGTCTCTATACCCAAGCAAGCGGTGGTGCAACAACTCAAAGGCGATTATAAAGTGGGTTTAGCTTGGACAGGTTCTCCAGCACATTACAACAATGCATCAAGGTCAATACCATTGGATGTCTTAGCAAAAGTCACAAAAGACATGAATGCCACTTTTTACTCTTTGCAAATGCCCCTAAGGAATGATGACCGTGAAATCTTAAAATCGCATGAAATCATTGACCTAGAACCAGAGTTGCCGGGATATGCACGCACAGCAGCTTTGGTGGAACAATTGGATGCAGTGATCACCATTGACTCTGCCATTGCGCATTTGGCTGGTGCTTTAGGGAAACCCACGTATTTATTGTTAGGTGATCATCCTGACTGGAGATGGCATGATGACCAAGAAACTGCTTCATGGTATCCCACTGTGACCATTTTACGAAAAGCATCAAACTGGAATGATGTGATTCAAGAGCTGGTTCAACGTTTACAAACCTAACCGAGTAGTCTGGGAGCATGAGCAGATACGACAATTTTGATAAGACTTGGTGCGAGCCTGGGGTGTTTGAATAAAGTAACATGTTGTGCTATGTTAAAATCGTATAAACAAGGGGTAGAGGAATGAACACTAATAATTTGAAAATCTTCAAAAAAACAGCATTGGTTTCGGCATTGTTGATAGAAATGTCATCTGCGGCTTTTGCTGATGTCATCGCAGTCGATGGTTCCACTTGCACGTTACATGACGCCATCACTTCGGCCAATGACGATGCTGCCATAGGTGGCTGTGCGTCGGGTTCAGGTGATGACGTGATTGAGTTACAAACAAATAGCGATGTGGTGCTCACAACTGCTTTACCAGTCATCACAGATAACATCACCATCAATGGCAATGGCTTGACCATCAGGCGTGATCAAGCAGCGCCTGAATTCAGGGTCATCCAAGCTGATTTTTGTGAAATGATTGTGAATGATGTCACCATTTCTGGTGGCGTCAGCCCCAGCGCCAACCGAGGTGGGGCAATCAGTCACTTCTATGGCGATTTAACCATCAACAACAGCCGCATCCATGACAATGTGGGTGGCGGGATTTATCATTACGCTGGATCTTTTGAAATGAATCAAAGCAGTGTGGAAAACAACCTAGGCAAGCCCAATGCTTCATTTGGCTCTGCGGGCATCACTTTAGCGGGTGCATCAGGCAGTATCAATCACTCCACCATTTCAAACAATCACAATACAGGCAATGCGAAAAGTGGCGCTTTGTTCCTGACCACGGCATTCATGTATGACGGCATCATCACGCTGAATAATTCCACCGTCAGTGGAAACAGCAGCGAAGCTGGGGCGGGAGCCATCCACATCAGTAACAACAGTTATGGTTATTTGTATTACACCAGCCGTGTGACCTTAAACCAAGTTACGGTAACACAAAACATGACAGAACAAGATGGCGGTGCCATCGTGGTTGAAGACGGTGAGTTGAGACTTCATCAGAGTCTGGTGACAGGTAACCAAGGACAGTTGGTGAACGAAATTTTGAATTTCAACCAGTCGGTGAGCCTCAATGACCATAACCTACTGGGTTTGAATGGCAGTACTGATTCGGTGGGTGTCAGCCTCGGTCAGACTGATGCCGTAATCAACGAAGCCAATGTCAGTATGGTGCTGAACACAGCATTGACTGGTTCAGGCAACGGCATGGCTCACCATGTGTTGCATCCTAACGGGCCTGCCGTGGACTTTGTGCCTGAAATGGAATGTGCTTCACTGCTAGATCAGATTAATCAAGTTCGACCCATAGACGGTAACGGAGATGGTACTTCTGCATGTGATGTGGGCGCTGTTGAGTACAGCGATGTGATTTTTAAAGACGGATTTGAATGAACCTGAGAGCGAGAAATTGATATCAAGCCCAGCTCAGTTCTGGGCTTTTTTTATGGGTTTTTGTTACCAAAACCGTTAAAATTGCTGGGTTTTGAAATCAATAGGGAACCACAATGAACACGCAATACCGCAAGCCTTTGCCTGGGACAGAACTATCCTACTACGACACACGTGAAGCCGTTGAAGCCATTCAAGCAGGCGCTTATGACAAGCTACCTTATACATCAAAAGTGTTGGCTGAAAACTTGGTCAGACGTTGTCCTCCCGAACAGCTTACCGATTCATTGAGTCAAATCATTGAGCGCAAGCGTGATTTGGACTTCCCTTGGTTCCCTGCGCGAGTCGTGTGCCATGATATTTTGGGCCAAACGGCATTTGTGGATTTGGCTGGTTTGCGTGATGCGATAGCTGAAAAAGGTGGCGATCCTGCACAAATTAACCCAGTGGTGCCAACGCAGTTGATTGTTGACCATTCATTGGCGGTAGAACATGCAGGCTATGAAAAAGACGCGTTTGAAAAAAATAGAGCGATAGAAGACCGCAGAAACAAAGACCGATTTCGTTTCATCAACTGGTGTAAAACTGCATTCAAAAACGTCAATGTGGTGCCACCAGGTAACGGCATCATGCACCAAATCAATTTAGAGCGCATGTCGCCAGTGATTCAATCACGCGACGGCGTGGCATTCCCAGATACTTTGGTTGGCACCGACAGTCACACACCAATGGTCGATGCATTGGGCGTGATTGCTGTAGGTGTGGGCGGTTTGGAAGCCGAAAGCGTGATGTTGGGCCGTGCTTCATACATGCGCTTACCAGACATCATTGGTGTTGAATTAACAGGAAAACCACAGCCGGGCATCACCAGCACGGACATGGTGTTGGCCTTGACTGAATTTTTGCGCAATGAAAAAGTGGTTTCTAGCTACATTGAATTTTACGGTGAAGGCGCCTCAGCCTTGACCCTGGGAGACCGCGCAACCATTTCTAACATGACACCAGAATTTGGTGCCACTGCAGCGATGTTTTCGATTGACGAAAAAACCATTGATTACCTGACGTTAACAGGCCGTGATGCCGAGCAAGTGAAATTGGTGGAAACGTATGCCAAAGCCACTGGCCTGTGGTCAGATGGTTTAAAAGGTGCGGAATACGAACGTGTTTTGACTTTTGACATGTCATCGGTTGGTAGAAACATAGCCGGTCCTTCAAATCCGCATGCGCGTGTTTCAGTGGCTGATTTGGCTGACAAAGGCATCACTGGTGATTACCGTTCAAAAGATGGTTTGATGCCAGATGGTGCGTGCATCATTGCAGCCATCACTTCATGTACCAATACCTCTAATCCACGCAATATGATTGCGGCTGGTTTGATTGCGCGTAATGCAAATAAGCACGGATTGTTGCGTAAACCTTGGGTTAAAACTTCATTGGCACCCGGTTCAAAAGCCGTGACTTTGTACCTCGAAGAGGCGGGTTTATTGCCTGAATTAGAACAGCTGGGCTTCGGTGTTGTTGCTTATGCCTGTACTTCATGTAACGGCATGAGTGGTGCTTTGGATCCAAAAATCAAAGACGAGATTGTTGAGCGCGATTTATATGCCACAGCCGTTTTATCAGGTAACAGAAACTTCGATGGCCGCATCCATCCGCATGCCAGTGAAGCCTTTTTGGCTTCGCCGCCCTTAGTGGTGGCTTATGCGATTGCCGGTTCGATTCGTTTTGACATTGAAAAAGATGCATTGGGTACCGATGCCGACGGTAATGAAATACACTTAAAAGACATTTGGCCCAGTGATGAAGAGATTGATGCGGTAATCAAAGCCAGCGTCAAACCTGAGCATTTCACCCAAGTCTATGAGCCGATGTTCAATGTCCAAGACATCATCGCCAAACACACCAAGCCTTTGTACGATTGGGACGTGAAATCAACCTACATTCAAAGACCACCGTATTGGGAAGGTGCTTTGGCTGGTGAACGCACCATGAAAGGCATGCGCCCATTGGCAGTGCTGGGTGACAACATCACCACCGATCATTTGTCACCATCGAATGCGATACAAATGTCCAGTGCTGCAGGTGCTTACCTTCACAAAATGGGCTTGCCTGAAGAAGACTTTAATTCATATGCAACACACCGTGGCGATCACTTGACGGCTCAGCGTGCGACTTTCGCTAACCCGAAATTGCTCAATGAAATGGTATTGGACGCAGATGGCAACATCAAGCAAGGTTCGTTGGCACGATTGGAACCAGAAGGCACTGAAATGCGCATGTGGGAAACGATTGAAACCTATATGGAACGCAAACAACCGCTGATCATTGTTGCCGGTGCCGATTACGGCCAAGGCTCATCAAGAGATTGGGCCGCCAAAGGCGTGCGTTTGGCAGGTGTTGAAGTGATTGTCGCGGAAGGCTTCGAACGCATCCACAGAACCAACTTGATTGGCATGGGTGTTTTACCATTGGAATTCACCAACAGCGAAACCCGCAAAACATACGGAATCGACGGCACAGAAACCTTCGATGTCCAAGGTGAAATCGCCCCAGGTGCCGAAATGCAAGTCATCATGACGCGCAAAAACGGCGAACAAGTCACCATACCAGTAAAATCCAGATTGGACACGGCTGAAGAAGTCTTGATTTACGAAGCAGGTGGCGTATTACAACGCTTTGCGCAGGACTTTTTGGCTGGTAATTGATAGACTATTAAAAATGAAACACAAGCCACAAATTAAAATTCCAGCCACCTATATGCGCGGTGGTACGTCCAAGGGCGTTTTCTTTAACTTGTCTGATTTGCCCGCTGCTGCACAGGTGCCAGGTGAGGCTCGGGATAAGATGTTGCTCAGGGTGATTGGCAGTCCTGATCCTTATGGAAAACAAACCGACGGCATGGGTGGGGCAACTTCCAGCACATCTAAAACGGTGATTTTGTCGAAAAGTTCGGAGCTTGGACACGATGTGGATTACTTGTTTGGGCAAGTGGCTATTGATCGGGCTTTTGTGGATTGGAGTGGTAATTGCGGTAATTTAACTGCGGCCGTGGGTTCATTTGCCATCAGTTCTGGTTTGGTTGATGCGGCGCGAATTCCTGACAATGGCATTTGCGAGGTGCGCATTTGGCAAGCCAATATCAAAAAAACCATCATTGCCCATGTGCCGATCACAGATGGTGAAGTTCAGGAAACTGGCGATTTTGAATTGGACGGTGTGACTTTTTCAGCCGCTGAGGTCAAGATTGATTTTGTGGACCCTGTGGGTGATGCGGCGATGTTTCCAACGGGGAATGTGGTTGATACTTTGGATGTGCCGGGAGTCGGTTCATTCCAAGCGACCATGATCAATGCAGGCATCCCGACGATTTTCCTGAACGCGGCTGACATCAATTACCAAGGCACCGAATTACAACCCGACATCAATGGCGATGACAAAGCATTAGAAATGTTCGAAACCATCCGCGCCCATGGTGCGATTAAGATGGGTTTGATTAACAACATTGAAGAAGCCAAAACCCGCCAACACACACCAAAAGTGGCTTTTGTTGCGCCACCCAAAGCTTACGCTTCATCAAGCGGCAAAGCCATCAGTGAAAGCGATATTGACCTCAATGTCCGTGCTTTGTCCATGGGCTTGTTACACCATGCCATGATGGGCACGGCGGCGGTGGCGATTGCCACAGCATCAGCCATACCTGGCACACTGGTGAACTTAGCTGCTGGCGGTGGCGAACGCGATTCGGTGCGATTTGGCCATCCGTCGGGCACGCTCAAAGTCGGCGCAGAAGTGTCCGAAACCAACGGCGAATGGAAAGCCCAAAAAGTTTCTATGAGCCGCAGCGCACGCGTTTTGATGGAAGGCGTGGTTCGTATTCCTGATGTTTTATAACGCCAATCCGAATTGTGACTGAGACAGTCACAATGCATTAAGGCTTATCATTTCGGCATAGAATGTG
>JAUIHY010000115.1 GCA_030432115.1 Gammaproteobacteria bacterium | reverse complement strand
CGTCGAATGGCGGTGATGCGGTCTTCACCAAATGTGATGATTTTACCCACCATGGAATCGTAATTGGGTGGCACACGATAACCATCATAAACATGTGAGTCGACACGAACGCCTGGGCCACCCGGGGCATGGAAAATATCCACGGTTCCAGGGCAAGGCATGAAAGTATCCGGGTCTTCGGCATTGACACGACATTCTATCGCATGGCCTGATATAACGATGTCCTCTTGTTTGATTGCCAGCGGTTCACCTGATCCAATCAACAACTGCTGTTTGATCAAATCAACACCGGTAATGGCTTCAGTCACAGGATGCTCCACTTGGATTCGTGTGTTCATCTCAATGAAATAGAATTCGCCGTCATCATACAAAAACTCAAAGGTACCGGCTCCTTCATATTTGATGCGCTTACAGGCCTCAACACACACCTGACCAATCGCTTGTCGCTGGGCCTCTGTGATGCCCGGCGCAGGTGCTTCTTCCACCACTTTCTGATGGCGACGTTGCATAGAACAATCCCGTTCACCTAAATGTATGGCGTTACCATAGGCATCTGACAAAACTTGTATTTCAATGTGCCTTGGGTTTTCCAAGAATTTTTCCATATAAACCGTGTCATCTCCGAATGCCGCTTTGGCTTCGGTTTTTGTGGTGCTGATGGCATGGTTTAATGCCGCTTCTGTGTGCACCACACGCATGCCTCGACCACCACCGCCAGCAGCGGCTTTGACAATCACAGGATAGCCAATTTTTTTGGCAATCTGTATGTTCTTCTCGGGCTCATCGCCCAAAGGACCACCCGAACCAGGCACGCAAGGCACACCCGCTGACTTCATGGCATCAATCGCCGCCACTTTATCTCCCATCAAACGGATGGTTTCAGCTTTGGGACCAATGAATTTAAAGCCTGATTCGACAACGGATTCTGCGAATTCTGCGTTTTCAGCCAAAAATCCATAGCCTGGATGTATGCCTTCGGCATCTGTCACTTCGGCCGCCGCAATGATTTTTGGAATGTCTAAGTACGACTCTAAAGATGAAGGTGGGCCAATACAAACAGATTCATCGGCCATGCCGACATGTTTTTGGTTGCGGTCAACTGTGGAGTGTACCGCCACTGTTTTGATGCCCATGGTTTGACAAGCCCTGAGTATCCTCAAAGCAATCTCACCTCGGTTGGCAATCACAATTTTTCTGAACATGGGCTCCCCCTTTATTCGATTTCAAACAAAGGTTCATCAAACTCAACTGGCTGTCCATTTTCAACCAAGATGCGTTTCACTTTCCCAGAAAATTCAGATTCAATTTGATTGAACATTTTCATTGCTTCAACCATGCACAAAGCATCACCTGCAGCCACTTGCTGGCCTACTTTAACAAATGGTTCGGCATCTGGGGAAGGCGCCGCATAAAAAGTACCAACCATGGGGCTTCTGACCACTTGGCCAGACATAACGGGTGCTTCAGCAGCAGGCGATACTGTTTCCGCTGCAGGAGCGGCAACAGGTGCAGCAGCTGGAACAGCCACTGCGGTTTGTACGGGTGCTGCCACTTGACTGGTACGTGACAATTTCACTGTTTCTTCACCTTCAGTGATTTCCATTTCTGTTAAGGAGGAATGTTCTAACAGTTCAATGAGTTTTTTGATTTTTCTGATATCCATTGAGAGAGACCTATGGTTGTTTTAATGTGGTGGAAAAATAACGAAGTGCGGCCAAATACCCTTCCGAGCCCAAGCCCGTGATGGTGCCCAGGGCAATGTCTGAAAACCAAGAGTGGCTCCTGAATTCCTCTCGCGCATGCACATTAGACAGGTGCACTTCAACAAAAGGCAATTGCGTTGCCAACAAAGCATCCCGCAAGGCCACACTGGTGTGAGTGAACGCTGCTGGGTTGATGATGACGCCATCAAAACCCTGTTCACCCTTTTGGTGTATATAATCTATCAGCTGATGTTCGGCATTGGATTGAAAACAAGCCAGCTTGATGCCCAACTGGTTTGCCAAAGATTCCATCTCTTGATTGATGTCGGCCAAAGTCTGGCTACCATAAACATCAGGTTCTCGGCTTCCCAACAGGTTCAAATTGGGCCCATTGACAACAGCAATCTTCATCATATTTGACTTAAACTTCGCTTCTAAGTGCGTCGATTTTGAAGCAAACGTCCGCGAATGTCCAGAAAGTTGCTTAATTTAATATTTTTTCAAACGTTTGTTTTAATTCCGATGCAGACTTGTAACCAAAGAAGTTATGCTGCACCAAAGGCTGACCACCTGGTGCAAAAAACAAACTGGCAGGCGGCCCGACAATCTGGAAATAGGCCATCAACGCGGCATCCACCTCGTCATTGGCCGTTACATCGGCTTTCAGCAAGGTAAAGGATTCGGACATCGCCACCAAGCCCGGATCTTGGAATGTGGTGGCCTCCATGCGCTTACACTCGGTGCACCAGTCAGCATAAAAGTCAAAATAAACCGGCTTATCACTACTTTGCAATGCCGACTGCAGCTCATCAAGCGATTTGATTTTTGTGAATTGCAATTGAGCCACTTTGGCCTGAGCACTCGATGAAAACACCCCTTTCAATGGCCTTAAAGGGTCTGTGCCGCCAGCCATCGCGCCAATCAATTGCGCCGACCCCACCAAGACTCCCAAAACCTTAACGGCATCAAAAAACGCGGCGCCCATGCCATTCATGCCATTGTTTTTGGCATAAGCACTCCACATAACAGCAGAGAATAAAATCAATACCGCCCAAAGGTATAAGACCACATTGGCATCCAAAATTCGGGACAAGAACCAAATCGCCATACCAATCAAGGCCACGCCAAAAAAGGCTTTAACCACATTCATCCAACCACCTGATGATGGCATCCATTTGCCTGCAGAAGTACCTATGGCGATCAAAGGCAAACCCATGCCCATGGACATGGCAAACAAAGCCAAGCCACCCAGAACGGCACCGCTTTGCTCAGTTGAAATATAAATCACAGCAGCTGCCAATGGTGGCGCCACACAAGGGCCAACAATCAATGCCGACAAAAAGCCCATCACTGCCACACCCAATAAAGAGCCACCTTTTTGTTTGTTCGATATACTGGACAATTTATTTTGCCACTTGGCCGGCAATTGCAACTCGTAATAACCAAACATCGATAAGGCCAACAACACAAACACCACGCTGAAGGAAATGATGATCCAAGGTTTTTGGAACATGGCTTGTAAATTGGCGCCTGCCAACCCAGCAACCACACCCACAATGGTGTAAGTCAATGCCATGGCCAATACATAAGTCAATGACAGCACAAAAGCCCTTGAGGTGCTTGGGTTCTTTTGTCCCACAATCAAACTGGACAAAATAGGTATCATGGGGAAAACACAAGGCGTTAAGGACAGCAACAAGCCAAACCCTAAAAATTTTAATACCGTCAACCACATCGGGTTATCAGCAATATCAGCTGTCAATTGCTGAGTTTCTGACATCCCAGCACTTGGCGTTGCCACTGTCTTGGTTTCATCAATCAACTGCTTGGCCATAGGCAAATCAACTGTCACCAATCGAGATTCTGGCGGATAACAAATTTTGCCATCTTCGCAACCTTGAAATGCCGCTTCTATGGCTAACTGATTAACAGCCTGGCTTCGGGTATAAGGGATTTCAATTTCGACCACATCATAATAAACATCAACCAAACCAAACTCTGGATCGTCTTTGAGGCTGGCCTCTGGAAATTTGGGTTGCCCCAAAGTCACGCCACTGGAAAAGGTCGAAAACTGCAACTGGTCTTTATACAAATAAATGTGAGGTGCCATGGTGAAACGCGCACTCAAGGCGGTGTCCGATAAAGCAATCACTTCATATCGAAACGCTTCACTGGCAGGAATAGAGGCTGTGCCACCAAAAAATGTGGCGGTTTGACCTCCGAATGGAGAGGCCCCCACTTGTGAGGCAATGTTTGTTTGTGGCAACTCAAAACTTCTTTTCTGAGGCGGATAACAAATACCCGCATCGGCACACCCTTGGTATTTGACCTCTAGTTTGGCAGATGTGGACGCACTCAACAATGGCAGTTTGATGCTGACCTTTTTCCGGTAAGTTTCAACCTCACCAAAAAACTCATCCGTTTTCTTTTTGCCTGCTGGGATGTTGGCATCGCCCAATTCGGCCGCCAAGCCTTTGAATTTAAAGGCATGTCGATACAGGTAATAACCTTCGGCTATTTTAAATTCGACCAACACCTGATCACCGTTCACCGCCACCGAAGGCTTAAAGGCCTCATCCACGGGCAAAATATCTTCCGCCGCATGTGCAGGAGAAGTCAACAGCCACAAGGCCAATATATTAAATAGTTTCTTCATCTATCCACTTTTTATAAGGTTCTGAAATGGCCACCAAGGCAGTGGCTGTGATTTCTGGCACATCATAACTGTGATGTGCCGTGATTGCTTGTTCTATTTGTTCAAACAAACCCGCTTTGGTCTTCAGTAACAGTAAGCATTCTTCAGACTGCGCTATTTGACCTTCCCAATGGTAAAAAGATTTCATTTTATTTATGATTTGACCACATGCCACCAATCGCTCAGACAGCAAATGATTCACCAAGTCTTCAGCCTGTGCCTGATTGGCACAGCTGACAGCCAGTTGTATGTGGCTAATTTTTGACTTCATTTCAGTCCAACCAGAGCCTAAACCACAAAATTTAACACAGTGCATTTTGAAATCACAAGCAAAGTGGTTAAACTGTTGCGCTTATGACTGACATCAACCCCCTTCAATTCAATCAAATATTAGAAGCACAAAACAAAGCTTTGGCTTTGCTTTTTACCGATGCCAGTTTAACTGATTGCTTGACACAAATGTGCTCACTCCTCGAATCCACCTTGGGTAACAACAATGGCCTGGCCGCCATTTCATTAACAAAAGACAACCACCTTTGTCACAGCGTATCCCCCAGACTCTCGCAAGATTGTGTTCAAGAGATTCAATGTGCGCAACAACAATCTGACCACGCCACCACCCAAGCGATTTTCAACAGAACAATGGTGTTCACTCCCCGTATACTGGACCACGAGCATTGGCCAAACACCCTAGAAACTTTATCAAAGCATGGGATTCAAGCTTGTGCTTCTTGGCCCATCTTGTGTCAGGAACAACGGGTTTTGGGCAGTTTGGACTTGTATTTCTCCAGCACAAAAACTCCCAGCGACTTTGAATCCGCCATTACACAACATTTCGCTCAATTCGCAGCGGCGACCATTGAAAAACACCAAACACAAGAGCAGCAATCGTCACTGATGCAATCCATTCAGGAAAACAACCAAAGGATGCTGGCCATTTCACAACTGATACCCGACTTGATGTTTGTGCTCAGCTGTGACGGCACCATTGAAGACCTGTTTGGCGGCAATCACTCGTTGTTGCTGATGGCACAATCTGAATTCATGGGTAAAAAACACCATGAAGTCTTACCCCAGGACGTCTCTGCCCAAGTCGATTTTGGTATGGAACGTGCTTTGGCATCCAATGAAATCCAAATCATTCATTACAGCCTCAATTTGCCCATTGGAACCACAGATTTTGAAGGTCGGATCATTCCAGCAGAAGACAACCCCTTGACTCAAAAACAAAGGCTGTTGTACATGGCCCGGGATGTCACCCAGCAAAACAAGGACAAGGCCAAAATTGAACAGTTGGCCTATTACGACCCATTAACCCAATTGGCCAACCGCAGTTTATTGCTGGATAAGTTGGAAGAAAAAATTCAAGTGGCTGCTGAAAACCAATTGCACGGTGCTTTGATCTTTGTCGATTTAGATGATTTTAAAAAAATCAACGACTCCCTGGGGCACAGCATTGGTGATGAATTCCTTATCATGGTGGGTTTGCGCTTGAAACAATGCATACCTCCATTGGCCACATTGTCACGCATTGGTGGCGATGAGTTTGTGATTTTACTGGACGACCTCAGTCACATGAAGGCAGAAATTCAAGGCCACGCCACACAGCTGTCACAGCAATTGATTCAAAGCATCAACAAATCATTTTATTACAACAAAGTGGCCTACCAGATTGGCTGCAGCTTGGGTATTTGTGTGTTTGATGGCGTACAAGCCGCTACAGCAGATCAGGTGTTACAACAAGCCGACATGTGCATGTACCAAGCCAAAAAAATGGGTGGTGAGCAATTGGTCGTTTACAGCAAACAATTAACCGATTTCACTGCCCAAAGGTTTAAAATTGAAAGCGACATTCAAAAAGGCATTCAAAACAACACTTTTCAGGCCTACTTTCAGCCCCAATTCAACCCTCAAGGCCAAGTCATATCGGCAGAAGCTTTGATTCGTTGGCACATTGATGGCCAAACACATGCCCAACCGGCTGAATTTATTCCGATAGCTGAAAATTCAGGCTTGATCAACCAACTACAAGTGATCATATTAGAGCAATCTTGCCAACTCATGCAACAAATTGACTGCTTGTTGGGCCACCAAGATTTCACACTGAGCATCAACATCAGCGCCAATCAATTGCGCACCAAATTGGGGCAACTGTTGTTAGAAACCATCCTTCAGTATGGACTTGAACCCAGCCGCTTTAAATTGGAAATCACCGAATCGGTATTGTTAGAAAGGTCCAATTTGGTTACCGAACAGGTCGACGTATTGCAATCCATGGGTTTTCAATTTTCGATCGATGATTTTGGCATGGGTTATTCCTCTCTGGCCTATTTGCACGATTTACCCGTGGATGAATTGAAAATTGACAAAGCGTTCATCGACCCCAGTGGCAACACCGACAAACAAAGACCCATCATCCAAGCCATCACTGACATGGCCAACGAATTGACCTTAGATGTGATTATTGAAGGTGTGGAAACCGAAAAGCAAAATCAGATGCTACAAGGACTGCATTACACTGCATTACAAGGTTTTTTGTTTTCAAAACCCTTACCAGCTTCAGCCTTTATCCAATTGATAAAATCACAATCTGATACCCCTTAATGGCAATTATGACCCACTTGGCTTGTGTGCAGCCAAACTTCAAATGTAGTAAAATGCCTGACTCTTATTAACCCAGATTCCTGCCACAATGGCCAAACTGTATTTTTATTATTCTGCAATGAATGCCGGGAAAACCACACATCTATTGCAGTCCAGCCACAATTACCGAGAACGTGGCATGACCACTTTGATACTGTCATCTTCCATAGATGATCGTTATGGGCAGGGCGTGGTGAAGTCGCGCATTGGCATTTCAGCGCCTTCGATTATTTTCAATCAAAATGAAGACCTTTACGATTTAATCAAAA
>JAUIHY010000114.1 GCA_030432115.1 Gammaproteobacteria bacterium | reverse complement strand
TAAAAAACGTATTGCAATCTGAGTTGAGTGAATTTGGGTCTATCTTTTACTGTCCTTTTTTCGGCCTTTGAATCGATATAGTTTAAAGCCAATTTCCATTCACTGTTGATATACCAATTCAAACCCACAGTCCAGTTTTTCATATCACCGCCTTCGATGTCTTTGTCATTCAAATCCATCCCTGAATAACGCAAACCCAACTCCCAAGCACCACTTTTCCTCGCTGGTTTGACTGAACCAAATATGCCGTAATTTTGATCGTAATTCCTTGATTCACCCGTGAAAAAATAGCTGCCCATAACGTACCAGCTGTTGAAGCTGAGGTCCGCATTTACCTTCCTGTTCGGATTTTGCTGCAGGTATTCTGTTTGTACAGACCAGGGTCCTTTAACCCATGCCAACTCCAGTCCTAAAGTGGTGTAATCATTCACATCTGCGATGTGCCCAGTATTGACCAAACGGGTATCTGTTACATGTGTTTCTGGTCGCGTGCGACTCCGAAAGGTGCCGCCATCTGTTGTTCGCCAGGCCCAACTGCCCCCGAGGTGCCACTGATGTCCTTGGTGCTGCGTTGACCAGGCCACGCGCGCCGAGGCACCGTGACTATTGACATCACTGTCTCTGAGGTTCCTGTCATAATAACCTGCTGCAAACATCCAATGATCAGTCCAACGGTTGATGCTGACCCCCAAAGCACGATCTGGAACAAAAGCCACAGGCAAAGAACGCTCAATAAACACCAGGTGTTTGGAACTGGTGAAACCTTCTAAGCTCACCATCTCGAAAATTTGTCCCGCTTGAATCACCGTGTTTTCAAAACCCACGTATGCCAGATACAAATCTTTCCACTCCCCTCCACCGGCAAAATCATATTGCGCCTTGTATTTCCAGTCATTACCAAACTTTCCTTTGGCATAGAGTCTGGCCCGACGGATTTCTTCTTCATCCCTGTGACTTAAGCTGTCTTCATTGACCATTAAATAATCAGCCTGGATTCGCCCACCAAAACTGATGCTTTGCGCCCACAATGCTGGCACAACAGCAATCATCAAAACCATGCAAGCCATTTGCTTTGTTTTCATCACGACCTCATTTCTTGTGGCAATGAACTTGCCTGTTGACTTTTGTTTTCTAATACCTGGGAAATGGTCAATGGTTTCGAAAAATAGTAGCCTTGCATCATGTCGCAAGACAGTTGTGACAACAGGTGTTTTTGCTCTTCAGTTTCTACGCCTTCTGCAATGACGTTCATTTGCAAAGCCCGAGCCAAGCTGATAATTGCCTTCACTATGCTTATATCAGAGCCATCTCCAGAGATTCCATTAATAAATTCTTTGTCTATTTTTAAATTGTTGATGGGTAAATGCTTTAAATACTGCAAGGATGAATAACCTGTGCCAAAATCATCAATAGAAATTTCACAGCCAAAACCTGCGATGTTCTCTAAAATTTCTGAACCTTGCGCCAAATCATCAATCAGCATGGATTCAGTGATTTCAAACGTGATCAATGACGGATCAATGGCAGCCTGTTTGATTGTGTTTAAATACTGATCTACCAATGAAGGGTTCATTAACTGATGTGCTGAAAAATTCACTGCCACCTTCAACATGGAGTCATCCGGGAACTTTCGGGCATAAAGCTTCATGGTTTTTATGGTTTCCTCCAATACCCAAGAGCCCAGTTTATGTACTAAGCCAGTTTCTTCTGCCACTGGGATAAACTCATCGGGTGACACCCTGCCAAGTTCCGCATCATCCCATCGACACAACACCTCATAAGAATTAATTTCGCCTGTTTTGACACAACAAATGGGCTGCAGGTTTATCGTCAACAATGACAAGTCTATGGCATTGTCCAATGATTTTGTGATGACATGCTTGCGTTCAATTTCGGCCGCCACATCTTGATTAAAATACTGAGTCCTGACACCTTTCTTGCGTTTGGCCATGTTCACAGCATACTCAGCATGTTTGATCAAATCTTCACTGGATTGAGCATGGTCTGGATAGATAACCATCCCCACGCTCACTTTGGGGTTAATTACATGATTATCGATCACAAAGGTTTTTTGACAGGCTGAGTGAATGTGCTCACTGAGCAAAGATTCAATGCCCGTTTTATTGAGCCGCTTGATAATAACAAACTCATCTCCCGCCACACGAGCCACAAGACTGTCCTCACTAACCAATCGGCTCAATCTTTGTGCCATTTGAATCAGTAATTGATCTCCTAATTCATAACTGAAAGAGTCATTAATCCATTTGAAATTGTTCACATCCACATGAATCAAAACCACTTTTTCTTGTCTTTGCTTGGCTGTTTCAATCTCTTCTTTAAGCAAGGATTGAAAATGGTAGCGGTTTGATAGTTTAGTCAGACTGTCGGTGTGCGCCACCTCCAAAATTTTTCGCTCCTGTCTCTCACGCTCACTCTCAGTCACAAATCGACTGCTGAGAATTTGTAACAATGATTTATTCTGTTGGTAAAAATCATCGCTGATGGGGCTGGCTGAAACCAACTGCAGCAAATTAACAATGTTTTGTCTGCTATTGCGAATGGGGATGGTCATCCCATAAAAGGTTTGAAACACGCCCTCTTGGTATGAATCACTTATCTCCAAAGGTGCAATGGCGTGGTGTCCACTGAGTAAATCCAAAGGCAAATCATTCAACAACAACTGCTTTTGTGTGATTTTTTTACCGTTCAATAAACTCACAACAGGCTCATAAACCAATTCACCACCCTGTGTTGTTCTTCTAAAAAGTGACACACCATCCACCTTCATGGTGTCAGCTATGAATTCAACCATTGAATGAATATATGCCTGGCCCGTTCTTTCAGCCGTTCGCTCACCAGCCAAATTCAGTGCTTTTTCAATTTGTGACTTGTCCAACAACTGTTGATTCAATTCTGAATTAAGGTCATTAATTTTCCTCATGCCTTGACGAATCTTCTGCAGCAAATCATTGATCATACTGGCCAAATACCCCAGTTCATTTTTTTGGTGTTTGGTAGGTATGGTAATCAATTGTCCCTGATCATTCATGGGATCAATTTTTGACAAGTCTTGGCTCAAACCCAATATGGCCCTGGTCACCAATCGATAACACAAAAACAACAACACAATGGCAAGCAGCACATTCCGAAGCAACCCGAAAAGCACAATCAATAAGGACCGCTCAATAAAATCATCAACCACCAAAAATGGATCCACCATCACTTCAATTCTGGCATTAGATTTGACCGTTTCGGCTTGAACCTGAAGTGGGTATATCAACGTTCTGGGGGCCAACACCCAAGAATTGGGCCACCACTGAGACCTCGGGGCTGATGTTTGAATCACCTTTGATTTAAATAAATCATTATAATCATCGTAGACTTTGAGGCTCAAAACGGCTGGGTGTTCTCCGATGCCATCTACCACCAATTGGGCCAAATTTTCATCAAACTCATAAATCGCTTTTTCAGCACTGGCTTGCACCAATTGCACCCGATCGTTGATGTCCGCAATCAAGCGTGATTCTTGTTGAACGTAATCTCTATATATTTGATAGACACTGATGATCAACCCAAAGGTGAATGCCATGACCACAGAATATGCCGCCAATTTTTTATAGAGTCCATTCGGTATTTCTTTTCGCATCAATGCACCTGTGGCTTACTGTCCGTAAGAATTATATTCTTTGAATTGCGCGTTTTCACGAGCGGCTTGTACTTGTTGCCAAATGGCTTGAGCTTGATCGGCATTGATCTGTCCTTTTTTAGAAAACACCAGAAAGTATGATTTGGATTTCAAAGGTTTTTCAATTAATTTGATCTTACCAGCAAACTCTTCATGCTGATTGGCCCAAGTAACCAACGAAGGCAAAGCAATGACTGCACCATTCTTTTCACGAATCAATCGTTTGAGGTTTTGTAAATCATTGAGAGAAGAATCATCAATTTCAAAACCCATGGCCTTCAAGTCTTTGCCAATGGAATAATCTCTCGGAACACGTGCAGGTTGTGGAACCTCAGTCAAACCATTATCGTATTGAAAGTTACTGCTGCTGTGAACAATGATGTTGTATTGCACCTGTCCAACACGCGCCGTTGATATCAAAGCACTGGCATCACTGGGGTACCACAGATAAGCAGCCCTGTCTTGATTGAATGAAGCCGTGGCAATGGCGTCGTAACGCCCTTTTTCTGCACCTTTTAAACAACGCTTCCAAGGGGCTGGGATGAATTCATAAGACAAATTCATGGTGTTCAATGATGATCTTATGGTTTCAATGTGCATGCCTTTTACTTGGCCTGATTCTTGATAAATAAAGGGCCGCCAATCTGCACTGTCTAAACAAATTTTAATGGGCTTTTGAGAGTCATCAGCAAGCACACAGGAGGCACTCAAAATCAATAAAGAGCACAGAACACACTTCATTAACAACATACACACCTCGATTGCATTAAGACAATAATGTTAAATCATGATGACTTATTTTGCAATAAAAAACGCAGAGCAAGTTTAGCTAAGCTACTGAATGACATAAAAATACATGTATTTTCGTAGCAACCAATGTCAGTCGTTTTTGATAACTGCCATTTGAAACCACACGCAGTTCACCGCCAGCCAATGACAGCAATTCATCTGACAAAAGACCACTTGAATCTTCAGCAACGCTTTACAAAACCAAGCAATTATTGTCAAATTGTGGTCATTCAAAACACCACAAAAACATGACAGCACAGCCTATTTGGACACCAAGTGAACCCACCGTGTCCAGCAGTCAAATGACACAATTCAAACACCAGATTGAGCAACAGCATGCCATTGAACTGAAGGACTACGCCGACCTTCATCAGTTCTCAGTTCAAAGCAGGGGAGAGTTTTGGCGCGCTGTGGTGGATTTTTGTGGAGTGATTTACCACAAAGAGGCCAGCTGTGACTTGAAAGATGATGGTCACATGATAGATGCCCAATGGTTTTCTGGCATGACTTTGAATTATGCAGAAAACATGCTGCGCCACACCGGCAATGACCAAGCACTGCTGTTTGAACGCGAAGATGGCGGCACCACATCCTTCAGTTATGATGATTTAAGAAACGAAGTCAGTTTATTGCAACAACATTTGAAAACTTTGGGTGTTAAAAAAGGTGATTGTGTGGCCGCCTTTATGCCCAACATTCCTGAAACCTTGATTGCCATGCTGGCCACCACATCTCTGGGTGCCATATGGTCATCTACGTCACCTGACTTCGGTATCAATGGTGTGGTCGACCGGTTTGGGCAAATCAAACCCAAGGTGCTCTTTTGCGCCAATGGATACCAATACAACGGCAAAAATCATGATTGCTTAGATAAAGTGGCTCACATCACTCAACAAATAGACAGCATCACTCAAGTCATGGTGGTCAATTACATTGAGCAAGACGATAACATGCCAGCACTTGCCGTGGATTATCACTACAGCGTTCAATCGCAACAGGTCAAAGAACTGACATTCACCCCCGTCCCTTTTGATCACCCATTGTTTGTGCTGTATTCATCTGGTACCACAGGCAAACCCAAATGCATTGTTCATCGAACGGGCGGCATTTTGTTACAACATTTGAAAGAACTGATGTTACATGGCAATGTGGCTGAAGGATCAAGGCTGTTTTATTTCACCACCTGTGGGTGGATGATGTGGAACTGGATGGCCTCCACTTTGGCCACTGGCGCCACCTTGGTGCTGTATGAAGGTTCACCATTTTATCCCGACGGTAACCGTTTGTTTGACTTAAGCGATAAGCACAACATCACACATTTGGGCACTTCGGCCAAGTGGATTTCAGCAGTCGAAAAAGCAGGTCTTATACCGCGTGAAAGTCATGACTTGAGCAGCTTGAACACCATTTTCTCCACTGGCTCACCCTTGTTACCTGAAAATTTTGATTTTGTTTATCGCCATGTCAAAAGCGATGTTTGTCTGTCCAGTATTTCTGGTGGTACAGACATATGTTCATGTTTTGCATTGGGCAACAGTAACTTACCGGTTTATCGCGGACAGTTGCAATGCATTGGACTGGGCATGTCAGTCAAAATCTTAGATGATCAAGCCCAAAGCATCACTGGACAGCCAGGTGAATTGGCCTGTGATTTGGCCTTCCCGTCCATGCCAGTGTTCTTTTGGAATGATAAAAACAACGAAAAATACAAATCAGCTTACTTTGACAAGTATGACAACATCTGGTGTCATTCAGACCGCGCGGAAATCACCGACCAAGGCGGCATGGTCATCTATGGTCGATCTGACACCACCTTGAATCCAGGTGGCGTGCGCATCGGAACCGCTGAAATTTACCGCCAAGTCGAAGTCCACCCTGAAGTACTTGAAAGCATAGTGGTGGGCCAAGAATGGGACGGAGACACAAGAGTAATCTTGTTCGTTGTCATGCAAAACGGTCATGAGTTGACTGAAGCATTGATTCAAAAAATCAAAAGCACGATTCGCAAAAACACCACACCCAGGCATGTGCCAGCCAAAATACTGGCTGTCACAGCCATCCCCAAAACCATCAGCGGAAAAATGGTTGAAATCGCAGTGCGTGATGTGATTCATGGAAAACCGGTGGCCAACACCGATGCCTTGGCTAATCCTGAAGCTTTGGCGTTGTATAAAGACCTCCCAGCATTACAAAGCTGATGGCCAAACTGGAAAAAATATACCTGCTTGATAACATATTGCAAAACCGCAAAACACCGGCCAGCGCCGCCTATTTAATGGAGCGACTGGCCTGCTCTTCGGCCACTTTGTACCGCTTGATCGCCACGCTTAAGGATGAATTCAATGCACCCATATTGAAAAACAACAGCGACCATAACAAAGGATTTTACTATGAACCCAGCGCACAATTCAGCCTACCCGGCGTGCGTTTGAATATGGAAGAAACCAATGGCCTATTGATGGCCGCTCAGATTCTTGAAGACCTGCAATCTGAAGCACTCAACCAATCGCTCAGCCGCATCATTGGTAACATTGAAAAAGTCTTGGAAGACAAAGGCCTGAGCAACCGCAAATTAGTCAAAATCATCCCCGCCCTGTCACGCAAACCTGACCCAAAAACCTTTGAAACCATTCTGGACGCTTTGAATCAAGGTAAAAAACTGAAATTCAGCTATTCAGCTCGCGGGCAAACCGAGGTCACTGAACGTTTGGTCTCACCTCAAAGGTTCACCAGCTATAAAAACGCTTGGTATTTGGATGCCTATTGCCATTTACGCAATGACATACGTTTGTTTGCCTTGGAAAACATCATTCACTGCGAGATAGACATCGAAAAAGCCAAAAAT